>NZ_DASUIR010000017.1:0-2086 GCF_036279715.1 Cellulomonas sp. | reverse complement strand
AGCCGCTCGATGATGAGCGCGGTGGCCTGCGGGACGATCCGAACCGCCCGCACGAGCACGATGACGACGAAGAGGATGACGAGCGCCAGGATGATGTACCCGGGTTGATCCATGTGTTCTCCTCGGTGTGACCGTCCGAGGGATCTCGCACGGCAGTTCGGGCGCGGTCAGGTCGACCGCGCGTTCAGCGGGGGGTCGGCCGAGCACCGCCCGCGGCGGTCACGATGGCCGTCGCCCCCTCGATCCGGACGACGTGCACCTCGGTGCCGGGCGCGAAGACCTCGCCCTCGTGCGCGGCCCGTGCCGACCAGACCTCGCCCCCGAGCTTCACGCGGCCGCTGTCCTCGGTCGTGGTCGACAGGACCACAGCCTCCCGTGCCACGAGCGCCGCGGCGTTGGTCTCGACGAGCGGCACCCGGAGCCGGAGCCGACGCAGCAGCCAGGGCCGGAGCGCGAAAAGCAGCAGCATGGACGCCACCACGGCGACACCGATCTGCACCGGCATGCCTGCGCCCAGCGCACTCGCGACCGCGCCGGCGAGCGCCCCGCCGGCGAACATCAGGAAGACCAGCTGGACCGACACGATCTCGGCGATCCCGAGCAGCAGCGCGCCGCCCACCCACCACAGCCAACCGCTCATGCCGACCTCCAGGTCATGGCGGGCGGGCCGTCACATCGATGCGCGGTCCAGCCGTCACAACCGATCCTAGGTGGTCGCTTTGCCGTTCCGTGGGGTCTTGGGGCGAGCCGCCGTGCTATCGGGACGCGCGTGCGGTCCAGCGGTCACCGACGCGGTCGACGACGAGGTCGAGGCCGAAGGCCCCGGACAGGTTCTCGGCGGTCAGCGTCTCGTCGAGGGGCCCGGCGGCGTGCACGCGACCGGCGCGCAGGAGCAGCAGGTGCGTGAAGCCCGGCGGGATCTCCTCGACGTGGTGCGTGACGAGGACGAGCACCGGTGACCGGCGGTCGCCGGCGAGCTCGGCGAGAGCTCCGACCAGCTCCTCGCGACCGGCGAGGTCGAGCCCGGCGGCCGGCTCGTCGAGCAGCAGCAGCTCGGGGTCGCTCATGAGCGCGCGGGCGATCTGCGCGCGCTTGCGCTCACCCTCGCTCAGCGTCCCGAACCTGCGCTCAGCCAGCGCGGTCACGCCGAAGGCCGCCATGAGGTCGGCGGCGCGCGTCTCGTCGGGCTCCTCGTACGCCTCGCGCCAGCGGCCGGTCACCCCGTACGCGGCGGTGAGGATCACATCACGCACCGTCTCCCCCGGCGGGATCCGGTCGGCGAGGGATGCGCTCGACAGGCCGATCCGCGGTCGGAGCTCGAAGACGTCGACGCGGCCGAGCCGCGAGCCGAGCAGGTCGGCCGTGCCCGTCGACGGCTGCATCCGCCCGGCGGCCACCTGCAGCAGGGTCGTCTTGCCGGCGCCGTTCGGGCCGAGCACGACCCAGCGCTCACCCTCACCGACGTGCCACGTGAGGCCGTCGAGGATGGTGGCGGTCCCCCGCCGGATGGTCACGCCCTGCAGGTCGAGCACGTCAGTCATGGGCACAGACCCTAGCCGCCGCGGACCGAAGCGGTCCGACCGTGACGCGCGTCGTAGTTTGGAGCCATGGACGCACCCGACCTCGACCTGCCGCGGTCGGTCGCGCTCGCGCTGTGGCTCCAGGACCTCGGCCCGGCGAGTGCCGCCGACCCGGCGCCGGTGGCCCGGCTCGTCGCCGCCGTGCAGAGCGACGACGAGCCGCACACCGTCGAGGCGCCCGACTCGGCCCAGCTCGGATCGACCCTCGCCGAGCTCGTGGCCGCGTGGGCCGTCGGCGCCCGCAGCGTCGCGGCGGTCCTGCCCGCACCGGGCGACCCCGCGGGCGTCCCTGCCGTCATCGGCCATCTCGCGGCCGCGGCCGGCGAGTGCGTGCTCGTGGCGACCGCGAGCGGGTCGTACGCGGCGATCCCCACGGTCGAGGACTTCGGCAGCGTGTACGAGCCGGGCCACCTGGTGCGTTGGGAGGTCGCGCGCGTGCCCGAGTGGCAGACGGCACTCATCGGTCAGGTCGGCTCGCTCGCGGACGCCGAGCGGGACCTGCGCGC
>NZ_DASUIR010000016.1:0-10014 GCF_036279715.1 Cellulomonas sp. | reverse complement strand
CCTGGGCAGAATGGGACGACGCGGTCGCGGGCTTCGTGGAGATCGACCTGGTCGGTCATGAGGGCGGCAACAACGCCGGCGAGTTCTGTTTCACCCTGACAGTGACCGACATTGCAACTTTAAATCGTGAGCGGGGCGGAGCGCCCTGGTTGCGTGGAGGACCCGCCCAGCGATGATCGGGATCAGAATGACGTTGATGATGTAAGTACTTCGCTGTTGGGTGTGACCCGCAGAATGACTGGCCTGTGTTTGGTGCCTTGGAATTGATCTGTCCACCCGGCGGCGGAGTACGTCCTGTGCACGCTGACCGGGCGGACATGACCTTATAGGAGCCTGGCCAAGAGGCCCCATCAACGTCTTGTCTGCCCGCCCGGCCGGTGTTGCCCCCGCGCTCGAGCGAAAGGCACTTCCATCATGACAAATCAACGCACGGTTCTCGTCGGCGTCGACACGCACGCGGACACCCATCACGCGGCGGTCCTGGACGCAGGGACCGGCGAATTGCTGGCAGACCGGCAGTTCCGGGCAGACCGGGCAGGCTATGCGGCTTTGGCAGAGTTCGCCCTGGCGTACGGTGAACCGGTGCGGTTCGGGGTTGAAGGCACCAACTCCTACGGGGCAGGCCTGGCCCGCCACCTGCACCGGAACGGGTTCGACGTCGCAGAAATCATCCGCCCCAACAGGGCCGCGCGGCGCCTGCGCGGCAAATCCGACCCTCTGGACGCGGTGGCCGCCGCCCGGGAAGCTCTTGCCCACGATGACCTGCCGGCACCCAAACACGCTAACGGTCCCGTGGAATCGATCCGTGTCCTGCACCTGGTGCGTGACTCGGCCGTGCAGGCCCGGGCGAACGTGCTGCGCCAAATCAAGGCCGTTCTGGTCACAGCCCCTGCGGCCCAGCGCGAGAAACTCGCCCGGCACACCGGCAAAGCTCTGCTCGAGGCCCTGCGCCGCGTCCGCCCGGGTGAAGTGCTCGCCGGGACCGAGGCTGCCACCCTGATTGCCCTGCGCCACCTCGCCCGCCGCCACCACGGCCTCACTGAAGAGATCGACGAAGCCACCGACCAGCTGCGCGCCCTCGTCCAGGCCACCTCTCCGGCCCTGCTCGCGGCCAAGGGCATCGGCATCGTGACTGCGGCGCAACTGCTGGTAACCGCTGGGGACAACCCGGAGCGGATCAAGAACGAAGCCGCGTTCGCTGCCCTCTGCGGCACCAGCCCCCTCCCGGCGTCCTCCGGCAAGACCAACCGCCACCGCCTCAACCGAGGCGGAGACCGTCAAGCCAATGCAGCGCTCCACCGCATCGCCCTGACCCGGATGAACAGCGAACCACGCACCAGGGCCTACATCCAGAAACGAACCAGCGAAGGCAAAGGCACCAAGGAAGCCCTCCGCTGTCTCAAACGCGCCATCGCCCGCGAGGTTTACCGGCTCCTGACCAACCCGCCTACCACCCCGGCAACCGAGGACCTTCGCCCCGCTCGGCTCCAACGCGCCATCACCCTTCAAACCGTCGCCAACCACTTCGGAGTCCAACCCGCCCGGATATCAGAAATTGAACGTGGAAAACTCCACGACACCGCACTAACAACCGCCTACCGGCAATGGCTTAACGCCGCTTGACGAGACATAGGAGCATCAAACAGCGAAGTTGCTTCTGGTCGTTCATGGAAGTGGGGGAATGGAGCGGCATGACGCCTCCGTTCAGTTGGCGAAACCCAGAAGGCAAGGATGCAAATTTCCATCCCCAGCGTGAGCTGCAACTTTGAGGCCGACGCTGCGTTGTTCCGCGAGGCCGTCGAAATGACCCTGACCCAGGGGCGTGATTAGTGCAGGCTTCGTCATCCGGAGCCACTGGGGACGGGTATCAGAAGCATCGCGGGGGAGTGACGTGCTCGTTGGTGGCCTTCTTCGCTGCTCACTGCCGCCGGAACTGATCCGAGCCGTAGACGTGCGGCGGTCTCCCGTGTCCTGGTGAGCGCAAACAGCGCCACCGCAGAGAAGTACATGAGATGGAACGCCGGCGCGAACGAGTTGCCGGTGTCCTTCACCAGATCTGGCTGATAGGGGGAGTGGTTCAACCGAACGGGAAATGGCCACCTTGTGCGTCACTCTGACGCCGTCACAGCGCGCAACCGTCGGAAGAGCTCAGACATCACCGTGCCCGTGAGGGCACGCGCTGGGCAGGAAGACCATGAACAACGCAAGGTACGGGGACCAGACTTCGCACACGTGCATCAAGGCGCACCCGGAATCAGCAGGACGCGCGTCACCCGTTCGCTCTCTACGGTCGTCTGCGCGCGCCTCGGATCGGTGTAACGTCTGCAGGACCCCGTATCAGCCAATCCGTCACGCAGGACCTCAGGGCGTGCTGAAGCTGTGCGAGGACTTGATGGACGCGGCGAGGTCGGAGCGGAAGAAGGCCAACACTTCCGCAGCGCCTGCCGCGTCGCTGGAGGATGTCGCGACAGCACCCGCGAAGACCGTGCTGATCGCGCAGTCGGCGGGGAGGACGCCGAGGATGCGCACGCCGGGCTGCCCCACCAACTCGCTGAGCTGCTGCAGGCCGAGATCGACCTCGCCCTCGGCGAGCAGGCGCGCCACGGGCACGCCTGGACGGGCCTGCACCAGCCGGTCGCGGACCTCATCGGTCATGCCCCAGTGGTCGATCATTCGCAACAGTTCGGTGCCGCTCGGACCGGTGGAGTATCCGATGCGGGATGCCGTGCGCAGGGCGCTGCGAAGCTCATCGGCATTGGCAAAGGCCGTGCCTTCGGAACGTGTGGCTGCATCGGCGCTGCGTGTGGGCACGCCTACGGCGACCTCCGACAGTACGATCGGGGCGATGGATGCCGGATCGACGTGCCCCTCGGCAGCGAGGCGTTGGAGAGCGTCCTCGGCGAGGAACACAAGGTCGAACGACTCGCCGGCGGTCACCCGCTGGGCGGCGTTCACTCCGCCTTCGGATTCGAGCTGCAGAAGCGGTAGCCCCGCCCCGGCTGCAGCTTCAGCGAGGTCGGCGAGAACTAGGCGGGTGGCCATCGACGAGATAGCCCTCATGCGGCATCCTCGAAAGTCTCGGCGTCTACTTCGGCAGCAGAGGCTGGCGCATATCGCGCGCCAGAGATGGTATCCGTGCCAATCAGCTCGCCGGCCCGCGTCAGCAGCGCGCCGTCGACAGTGATGTCGGCCGCCGCCATGTTCTCACGCAGGTGCGCGACGCTCGTTGTTCCCGGGATCGGCAGAACGTGATCTCCGCGGGAGAGCAGCCAGGCCAGCGCGAGCTGTGCTGGGGTGCAACCGGCCTCCGCAGCCAGCTGACGCCAGGAGGCCAGCAGCGCCGCATTCGCACCCCAGTGCTCGGGCTGGAAGCGCGGCATGCCGCGGCGGATGTCGTTCTGGGACAGCTCACCTGGGTCCTTGATTGCATCGGCGAGGAAACCCCTTGCGACCGGTGAAAACGCAACCAGAGTCACGCCGTCCTCGCGGGTGGCGTCGAGCATGCCAAGCTCGGCATTGCGACTCCACAACGAGTACTCGTTCTGCACTGCCGCGATAGGGGTGACTTCCTGCGCCTCGCGCAGTCGCGCGACCGACACCTCGGACAGGCCGATTGCGCCGATCTTGCCCGCCGCGACCATCTCGGCCAACGCCCCGACGCTATCGCCGATCGGCACCTTCTTGTCCCACCGGTGAAGGTAGTACAGATCGATGTAATCGACGCCAAGGCGGGTCAGCGAAGCATCGACCTGTGCGCGCAGCGTATCGGGACGTCCATCGATGACTTTCACGCCATCGACGGACGCCATCCCGCACTTGCTCGCCAGGAAGACCTCATCGCGGCGCCCCGCGATCGCAGCACCTACAAGCTCTTCGTTGCGGCCGCCGCCATACAGTGTTGCCGTGTCGAGCATCCCGATGCCTTCATCGAGAGCGGCGCGCAGCATCGCCAGCCCCTCGTCACGGGAAGGGGGGACGCCGTACGCGTGGCTCAGCGACATACAGCCCAGACCGGTGGGTGGTAGCCTCACGCCAGCTGCTTCTCAAGCGAGCCGAGCACTCGGTAGCAGTCGATCACCTGGCGAAGCGACGAATTCGGCTCGCGTCCCTCGCGGATAGCCGAGATGAATTCACGATCCTGCAGCTCAATACCGTTCATGCTTACGGCGACATGCGACACGTCTATCGGCTCCTCACGGCCGTTGTAGAGATCGTCGTAACGCGCGATGTAAGTCTCGGTGTCGCCGATGTAGCGGAAGAACGTGCCGAACGGGCCGTTGTTGTTGAACGACAGCGACAGCGTACAGATCGCGCCCGACTCGCTCTTGAGCTGGATCGACATGTCCATCGCGATGCCGAGTTCGGGGTGGATCGGGCCCTGGACCGCGTTCGCCTGCACGATCTTGCCTGCCTGGTAGGCGAACAAGTCGACGGTGTGCGCGGCATGATGCCACAGCAGGTGGTCCGTCCAGGACCGGGCCTCGCCCTTCGCGTTCGTGTTGCTGCGGCGGAAGAAGTACGTCTGCACGTCCATTTGCTGCACGTTGAACTCGCCCGACGCGATCCGGTTATGTACCAACTGGTGCGAGGGGTTGAAGCGGCGGGTGTGGCCGACCATTGCGACGCGATTGGATGATTCAGCCGCCTCAAGCGCTGCCTCGGCATCCGCGAGCGAGTCGGCCAGCGGAATCTCGACCTGCACGTGCTTGCCGGCGGCGAGCACCGCCTGGGTCTGAGACGCGTGGAGCCCCGTGGGCGTCGCAAGGATCACTGCGTCGACGTCGTCGCGCTCGAGCACGGCGTCCAGGCCGACAACGGCGTTCTCGACGCCGTATTTCTCGGCAACTGCCCGGGTCGGTTCGGGCCGCGTGCCGCTGACGACGGTCACCTCGGCATCGGGGATGTTCATCAGGCCGTCGAGATGTTTCATGCCGAAGGCGCCTGCGGCGCCGACGACGGCCACACGGATCTTGTCAGTCATGGGGGCTCCTTAGTTGCGGATGCGGATGCGGTCAGTCGGTCGGGTTCGTGAGAACAAGGTGGCCGACGGCGGTGTTCGACGCCGGCACGTGGTAAAAGCGGTGGTTCACCTCGGGGCTCTCGCCTTGGAACTGATCATCCATCGCACCGCGCGCGATGAGCCAGTCGACCAGCTCGATGCCCTCGGAGCCGGCCTCGTCGACGTACTCCATGTGCTGCCATTCTGTCAGGCCTACGGGGTCGGCGATGAGGTGGTCAAGGAATGCGTTGTCCCACTCCTCGTTAATGAGGCCGGCGCGCGGGCCCTGCAACTGGTGGCTCATTCCGCCGGTTCCCCAAATTTGCACATTGAGCGGCTCGCCGTCCCACTTGTCCAGCGCACGGCGGAGCGCACGCCCGAGTTCGTAGCAGCGACGTCCGGACGGCACCGGGTACTGCACCACGTTTACGGCGAGGGGGATGACCCTGACGGGCCATTCCTCGACATCGCCATACACGAGCGACAGCGGCACCGTAAGCCCGTGGTCCACGACCATCTCGTTGACGAGCGTGAGGTCGAAGTCATCCTGGATCACGGACTGAGCGATGTGTGCGGCCAACTCGGGATAGCCTTTGACGTCGGGCACAGGGCGGGGGCCATAGCCCTCGTCCGCGACCGGGTACTCCGCGCCGGTGCCCAGCACGAAGGTGGGGATGATCGACGAGTCGAACGCGGTGGCGTGGTCGTTGTAGACCAGGATCACGACGTCGGGGGTGTTCTCCTTGGCCCACTTGCGGGTCCACTCGTAGCCGCTGAACACCTTCTTCCAGTAAGGCTCCTCGGTCTTGCCGTGATCCATCGCCGCGCCGATCGCAGGCACGTGCGAGGTGAACAACGCAGACGTGTACTTCGCCGGCGCATCGGGGCGCATGACCTCGGACTTCTCGGCCGGCGCGGGAGGGGTCCATCCGTCGAGATCCTTCAGCCGCACACCCTCGGGGCGACGGCCTCCGCCGATCATCATGTCTCGGTAGGCGGCCTCGCTCATGCCGGTCATCGAGCCAGCCATCTGCTGGAAGCTCAGGCCGTGCGTGGCGCCGATCTTGCTGAGGAAGTAGATGTTGCCGCCCTCGGCCATCATGGCGTTCAGGTCCATGTCGAGCACCGCCTGCCGCTGGGCGGGGCTCAGCGGCCACTCGTCGAGATAGGCCTCGCGGTCGGCGAGGTAGCGCTCGCGGTTCTCGGGCTTCATCAGCGACATCGAGAACTGGTTGAGGTGGTAACCCTTGCGGGCCATCTCAGCATCGAAAATGATGGTGCCGGGTACGTCTTTGTACGGTTTGTCGAGCGTCATGTCATACTCCTTCGGGCCAGTAGAGGCGGGCGGGATTGTCTACGAGCAGCTTGTGCTGCAGTTCGGGGGTCGGTGCGATGTGCGGGATGAAGTCGACCAGGAGCCCGTCGTCGGGCATGTGATCCTTCAGGTTCGGGTGCGGCCAGTCGGTGCCCCAGAGCACGCGATCGGGGAACTCCTCGACGACGCGACGCGCGAAGGGCACGACATCGGTGTACGCATTTTGCTCGCCGTCGAGCGCGCGCGGGCCGCTGCTCGAGAGTCGCTCGGGGCAGGAAACCTTGGTCCAGACGTTCGGGTTTTCCCGCATGAAGCGCAGGAACAGCTCGAACTCGGGACCGTTCGGGTCTTTGGTCACGTCGGGGCGACCCATGTGGTCGACGACGAGGTCGGTGGGGATCGCCGAGAAGAAGTTGTACAGCTCGGGCAGATCCTCGGCCTCGAAGTAGATGACCACGTGCCAGCCGAGCGGGGCGATCTTCGCGACAATCGCGTCGAGCGACTCGGTCGGCACCCGGTCGACCAGACGCTTTACGAAGTTGAAGCGCACGCCCCGGACGCCGGCGGCGTGCAACTCGGCGAGCTCCTCATCGGTCACGTCCCGGCGAACCGTGGCGACACCGCGTGCGCGACCCTCGCTGCGCTGCAGCGCGTCGACGAGGGCGCGGTTGTCGGCGCCGTGGCAGGTGGCCTGTACGATCACGTTGCGCTCGAAGCCGAGGTGGTCGCGCAGCGCAAACAGCTGCTCAGCCGAGGCGTCGCACGGAGTGTACTTGCGCTCCGGCGCGTACGGGAACTGCTCACCCGGGCCGAAGACGTGGCAGTGCGCGTCCACCGCGCCTGCGGGCACGCGAAACGTCGGAGTCGAGGGCCCGTCGTACCAGTCGAGCCATCCGGGCGACTTCTCGAAGCCGCCGCTGGTGTCCCCGTGCGCCATGGTGCTCATGCCTCCACGTACTCGAGGCCGGCCTTGGCCAGCGGCTCGCGCATGTTGTAGATATCGAGGCCCAGCACGCCCTCGCGGAACTGATGACGCTTGGCCTCCTCGTTATCCTCGCGCTTCTGGCTGGCGTCTGCCACCGCTCCGACAAGCTCGCGCGGGACAACCACGACGCCGTCGACATCGGCCACGACCACGTCGCCAGGGTTCACCACGGCGTTCGCGACCACTACGGGGATATTCACCGATCCGAGGGTCGCCTTGACGGTGCCCTTCGAGTTGATCGCGCGAGAGAATACCGGGAAGTCCAGCTTCTCGAGGTCGGCGACGTCGCGCACGCCGCCGTCGATGACGAGGCCCTTGCAGCCGCGCGCGGTGAGCGAAGTCGCGAGCAGCTCACCGAAGAAGCCGTCTTCACTCTCGGTGGTGCATCCGGCGACGATCACGTCGCCTTCCTGCACCTGCTCGGCGGCGACGTGGAACATCCAGTTGTCACCAGGCTGCAGCAGCACCGTCACGGCCGGGCCGCAGAGCTTAGCGCCGGTGTAGGCCGGCCGGATATAGGGGCGCAGGAGCCCGACTCGCCCCATCGCCTCGTGGATAGTGGCGACGCCGAACTGCGAAAGCCGTTTGACGTCCGCGGGATCCGGACGTTCGATGTTGGTGCGGACGATGCCTAGGTTGTTCAGTCGCAATTGATGGTCCTTTCAGAGTCCGCGCGCAGTAAGGGCGCGGTCAAGCCGTGGGTAGACACGGCGGGCGTTGGCTTCGAACACCTGCGCGCGCTGCGCGTCGTTCAGGTTCGTGGTGGCGTCGACGTACCGCTTGGTGTCGTCGAAGTAGTGTCCGCTGCGCGGGTCGACGTCGCGGACGGCGCCGATCATCTCGCTCGCGAAGAGGATGTTCTCGGTCGGGACGACCTTGGTGAGAAGGTCGATGCCCGGCTGGTGGTACACGCAGGTGTCGAAGAACACGTTGTTCAGCAGGTGCTCCTCGATTTCGGGCTTGCCCAGCGCCATTGCGAGCCCACGGAAGCGCCCCCAGTGGTAGGGAACGGCGCCGCCGCCGTGAGGGATCACGAGCTTCAAATCGGGGAAGTCGCGGAACAGGTCGCCCTGGAGCAGTTGCATGAACGCGGTGGTGTCGGCGTTGAGGTAGTGCGCTCCGGTCGTGTGGAAGGCCGGGTTGCACGACGTGCTGACGTGCACCATCGCCGGGATCTCGTATTCGACGAGTTTCTCGTATATCGGGTACCACGAGCGATCGGTCAGCGGCGGGGACGTCCAGTTGCCGCCGGACGGGTCGGGGTTAAGGTTCACGGTGACAGCGCCGAGTTCCTCGACGGCGCGGGTAAGCTCGGCAACGCTCGTCGCGGGATCAGCACGGGGGGACTGAGGGAGCATCGCCCCCACCAGGAAGCGTTCGGGGTAGAGCTCGCTGACGCGGGCGCACAAGTCGTTGCAGATCCGGGCCCAGGTCTCGCTCACAGCGAGGTCTCCGATGTGGTGCGCCATGAACGAGGCACGAGGGCTGAAGACGGTGACGTCGCTGCCGCGCTCGTTCATGAGCTTGAGCTGGTTGGCCTCGATGGTCTCACGGACGTCGTCATCGCTGATGCGCAGGGTTGCAGGGTCAGGAGCGTCCGCGCGTCCTTCAGTGAATGCGATCTGCAGATCACGCCAGGCTCCGAGCTGTGTTGGAGCTGTGGTGTAGTGGCCGTGGATGTCGATAATCACGCGTGTCGTCCTTGTCACTAAGTGTTAGCGGTGCGAGTAGCTGCACTTCGTTGGATCAGTGCTGCCCCAAACCGACTCTAGGGGTGTTCGCCACTGTGGTCCAATAGATATGCAAAGACAAAGCCATTGATATCATCTATGGCATGACGTTCACCGACCTCAACCAGCTCCGGACATTCGTCACGCTCTACGAGCTGCGCAGCGTCACGGGCGCCGCCAGGCGCCTACACGTGACACAGCCCACGGTCAGCTATTCCCTGAAGCGGCTCAGGGAGCGGTTCGGCGACGAGCTGTTCCGTCGCGAAGGGAACGACATGGTGCCGACCGCGAAGGCGACGCAGTTGTTTGGGCCCTTGCACAACGCCCTGGCACAGATAGACGCGACCGTCATGGGATCGGACGTGTTCGAACCGACCGGATTCAGCGGCGAACTCGTCCTCGGACTCACCTCGATCGGTGAACAGACGTTCCTCCCACCGATCATGACCGCCCTCGGGCGGGTCGGCGCCGATCCGCGGATACAGGTAGAACGGCTCGATTCGGACGAGGTTGAGAGCGCGCTAATCCGCGGCACCATCGATCTGGCACTTACCGTGTCGCGGATCGCCACACCCCGGCTGTGGAGGACGCACGTGCGTTCGGTCGAATACGTGGCGCTGTCGTCCGGGGCGCATCCGCTGCCCCCGACCGGGCCTGACATGTTCGCGGGAAGGCGCTTTGTGCGGGTCTCCGCCCGTGGCGGGCACGTGTATCCCGTGCAGGCGCTGACCGAACACGACTTGATGTCCCAGGTCGTGCTGACCATGGAGGAATACGGCACCGTGCCTGCCGTGCTCGAGGCGACAGATCTGGTCGTCCTGCTGCCCCGACATGTAGCGGGGGTGTTCTGCGGCTGGTTCCCCCGCCTTCGCATCGCCGAGCTGCCCTGGCCCGCGCAGAGCACACCGGTGGAGTTGTATACGCGGCGCGAGGCCAGCCTCTCGCAGGCGCAGCGATGGTTCCGCTCGCTGGTGCTTGATGCGGT
>NZ_DASUIR010000015.1:0-2359 GCF_036279715.1 Cellulomonas sp. | reverse complement strand
CGTCCGGGCGTCGTCTCCTCGATCGTCAACTTCGGTGCGTTCGTGGACCTCGGCGGCGTCGACGGGCTCGTGCACGTCTCCGAGCTGTCCTGGAAGCACATCGACCACCCCTCCGAGGTCGTCGAGGTCGGTCAGGAGGTCACCGTCGAGGTTCTCGACGTCGACTTCGACCGCGAGCGTGTCTCCCTCTCGCTCAAGGCGACGCAGGAAGACCCGTGGCAGGCCTTCGCCCGGACGCACGCCATCGGCCAGGTCGTCCCTGGCAAGGTCACGAAGCTCGTCCCCTTCGGCGCGTTCGTGCGCGTCGAGGACGGTATCGAGGGCCTCGTGCACATCTCGGAGCTGGCCGTGCGCCACGTCGAGATCCCGGAGCAGGTCGTCCAGGTCGGCGACGACGTCTTCGTCAAGGTCATCGACATCGACCTGGAGCGTCGCCGGATCTCGCTGTCGCTGAAGCAGGCGAACGAGGGCTTCGACCCGACGAGCGACGACTTCGACCCCGCGCTGTACGGCATGGCTGCGGAGTACGACGAGGCCGGGAACTACAAGTACCCGGAGGGCTTCGACCCGGCCACGAACGAGTGGCTCGAGGGCTACGAGGCTCAGCGCGAGGTGTGGGAGGCGCAGTACGCCAAGGCCCACGAGCGCTGGGAAGCCCACCGCAAGCAGGTCGCGGAGGCCGCCAAGGCGGACGCCGAGGCAGCGAGCGGCGACGGTGGCGGCGCTGTCGCGACCGCGTCCTCGTACTCCTCTGCCCCGGCCGAGGAGGCCACCGGTACCCTCGCGTCGGACGAGGCGCTGGCGGCTCTGCGCGAGAAGCTCACGGGCAACTGACACAGCCGGGGCACTCGCTGCCCTGACGGTCGCAGGCGGGCCGGTCACCCTCGGGTGGCCGGCCCGCGGTGCGTCGAGGGCCGTCTTCGTCCAGGGGTGGACGCGGGCGGGGGCGGCCTGCGGCGGGATCGGGCAGGATGAGGAACATGCAGCGAATCGGACTGACCGGCGGGATCGCAGCAGGCAAGTCGGTGGCGGCGCAGCGGCTAGTGGAGCTGGGCGCGGTCGTGATCGACGCCGACCAGCTCGCGCGTCGGGCGCTCGCGCCGGGGTCGCCCGGCCTCGAAGACGTGGTGGCCGAGTTCGGGCCGGGCATCCTGACGAGCGACGGCGAGCTCGATCGTCCGGGGCTCGCGAGCATCGTGTTCGCGGACCGCGCGGCGCGCGATCGGCTCAACGCGATCGTCCATCCGATCGTCCGACGGCTCGCGGCCGAGGTGGAAGCTGCCGCTGCGACCGTCGATCCGGATGCCGTCGTCGTGCACGACATCCCGCTGCTCGTCGAGTCCGGCCAGACGGGAGCGTTCCATCTGGTCGTCGTGGTGGACGCTCCTGCCGTCTTGCGGGTCGAGCGCCTCATCGGGACGCGCGGGATGTCTCGCGACGAGGCCGAGGCCCGGGTGTCGGCGCAGGCGTCCGATGCCGAACGCCTCGAGGTCGCGGACGTCGTGCTCGACGGCACGGGCAGCGACGCCAACCTGCGCTCCCAGATCGATGACCTGTGGGCGCGGCTGGCCGCCGAGCGCGCAGCGGAGGCAGCGGCGGAGCGGGGTTGACGACCCGCCCGTGGCTGGCGGTCGCGGCGTCGGACGGTGAGCGGCCGGGAACGCGTGTCGGACCCGCGACGTACCGTTGAGCCATGCGTCCTGTCACTGATCTGCAGCGGACCATGGCCCCGTTCGAGGTCGTGTCGGACTACACGCCCTCGGGCGACCAGCCGACGGCCATCGCCGACCTGACCGCACGGATCCGCGCGGGCGAGAAGGACGTCACGCTCCTGGGCGCGACCGGGACGGGCAAGTCCGCCACGACGGCGTGGCTCATCGAGCAGCTGCAGCGGCCGACCCTCGTGATGGCGCCGAACAAGACGCTCGCGGCACAGCTCGCGACGGAGTTCCGGGAGCTGCTGCCGAACAACGCGGTCGAGTACTTCGTCTCGTACTACGACTACTACCAGCCCGAGGCGTACATCGCGCAGACGGACACCTACATCGAGAAGGACTCGTCCATCAACGACGAGGTGGAGCGGCTGCGCCACTCGGCGACGAGCTCGCTGCTGACGCGTCGCGACGTCATCGTCGTCGCGTCCGTGTCCTGCATCTACGGCCTGGGCACCCCGCAGGAGTACGTCGACCGGATGGTGCACCTCGCGGTGGGTGACCAGGTCGAGCGCGACCAGCTGCTCCGGAAGTTCGTCGGGATGCAGTACACGCGCAACGACATGGCGTTCACGCGCGGGACGTTCCGGGTGCGCGGCGACACGGTCGAGATCATCCCGGTGTACGAGGAGCTCGCGATCCGCTTC
>NZ_DASUIR010000014.1:0-8948 GCF_036279715.1 Cellulomonas sp. | reverse complement strand
GCCGAGGTCGTGCCCGGGGCGCTCGTCAACGCCGAGACGCTCGTCGAGCTGGAGCGTCAGGTGGACGGCGGCGGGGTCTACCGGCTGACGCCCCGTACGGGCCGGACGCATCAGCTGCGCCTCCACCTGCTGGGGCTGGGCATCCCCATCGTCGACGACCCGCTGTACCCCGTCGTGCAGGACGTCCCGGTCGACGACTTCCGTCGACCCCTCCAGCTCCTCGCGGCCGAGATCGCGTTCATAGACCCCGTCGACGGGCAGCCCCGGCAGTTCCGCAGCGTTCGCTCGCTGCCGCTCACCGCGGAGGAATGAGCCGGGAGATGCCGTCAATCCCGGTCATCAGGCCGCCCGTCCTACTGGTCACGATGTCGTCCTGAGGGGTGGTCGGCCCGGCCAGGTCCGGCGTCGCTCCGACGATGTGCCGCACGCGGCCCTTCAGTACTCGACGCGTTCCGCGAATGCGAGCCATGCCTCGATGGGGGCCTCCGCGCCTGCGATCCTGCGCTCGACGACGGGCATCGGCCAGGCGGCACGATCCCGACGCAGCAGGTCGTAGAAGGCCCTGTCGTCGAAACCGGCCCGCGCGGCATCGTCGCGGTTCGCCGCGTAGACCACTCTGTCGAGCCGCGCCCACAGCGCAGCCGTCAGGCACAACGGGCAGGGCTCGCACGAGCTGTAGAGACGGGCCCCCACGAGCGAGAAGTCCCCGAGCCGTGCGCACGCGTCGCGGATCGCCGTCACCTCGGCGTGGGCGGTCGGGTCGTTGTCGCGGGTCACGCGGTTCTGGCCGGTGCCGACGACGACACCGCCGCGCACGACGACTGCTCCGAACGGACCGCCCCCGTCCGCCACGTTCTGGAGCGCGAGCCTGACGGCCCGGACCAGCCACTGGTCTTCCTCAGGCGGCGCAGCCGTGGGATCGACCTGTGCCATGGACGACGTCATCGAGATCACCGCCTCCTCCCGTTCTCGTGCGCTGGACGGCTCGCGGGAACCTCCTTGGCACGTCAGTCGGTCACGGTGTCAGCGTGCCGATGGGCGACCTTCCACTCACCGCCCTCACGGCGGTACACCTGGGTGGCCCGCAAGCTGTAGCTGCGAGGTTCGCCGTCGATGGAGGTCGACGTGCGCTCCATACCAGCGGGATGGTCACGGGCTCCGTGCTGGACCAGATTGCGCGGCGTGGGCCCGCGTCGCCGTTGTGGAGGGCGACCTCCGCGTCGTGCCGCGCGGACTTGACCCACGCAAGAAAGGCGTCGCGGTCGGTCATGTGCTCAGCATGCTCCAGGCCCGCGCGGGCTGCACGCCGCTCGCGCAGATGAGCGCACGGGTGGTTCTGGTGCTCGCAGGGCTGCTGCAGCAGGCACGATGGGCTGGAGGAACGACCCGTCGTCGGGCGGCATGACGGCGATGCGAGCCCGCCGCGGTCCGGGACGAACGAGGAGACGACACCGATGGCTGAGCAGTCCAGCGCCCGCACGCCCGTCACCTACGACAACTGCACCCATGTCGAGGGCCCGTTCTACCACGGCACGAAGTCCGCGCTCGAGGTCGGCGCCGACCTCGTTCCCGGCTACGGCTCGAACTTCCAGCAGGGCCGGGTGTCGAACAACATCTACTTCACCGCGCTCGTGGAGACAGCCGCCTGGGGAGCCGAGCTGGCTGCCGCTCTGGCCAGCAGTGGGGAACCGGGGCGCATCTACGTCGTCGAGCCGATGGGCCCGTTCGAGGACGACCCCAACGTGACCGACAAGCGCTTCCCAGGCAACCCCACGCGGTCCTACCGCACCCGCCACCCGCTGCGCGTCGTCGCCGAGCTGGAGGTCTGGGAAGGTCACGCTCCCCAGGTGCTGAAGACCATGCTGGACAACCTGGCCCAGCTTCGCGAGCAGGGCCTCGACGTCATCGAGGACTAGCCCGGATCGCACAGGCCGACGCGCTCGAATGCGACTCCCTCGTGGTCGTCGTCGGCAACCGTCGCAGTCGGAGCATCGTGCGGGCGCGCGCGGACAGGATCTCTCGTCTCTCGTCGACGGGCGACGTGATGCGATCACGCAGCGGTGCGGGAACGTGACGGCTCGGTCGACGGTCCGCACCCAGAGCGTGAGCCGGTCGGCGAACGTGCGATCCGCCCCGACACGGTGAAGCTCAGCTCTCGCAGCACGTCGTCCATGGGACATCTCAACCTGCCCACGGTCGCCGTCGAGCGCGGACTGCGACGTCGCCCGCAAGGCGTGCGGAGCCGCGCTCGCGGTCGGGGTGACGTGCTCGCGTCGTCCTCGTACGGTGGGTGTCGATGGATCTCCCCGTCGCATCTCAGCGCGCGGAGCGCGACGGAGCGCGGGCCCGGCGGACCGAGACGAGAGAAGAGCGATCGATGGCCACGATTGGTGTGTTCCAGAGCGTCACCCTCGACGGCGTGATGCAGGGCCCGGGTCGGCCCGACGAGGACACCCGCGGCGGTTTCACCGCGGGCGGGTGGGGCCAGGGTTACCAGGACGAGGTGTCGATGCAGTTCGCCGCGGAGGGCATGGCGGGCCGAGGGGCCTTGCTGTTCGGCCACCGCACCTACGACGACGTGCTCGGGTATTGGACGAGCGCCCCGCAGCCGAACCCGTTCACCGACGTGCTGACCGGGTCCCCGAAGTACGTGGTGTCCCGCTCGGCCGGCAGCGAGCTCGTCTACCCGAACTCGACGCTGGTTGCGGGGGAGGGGACCACGACGGTCGCGGCGCTGCGCGAGCAGGTCGACGGTGCGCTCACGATCCTGGGCTCGGGCGAGCTCGTGCGCTCGTTGCATGCGGCCGGGCTCATCGACCAGTACATCCTGCAGATCTACCCGATCGTGCTCGGCTCGGGCACCCGGCTCTTCGCTGACGGCGCGCGCGTCGACCTCACGCTCGAGCGCTCACTCACGACGACGACCGGCGTGATCATCGCGCAGTACGCCGTCGCCCGGTAGCCGTCAGCCGCTCGTCGGCGGCTGGCAGCTCGACACCCACACCGCGGGGTCGATCAGAGTGCGCGTCCAGAGGTCGGCGAGGTGGGACCCGAGCCGTGCGGGGCTGAAGCCCCGGCGGGTCAGGAGCGAGAAGTACTCGGCGCTGTTCGTCGACCAGACGAGATCGGCGACCTGCTGGTCGTCGAGGTCTGCGCGGAGCTCGCCGGTCGCCCGCAGGTCCTGCGCGAACAGCAGCATGTTGCCCGCTCGCCGTTCCTCGAGGCGTCTCAGGGTGTCGGCGCAGTCCGGGTCCTTGCGGCCCGCGTCACGCAGGGCCTCCTGGAGCGGGGCGACGACCGGGAGCACGTGGGTCAGGGCGCTGGAGTAGATGGCGATCTTCTCCCGTGCCCCCGACGCCGCCCGGATGCGCTGGACGTACCCGCGCTGCTCGGCCGGAAGGGGTTGGTCGGCGTCGCCCAGCACCATGTCGATCACCGCAAGGACCAGCGCGGGCTTGCGTCCGACGCTCGAGTAGACGGTGTCGACCGCCACGCCGGCCCGCTCGGCGATCCGGCTGATCGGGCAGTCGTAGCCCTCGGAGGTGAAGAGCTCACGAGCCGCGATCAGGACCGCGCCGCGGGTTGCGGACGCCTGGGCGGCACGGACCTCGGAGCGGTAGCTGCGCCTCTTGACTGTCGATGTCACGGGTCTATCCTACTTTCATCCGAACCCACTTCGGACAAATATCCGAGGAGAAGTCATGGTCACCGAGCGGATCGACACCGTCGTCATCGGAGCCGGGCAGGCAGGCCTCGCTGCCGGCTTCTACCTTGCCCAGCAGGGGCGCCCGTTCGTCATCCTGGAGGCGCACGAGCGCGTCGGGGACTCGTGGCGCCAGCGGTGGGACTCCCTGCGTCTGTTCACCCCGGCGCGGTACGACGCGCTGCCCGGCAGCCGCTACCCCGGCTCGGCGTGGGCGTTCCCGACGCGCGAGGAGTTCGCCGACTACCTCGAGCGCTATGCGGTCGAGCGTGGCCTTCCGGTCCGCGCGAGGACGACCGTGCGGCGCCTCGCACGAGACGGTGCGGGCTACGTCGTCGAGACCGACGGGGGCGGGCTGCTCGCGGACCACGTCGTCGTGGCGGCCGGCTTCGACCGGCTGGCCCAGGCGCCGGCCTTCAGGTCCGAGCTCGCACCGACCATCACGCAGCTGCACTCGTCGGAGTACCGCAACCCCGCGCAGAGCCCCGACGGCGACGTCCTCGTGGTCGGGGCGGGCAACTCCGGTGCCGACATCGCCCTGGAGCTGTCCCGCACCCACCAGGTCCACCTCGCGGGCCGGCACCCAGGTCAGGTGCCGTTCAGGATCGAGCGCCCGTCCTCTCGGATCGCGAGCCTGCTGGTCTTCGCCGCCTTCGCCCACGTGCTCACGACGAGCACCCCGATCGGTCGGCGTGCGCGGGCAGGGGTCCTCGCCCACAGCGGGCCGCTCATCCGGGTCAAGACCGCCGACCTGGCAGCCGCCGGCGTCCACCGGGTCCCGCGGGTCGTCGGGGTCACCGACGGGCTGCCCGTCGTCGAGGGCGGCGAGTCGCTGACGGTCGGAAGCGTGGTCTGGTGCACGGGGTACCGGCCCGACACCTCGTGGATCGACCTTCCCGTCGTCGGCCCGGACGGTCTGCCCGTCCATGAGCGCGGCGTGTGCCCGTCGCAGCTGGGCCTGTACTTCCTCGGCCAGCTGTTCCAGTACTCCCTGGCCTCCTCGATGATCCACGGCGTCGGTCGCGACGCGAAGTACGTCGCGGACCACCTTGAGCGCCTCGGCCCGGTCCCTCGATCCGATCAGGATCCGAGAAGCGTCGCGCGGGGGTCGGTCCTAGCCTTGCGACGTCAGGCTGGCACGACGCCGAGCCGGTGAGCGTCACAGAGGAGTCAGCGAATGCCCACGACGGATGCCACGACCGAGTCCGGCGGTTTCAGCGCTGAGGAGCGTGCAGCGATGAAGGAGCGCGCAGCCGAGCTGCGTGCCGAAGGCAAGAAGGGCGCCAAGGCGGCCGACGGCCTGCAGGACGTGCTGGCCAGCATCGAGAAGATGGCGCCGGGGGACCGGGCGCTCGCCGAGCGCGTGCACGTGACGGTGACGGCGGCCGCCCCCCAGCTGTCGCCGAAGACCTGGTACGGGATGCCCGCCTACGCGGATGCGGACGGCAAGGTCGTCGTCTTCTTCCAGGACTCGGGCAAGTTCAAGTACCGGTACTCGACCCTGGGCTTCCAGGACGTGGCCAACCTCGACGACGGCGACATGTGGCCGGCCTCGTATGCGCTCCTCCGGTGGAGCCCCGCGGTGGAGCAGCGGGTCGCCGAGCTGGTGCGGGCCGCGGTCTCCTGACCGTTGCAGCGGAGCCGCCCGCGGGGAGCTGACGCCCGGGGACCTTCGCCCCTTCCGTCCCGTCCTGTGCGGTGCCGACAGTGGTCGTGGAGGTGGCTGCCATGGCACCCGTCGGGATGGCTCCTCAAGCGCGTGCGGCCGATCAGGCCGGGCGCTCACGCGCGGCATGGGCGGACCAGCTCAAGGCCGTCCTCGTCGTCGGCGTGATCGTCGCGCACGTGACCATCGCCTGGACCGGTGTGGGCAGCTGGGTCTTCACCGAGGGACCGGTCCGTGAGCCGCTCTTCAGCCTGCTCGTCCTCGCCTCCAGCGCCTCCCTGTTCGGCCTCGCGGTGTTCTTCATGATCGCCGGCATGTTCACGCCGCGGTCCCTCGAACGCAAGGGCCTGCGCAAGTTCTTGGTCGACCGCGCCGTCCGGCTCGGCGTGCCGATGCTGTTCTTCATCGTCGTCCTGGCGCCATTCGTGGAGTGGGCCGACCCGGATCGCGCCGGCTGGGACCGTGGGTTCGCGGCGTACACGGTCGAGCGGATCTGGTGGTCCTGGCCGACCCCACCGGCGTGGGGACCCACCTGGTTCCTCGCCGTGCTGCTGCTGTTCTCGGTCGTCCATGCGGTCGCTCGCCAGCTCGTCCCGCGTCGCGACGTTCGGACGCCGATGCGTCGCCGGCAGCTCGTCGGGGCCGCGGTCGCCGTCGCCCTCGTGAACTTGCTCGTGCGGTTCGAGGTCCCGGTCGGTGCGGAGGTCGGCAGGCTGGCCCTGGGTCAGGCCCCGGCGTGGGTCACCGGCTTCGCCCTCGGGGTCGTCGGTGCGGAGCGCGGCTGGTTCGATCCGATCCCGCCGGAGATCGCACGGTGGGCGCGACTCGTCGGGACCGCCTCGATGGTCAGCGCCGCACTCGTCGTCGGGACCGCCGGGGTGCTCGGCGCCGACCTGGAGGCATTCGCCGGCAACGGGACCTGGCAGTCGCTCGTCCTCGCTGCGATCGAGGGCGCGCTCGTCGTCTCGATGCCGCTGTGGCTCGTGGGCGTGTTCCGTCGACTGTTCGACCACCAGGGCCGACTGGCTCGGGAGGCCAGCCGGGCCGCGTTCGGCGCCTTCGTCGTCCACCAGATCGTCCTCGTCGGGCTGGTGCTCGCCAGTCACGCCGTGGTGTGGCCGCCGGAGGTCGAGTGGCTGGTGGTTGCCGTCCTCGGGGTGCTGGTGTCCTTCGGCGTGGGCGCGCTCGTCACGCGCATCCCGGGGGTCCGACGATTCGTCTAGTCGCGCACCAGGTCACCCGGCGTCGGCCAGGACCTCGCGGAGCCGCGCAGCGAAAGCCTCGGGCTGACCCGGTCGGCCGAACTCCGGACCCAGGAAGCCTCCGTGGTTGCTCGGGAACACCGTGAGCTCCTGTCCCGTCGCGGCGGCGATCGCGGCGGAGGCGCGCCAGGTGAGCAGACCCTGGCTCTCGATGCCTGCCGCGATCACGATCCGGGTCGACGCGGCGGTCAGCGCGGCAAAGTCAGGTCGGTAGGCGGTCACGGGCGCCGACGCCCCCGACAGCAGCGGGTCGTCCCTCGCACCGTCGTCGTCCGTGGGCAGGCCGAAGACCGCGGGGTCGGGGGCCTGGCTCGCGAACGCGTCGGTGAACTCGCCCTGCCACGACGACAGGGCGATGAACGCCGCCATGCCCGCACCCCATCCGCGCTCGTCGTAGGCGTCCTTGACCCGGTGCTCCGCAGCGAAGGCCTGCTCCGCGTCGGGCAGGACGCCGATCACGGGAGGCTCGTGCGCGACGAGGGTGCGCACGTCGTCGGGATGCGCAGTCACGAGCGCCAGCGAGGTCACGGCGCCGCCGCTGCTCCCGAACAGGTCGACCGGTCCGGCGCCGAGCGCGGCGATGAGCAGGTGGACGTCCGCCGCCTGCTGGTCCGGCCGGTTCTCCGTGCCGTCGCTGCGGGTGCTGCGGCCGAGGCCCCGCGGGTCGTACGTCACGACGGTGCGGTCCGGGAAGTAGGACGCGAGGGTCGCGAAGCCGCTCGCATCCATCGGCTGACCGATGAGGAGGAGAGGCGGGGCCCCGTCGGCGGGCGGCAGCGGGCCGCGCACGTCGTAGGTCAGCGTGGCGTCCGGCACCTCGAGCGTTCGGGTGGCGAGCGTCGGCGTCATGGCGCTACTCCTGTCTGTCGTCGATCTGCTTGCGCACGAGCGCGACGACCCTGCCGACGTTGACGGTCCAGCCGACGCCGAACGGCTGCGGTGTGATGAGGTGCTCGTCGTCCGGCGCCCAGAGCCGTTCCTTGAACCGGGCGACCGTCGGAGCACGGAAGTCGTACGGCACGAATCCGGCGACGGTGCCGTGCCACTCGCGTTCCGCCTGCGGGGTACGGAGCTCTTTCACGACGGCGGCGGCGGCCAGTCCGATCGTCGCCAGCCGGACCAGGTTCGGCTTCCTCTGCTGCCGTGCGTCGTGCTCGTGATGCGATCCCATCTCGGCCTCCCGACGTGTGACGTGGCCTCTCATGATCCACCCGGCAGGCGTCCCGCGTCAGGGGCTTGACGAACGAGCCTGGACCGACCGTGAGCACGGATGCGGCGGGCGACGACCCGTCCCGCTACGTCGTCCCAGGCCGCCCGAAGTCGACCTCGGCGGTCTCGGCGGTGCCCGCCGTTCGCCCGGGCGCCGTGTGAGACGCCCAGTACAGGTTGGTGTGCGCGATGACCTTGTCGGGTGGTGGAGCACCCCATGCGCTGTGGTCCTCCGTCGTGTGCGCATCACTGACGAGGACGGCGTCGTACCCCCGCACGACTGCCCCGTGGAGCGTCGAGCGGATGCACTCGTCGGTCTGGGCGCCTGCGACGACGAGCCGCCCGACGCCCAGGCCAGACAGCACGGACTCCAGCGTGGTCTCCTCGAACGAGTCGGGGTAGCCCTTCTCGACGAGCGGCTCGCCGTCGCCCGGAGCCAGCTCGGGGACGATCTGCCAGTCGTCGCTGCCGCGAACGAGCTGCTCGTCCGCGTGCTGCACCCAGACGACGGGCACGTGCTCCAGCCGAGCCCTGTCCACCAGCTCGTGGATGTGGGCGACGACGGTGTCGCGGTCGTGGGTGCCGACGACGACACCGTTCTGCACGTCGACCACCACGAGGGCGGTCCGTGGCCGGTTCTTCAGAGTGGTCATGGTCGCCCCTTGCTCACGCTGGTCCCGTGATAGCCCACGGTAGGCGTGCGGCGCCTAGGACGGCAGTGCCTGCGGGCGGGCCGACCCTGTCGGGTCACCGAGGACGGCACGGCACGTGCACGAGAGTCCGGGGCTCGGCGGCCTCCGGCGCGTCGAGGTATGACTCCCACGGCGGGCCCGTGGCCTCCCAGCCGTTGTCGGCGAGCCACGACTCCGCAGCGCGATAGGCCGCCGGGACCTCGCTGTACGGACCGTGGTGCAGCACCTGGATCGCGGTGCCGACCGGCAGCGACGACGGGACGACCCGGCCGGCCGGCTCGACCGGTGCGCTGGTCGGGAAGCCGGCCTCGACCTGCAGGCCGTCAGGACCCGGGACGTAGCAGCCGAACGGCATCCCGTCGGGCCGCAGACCCTGGGAGCCGATGACCTGCATGACCTCTCCGAACGCCCCGCCG
>NZ_DASUIR010000013.1:0-38011 GCF_036279715.1 Cellulomonas sp. | reverse complement strand
ACCGACGCCCGTGCGATGCCGGCCCAGGCCTCCGACCGGGTGAGCTCCTGGGCGAGCAGGACGCCGATCGACGGCGCGGCACCGATGCCGAGCGAACCGAGCACCTGGGCGACGAGAAGGACCCGGAGGGTTCGCCGACGAGCGACCGCGACCTCGGGCAGGTTGAGCCAGGAACCGTCGGACGCGCCGTCGTCGGCCCGGGCGGTGTCGTCCGGGGCGACGTCCTGCTCGTGCCTCACGTTCGCTGCGCTGTCCGTCGTCGATCCCACCGGGAAATACTCCCACGGGTATCGGCTCGGAGCGGACGTCCTGCTCTAGTGGCCGGACCTGCGGATCATCGTGAGCATGCGCAGGTTGATCCGCAGGAAGCGCCACAGCTGGAACGGGATGAAGGTGCGTCGGCGAAGGGTGCGGGCGGTGGGCAGCGGAGCGGCCGCGATGCGGTCGTCGGCAAGGTTCATGGGATCTCCTCGAGTCAGGTCGTTGTCGGCGGGCGGTGCACGTCACTCAGGGATGAGGAACCATCCCGGGAGGGCCTTCGCCTTGTAGATGAAGAGGAAGTGCAGAAGCCGCTTGACCCAGTGGGCGGCCAGCCCGACCTCTCCGTAGGTGTCCTTCACGCTCCTGCCGCTCCCGGGGAAGCGGGCGTAGTCAGGGACCACCGGGTGCATGGTCATGGCAGCTGCGGTGCCGTGGCGCAGGCCGGTGCCGGCGGATGCGATGCAGGCGGCGCCCATGGCGGACATCGATGCCGTGTGCGTCGGGGTCTGTGAGCCGGTGCGGATCATGTCGTTGATGCTGCGTGCCACCTGACGGCCCATCACCCCGGACGGCATGCCGGTGCGAGGTGGGGCGGGGGAGATCACGGTCCCTCGGGGGCTCGTCCGGGGGCGGGTGCGGCGGGGCGAAGGCGATGCCAACCCCGAAGACGTTGCTGTAGGCCGGGCTCTGGTAGGTCGAGGGCCAGTCCGCGGCGAGCCACTCGTCGTAGGGCTTGGTCGCGTAGTCGGCGTCGACGCGGAGGAAGCCGCTCGGCGCGAACATCGTCGAGGTGATGTCCGTGCCGTCGCGGTCGAAGGCAGACAGCTCCTGACCACGGAACGGTGGCAGGAGCATCGCGAAGTCGAACGTCAGGCTGTCCTGCTCGCCGTCGAGGGTCTCGAAGAACAGCTTGCCCGGCTCGACCTTCTCGACGTGCGCCCGCACGATCGCGCGCACGCCCCGCTCGCGGAACAGCGACTCCGTCCAGAGCTGGCTCGAGCTGAGGAAGCCCTGCTGCTCGAAGACCATCCCGCCGACCCCGAAGTCGCCGAGCTCGTACTCGTTGGTGAGGTAGACGACCTCGGCGAGCTCTCGCACCCCGTGGGCCCGCAGCTCGTGCTCGACGTTGAATGCGTACTCGAATGCCGCACCTTCGCAGGTGCACGTGCCGTGACCGACGCCGATCACGAGCCGCTGTCGTTCGCCGGCCCTCAGCTTGGCGATCACCTTCTCGAG
Source organism: Cellulomonas sp. (assembly GCF_036279715.1). Classification (GTDB taxonomy): domain Bacteria; phylum Actinomycetota; class Actinomycetes; order Actinomycetales; family Cellulomonadaceae; genus Cellulomonas_A. Next base: position 36,514 of record NZ_DASUIR010000013.1, on the reverse strand, counting down.
CTCAGCTGCCGCCTGGACAGCGTGCGACGGTGTGCAGACCGACAGCGAGTTCCCGTCCGGGCCGAGGCCGGGGGTCGCCCCGAAGTTGAGCTTCGGCCCGGTGGCATTGATGAGGTAGTCGTAGGTCAGGCGTTCCGTCTCGCCTTCGCGTCCCGGCGAGGTCGTCGATGGCCGAGGCCGTGCGGGCGGGACATGATCGAGCGTTACGCGGCGATCGTGCGCGACTACCCGGTGTGGTCGATCGAGGACGGTCTGGTCGAGGGGGACTGGGACGGGTGGGCCACGCTCACGCAGCGGCTCGGGGCCACGACGCAGATCGTGGGTGATGACATCTTCGTGACCAACCCGGCGATCATCGCCGAGGCGATCGAGCGCAAGGTCGGCAACTCGGCCCTGATCAAGCTCAACCAGATCGGCACGGTCACCCAGACCCTCGAGGCGATGCGGTTGTGCCGTGAGGCCGGATGCACCCAGATGGTCTCGCACCGGTCGGGGGAGACCGAGGACGACTTCATCGCCGACCTGCCGGTCGCCTCCGGGTGCGGCCAGCTCAAGTCCGGTGCGCCGGCGCGCGGTGAGCGTGTCGCGAAGTACAACCGTCTGATGGAGATCGCTGCCGCCACCGATCTGCCGTACGGGCTCGCCTGAGAGCGGACGACCCCGTCGGTGCTCGCGGCGTCGGGTCTCGTTCGACGGCACCGACCGTCACGTGTGCCGCATCACCTGTGCCCGCGGAGGATCACCCTGGCCATCCGCAGGTTGATGGCGGCGAACCGCAGCAGCTGGAACGGCACGTTGCGGCGCAGGCGCAGCGTGCGGCTGGTCGGCAGGGGTGCCGCGGCGATCGACTCGGCGGTGCTGTTGTCCATCGGCTCTTCCGTCCTCTCGGGCTGTGGGGTCATTCGGGGATGAGGAACCAGAGCGGGCGGGCCTTGGCCTTGTAGAGGAACAGGTAGTGCAGGATCGCCTTGATCCAGTGCCCGGCCAGCCCGATCTCGCCGGACGTTCCGCGGGGGTCGCGGCCTGTCGCGGGGAATGCCTCCCGGTCGGGCACGACGGGGTACATCGTCATCGCGGCGGCGGTCCCCTGGGTGAACCCGGTGCCGGCCGACGCGACGCAGGCCGCACCCATCTGCGCCATGGACGCGCGGTGGGCGGGCGCCTGCGGGCCCTGGACGATCCGGTCGCGGATCGTGGCGGCCACGGTCCGCGCGGTGATCCCCGCAGGCATCCCGGTGCGCGGCGGCGCCGGCGAGATGACGGTGCCGTTGGGGCTGGTCCGGGGCACCGAGATCGCGTGCGGCGGTGCGAACGCGATGCCCGGGGCGAAGATGTTGGCGTACGCGGCCGACTCGTAGGTGCTGGGCCAGTCCTTCGCGGCCCACTCGGCGTACGGCTTGGCGGTGTAGTCCGCGTCGACCTTGAGGAACCCGTTGGGGGCGAACATCCGGCTGGTGATGTCGTTGCCCGCACGGTCGTACGCCGTCAGGTCGGCGCCGCGGAACGGCGGCAGCAGCATCGCGAAGTCGAACGGCAGCTCGTGCGTGGACCCGTCGAGCTGCTCGTAGTGGATGACGCCGGGCTCGACCTTCTGCACGTGGGCGCGGACGATCGCGTGGACGCCGCGCTCGCGGAACAGGGACTCGGTCCATGTCCGGCTCGAGGTCGTGTACCCGCGCTCGGTGAAGGTCAGACCGCCGACGCCGAAGTCGCCGAGCTCGTACTCGTTGCTGAGGTAGACCACCTCGGCCTTGTCGCGCACGCCGGCCGCGCGCAGCTCGTGCTCGACGTTGAACGTGTACTCGAACGCCGCGCCCTCGCATGTGCAGGTGCCGTGGCCGGTGCCGATGACGAGGCGCTGCGGCTCGCCTGCCCGCAGCTTGTCGATGATGAGGCCGAGCTCGTGGGCGGCATGCTCCGCGTGCGAGTCGGTGCACACCGACAGCGAGTTGCCGTCCGGACCGAGCCCGGGGGTCGCGGCAAAGTTGAGCCGGGGTCCGGTGGCGTTGACCAGGTAGTCGTAGGTGAGACGACTCGTCTCACCGGCCCCGTCGGGCGCGGTGGAGCGGATCTCGACGGCCGGGGTGGGATCGTCGGCGGTGCCCTCGGGGAACAGGGTCGTGGCGAGGGCCTGGTGGAACGTGATCCCCTTTCGGCGGTACACCGGCGCCAGTGCGAACGTCACCTGGCTGCGGGTCATCCGGCCCACGCCGACCCAGATGTTCGACGGGATCCAGTTCCACCGGGAGTTCGGCGACACGACGACGACCTCGTGCTCGCGTCCCAGCCACCGCCGCAGGTGCAGGGCCGCTGTGTGACCGGCGACACCGGCTCCGAGAATGACCACGCGTGCCATGGGCGCACCTCCTCTTCCTGCCGCGGCGGTGTCCACGCGCACGGCCCAGCCGCGCACCGTTGCGCGAGCTTCATCAGAATACCCCTAGGGGTAACGGACGGCGACCACCGGCCCCGGAGCCGGTCGGTGGACATGCGTGTGTCGATGATCCCGCTCGACGTCCCAGGCCCCGCCTCGGGGCGGTGCACCACGTTCGCGGTCGCCCTCGGACCTTGTGTCGTCCGCGCCGCGATCCTGCACGTCGACCTGCTCGTGCGTGTCGTCTGCTGCGCTGTCCGTCGTCAGTCTCACGAACGGATTCTCAACCCCGCGGGTATCGACTCGGATGGGCATCCCGCACTCGCTCCCGCTGTTCGCGGTGGGGCTGCCGTGCGGACGCTCCCGATCCTGCTGCCCCGTAGGCCGGTAGTGGTCGACCGACGAAGCAAGCACCGCGTGCTGCAGCCACCGCCCTCACCGACGGGCAGCTCAGACTGCTACGCGGTCGTCAGGAGCCGCTCGCGCCAGCCAGGAAAGATCGTGTCGGCATCGCCGGGGAAGGACTCGAAGGCGCGGGCGAGCTCGCGGTGGGTCGCCGCCCACTCGACCGGGTCCACCCCGGCCTTCCAGCCCTCGTAGGCCTGGCGAAGCGAGAGCGCCCCGGCGGCGGGACCGTCGATGTGCCCGTAGGCACCGCCGCCTGCTGTGCTGATGAGGTTGCCGTGGCCGAGGTTCGCGAAGAACCCGGGCAGACGCAAGGCATTCATGCCGCCCGAGATGATCGGTGTGGTGGCCTTGATACCGTCCCACTTCTGGAAGTAGACGGGGCCCTGCGCCTCGTCCCGCTCGATCATGTAGGCGATCACCCGGTCGTCGGTGCCGCCCTCCATCTTCCCGTACCCCATCGTGCCGACGTGGATGCCCGAGGCCCCCTGCAGGCGGGACATCTTGGCCAGCACGAACGCGGTGTATCCACGCTTGGCGCTCGGGGAGGTGATCGCGCCGTGGCCGGCCCGGTGGTAGTGCAGGAACTGGTTCGGGTAGTTCCGCCGCGCCGTCGTGACCATTCCCGGCCCGCCGACGTAGCCATCGACCAGGAACGCGAGCTTGTTGGCGTCCGGCCCGAAGGTGGCCAGCGCGAAGTCGGCGCGCGCGAGCATCTCGTGGTGGTCGTCTGCCGTGATGTTCATCGAGAACAGCTTCGCCTCGCCGGTCTCGTCCATCGCCCGCTTCATCGCGTCGTAGACGAGCGGGACGGTCTTCTTCAGCGGCGAGAACACCTGGTTGCCCTGGGGCTCGTCGTTCTTGATGAAGTCCCCGCCGAGCCAGAACTTGTACGCCGCCTCGGCGAACGGCTCAGGACGCAGCCCGAGCTTGGGCTTGATGATCGTCCCGGCGATGAAGCCGCCGTCCTTGACCGGGCGACCGAGGATGCGCCACAGGTCCTCGATGTTCATCGACGGCCCGTCGAACTGGCGGATGACCTCGGGCGGGACCCAGAAGTCGACCATCTTGGCGTGCTCGATGTCGCCCATGCCCTGGTTGTTGCCGATCGTCAGGGTGAGGAACGAGACCATCATCATCCGGCCGTCGGTGACGTTGCGGTCGAACAGGTCGAGCGGGTAGGCGATCCGCATGTCCTCGTTCGCCTCGTCGACGTGGTAGACGAGCGCGTCGACGCCCCTGGTGAAGTCGTCGGTCGTCGAGACCTCGACGTTCGTGCCGGTCGAGGACTCGGCGGCGAAGTGCGCGGCCGCCTCGAGATAGGCGAGGCCCGCCTTCGGCTTCATGCGGTACGCGCACAGGATGTGCCTGCCGCCCGCGATGAGCTCGGCCTCTCCCAGACTGAGGTCGGCGTAGCGGTGTGCCTGGTCCATGCGCTGCTCCTTAGTGAGTTGGCCCGGGTCGCATGCGGCTGCCGGGGTGAACGGTGTCGTGGAGGGTCGCGAGGTCGGCGAGCGTCACGCCGGAGAGGTCGGGAAGAACGGCGAGCGCGCCGGTGGTGTCGTGCCCCACGGTGTAGGGGCTCCGGGTCACCACCGTGGGTAGGCCTGCTGTGACGGCGGCGTGCAGCCCCACGGAGGAGTCCTCGACCGCGAGGCACTCCTCGGGTGGCAGGCCGAGTCGCTCGGTCACCCAGGTGTAGATGTCGGGCGCGGGCTTCTTCCGGGGCACGACGTCGCCCGCGCCAATGACCTCGAACCAGCCGGGCGCGTCATGTCCGAGGCCGGCCTCGAGCAGGGCCGTGACGTTCTCGGGGCGCGTCGTGGACGCGATGGCGAGCCTCGTTCCGGTCGCCCGAGCCTCAGAGACGAGCCGCGCCACTCCCGGCCGGAGCCGGATCCTGCCGCTCGCCGCGAACGCGACGTACCGCCTGGTCTTGTCGGCGTGCAGCGCGGCGATGGCCTCGTCGGCATCCGGTCGATCCAGGAAGCCGGGGTCGTGCCGCTCGCAGAAGTGCCGGATCCGCTCCTTGCCGCCCGTCACGCTGAGCGGCCCGCCGTAGACGTCGACTCCCCAGTGCCAGGGCAGTCCGGCATGGGCGAACGCGGCGTTGAAGGCAGGCCGATGGCCGTCACGCTCGGTGTCGGCGAGCGTGCCGTCCACGTCGAAGACCAGCGCCTGAAGTGCCATGACGGCGACGCTAGACCGCAGCGGCAGATGTCGGCCTCACCCCCACGGGGGACGACGGGGGTGAGACGGCTGCAACGGTGCACCCGTCTGCCGCGGGCATCGCCGGGGCAGTCTCAACCCGTCGGCTCAGGCGCGTGCACCACGGGCAGATCGACGATCACCGTCGTGCCGCGCCCGGGCATCGAATCGATCCGCAGCGACGCACCGACCAGGGCGCACCGTTCGGCGATCGACGACAACCCGAAATGGGCGCCCTCGGTGCCGGCCGCACGCGCCGCGGCCCGGTCTGTCGGCCCCTGACGGACGTCGAAGCCGACCCCGTCGTCCGAGATGCCGAGGACGACGTCGTCCCCGACCCGGCGCAGGCTCACCGTGACCAGGCTCGCGTGACCGTGGCGGATCGCGTTGCTCGTCGACTCCTGGGCGATCCGGAAGAGCGCTGCCGCGGCGTGGTCGGGCAGGTCGGCAAACTCCTCCGGCGGGTCGCACACCGCTTCCATCACCGCGTCCGGAGCGGTCTCTGCCAACGACTCGAGGGCGGCGACCAGGCCGAGGTCGTCCAGGACCAGGCTGTGCAGGCCGGTGATCGCCGCGCGGGTCTGCGTGTACGCGCGGTCGGCGAGGGTCCGTGCCACACCGATCTGCGAGCGCGCCTGGGCGAGCCTCGTGCCGTCGGGACGGGACGTGGCGCACTCCGCCTCCGCTGCCGCGAGGGACAGCTCGGCCGCGTTGAGGTGAAAGGACATCGAGGCCAGCGCGGTGGTCACCCCGTCGTGCAGGTCGGACGCGATCCGGCGCCGTTCGGACTCCTGCGCAGAGATCGCCTGGGCGATCAGCCGGTCCCGGTCGTCCCGATGCGCGTCGACCGCGTTGCGCAGGTCCATCACCTGCAGGCGCAGCCCGAGCAGGTCGGCGCACGGCTGCAGGCTCGTCAGGTCCTCGTCGGTGTACGGCTCGTCGACGCTCCGGTGCACGCCGACCACCCCGAGGATCTGCCCACCCAGACCGCGGGCCGGCACGCACAGACGGGCCACCGACCCGCCGTCGTCCAGACCCAGCACGTGGCGATGGATCGGGTTGCGCGGCGCGTCCGCGCCCAGCCGCATGCCGTGTCCGTTGCGGGCCACCAGCCCCGTGACCCCCTGCCCGACCTTCACGACGAGCGCAGCCTGCGCGGCCGGATCGGGCGGATAGAGCCCGCCGACGGTCAGCTGCTTCCCGTCGGACAGCTGGATCACCGCACCGGTCGAGCGGGTCTGCTCGGCAAAGGCCCTGGCGAGTGCGCCGAGGTCGAAGGCGAAGGGCGTCGCGAGCATCAGCCACAGCTGCGACTTCATCGAAACAGCCCCTCTCGCAGCGCGAAGGCGATGGCTCCGCCGCGGTCCTGGAGGTCCAGCTTGCGGTACAGGCTCCGGATGTGGGTCTTGACGGTGTCCTCGGTGATGACGAGCGTCGACGCGATCCCTCGGTTGGAGTGCCCGGCGACCAGGAGCGCGAGGACCTCGGACTCGCGCTGGGTCAGCCCGTGGTTCGCCCCGGGCCAGAACTCGCCGGAGGAGATCCGCGCCGCGGACATCGCCACGCGGCCGGCCAGCGCAGCGTCGATCGCGATCTCCCCATCGGCGACCCGGCGCAGGTGGCCGACCAGCTCGGCGGCGTCGACCCGCTTGAGCACGTAGCCGCGTGCACCGACGCGCAGCGCCTGGAAGAGGTAGTGCTCGTCGTCGTACACCGTCAGCATGACAACCTTGATCGTCGGGTGCGTCTGGGCCAGCTCGCGCACCAGGTCCAGGCCGCTGTCGCGGCCGAGCCGCACGTCGCTGAGCACGATGTCGGGCACCACCAGGTCGATGGCCCGGCGCGCTTCGGCGAGTGAGGTCGCCGTCCCCACGACGACCACATCGTCGTCGAAGTGGGCGAGCATGGCCGTCAGCCCGTGCAGGACCATCTCGTGGTCGTCGACGAGCACGAGACGAAGCACGCTACGACCGTCATCGGGCACGGCCCCACCCTACGACCGACGGGCGGCTTCGCGTCCGGACGACGGATCACCCCCGTGACCACCCCTGGGGGTGAGCCGCGGCGGCCCCGCAGCGCGGTTTCCTTGCCAGGTCAGCGAGGACGACCCGTACCGGGAGGCACGACATGGCACGGCACGCACCGCTCATCGTCCCGTCGGTCCTTCCTGCCGACGCGGCCCGTCTCGGCGCCGAGGTCGAAGACCTCTGCGCCGCTGGCGTCGACCGGATCCAGTGGGACGTCATGGATGGCATCTTCGTCCCGAACCTCACCTTCGGACCTGACGTCATCGCCGCTGCGCGGCGGCACAGCACCGTCGGGTTCGAGGCCCATCTCATGGTGGTGGAACCGGACGAGCTGCTGGGCCGCTACGTCGACGCAGGCTGCGAGCTGGTCATCGTGCACGCCGAGGCCACCACCCACCTGCACAGGACGCTGCACCGGATCCGGGAGCTCGGTGCGCGCTCGGGGGTGGCGCTCAACCCGCACACCCCCGTCGCGGTGGTCGAGAACGTGCTCGACGAGGCCGACATGGTCCTGGCGATGACCGTCAACCCGGGATTCGGGGGACAGGCCTACATCCCGGCGGTCGAGGCCAAGGTCCGACGGCTGCGCACCATGGTCGAGGAGTCCGGCCTGTCGATCGAGATCGAGGTCGACGGCGGGATCACGGACGCGACGATCGGCGGTTCGGCAGCGGCGGGCGCCGACGTGTTCATCTCCGGAAGCTGGTTGTACTCGTACCCCGGGGGCAAGTCCGCCGGGGTGCAGCTGCTGCGCGAGCGAGCGAGGGCCGCGATGGCGCCCTCGAGCGTCGCCGTCGACGAGAGGGTGGCCTGAGATGACCTTCGAGATCACGACCGACCTCGCGCCCAGCACCGTCGGCACGATGGCCCGGGAACCCGGGACCGACGCCCTGGCCGTCTCCACCCTGCGGTTCCTCGCCGCTGACATGGTCGAGGAGGCGCAGTCCGGACACCCGGGCCTGCCGATGGGTGCCGCGCCGATGGCCTGGGTGCTGTTCTCCCGGCACCTGCGCCATGACCCGGCCGACTCGCGCTGGCCGGACCGCGACCGGTTCGTGCTGAGCGCCGGGCACGGCTCGCCGCTCCTCTACGGGCTGCTGCACACGTTCGGCTACGACCTGCCGGTCGACGAGCTGCGACGCTTCCGCCAGCTCGGCTCGCGGACGCCCGGTCACCCCGAGTTCGGCCACACCGACGGGGTGGAGACCACCACCGGACCGCTCGGCCAGGGCCTGGCGATGGCCGTGGGCATGGCGCTCGCCGAGCGCATGCAGGCTGCGCGCTTCCCGGAGATCACCGACCACCGCACCTACGCGCTGGTCGGCGACGGCTGCCTCATGGAGGGGATCAGCCAGGAGGCGATCTCGCTCGCCGGGCACCTGGGCCTGGGACGGCTCATCGTCCTGTGGGACGACAACCAGATCACCATCGACGGCCCGGTCGGGCAGTCCTCCTCCGACGACCACCAGGCTCGGTTCGCCGCCTCGGGCTGGCACGTGCAGACGGTCGAGGACGGCACGGACCTCGACGCCATCGATGCCGCGCTCACGGCAGCCAAGGCGGACCCGAAGCCCAGCCTCATCGCGGTTCGGACCGTCATCGGTCACGGCGCACCCGGCATCGAGGGCACGCCGGCGGCGCACGGAGCGCCGCTGGGCCCGACCGTGCTCGCGGCCGGCAAGGCCGCGGTCGGCTGGACCCACCCCCCGTTCGCCGTGCCCGTCGCCGTCGCCGATCGCTGCACGCAGGTGGCGGCGGCGGGACGTGCAGCGCGCGAGGCGTGGGCGAGTCGACTGGCGACGTTCACGCAGGTCGCACCCGCGCGCGCCGAGGTGTGGCGGCGAACCTGGGCCCGCGAGGTACACCCGGACCTCGACGCCGTGATCTCGGGTGTCGGTACCGGGAAAGCCCGGGCGACGCGTCAGTCCTCCCAGTCCGTCCTGAGCACCGTGGCAGCCCAGCTGCCCGAGCTCGTCGGTGGCTCGGCGGACCTCGCGACGTCCACCGGGACGGTCACCGGCCAGCGAGCTGTTACCCGTGACGACTTCTCGGGCGCGGTGGTGAACTTCGGGATCCGGGAGTTCGGCATGGCAGCCGTGCTCAACGGGCTCAGCCTGCACGGGGGGTTCCGCACCTACGGCAGCACCTTCCTGGTCTTCAGCGACTACCTGCGGCCTGCCCTTCGGCTGTCGGCGATGATGGGCCAACCGGTGATCTACCTGTTGACGCACGACTCGGTCGCTGTCGGCGAGGACGGTCCGACGCACCAGCCCGTCGAGCACATCGAGTCACTTCGACTCATCCCGGGGCTGACGGTGCTCCGTCCGGCGGACGACGTGGAGACTGCCGCCGCATGGCGTCAGGCGCTGGTCACGACGGACGGCCCCACCGTTCTCGTGCTGAGCCGTCAGTCGGTGCCGTCGTTCCTCGCGGAGCCGGCACGGCCCGACTTTCTCACGGCCGACGGCGGACGCGTCGTCCGGGCCGTGCCGGACCCGGACGTCGACCTGCTGGCGACCGGCTCGGAGGTCGGCCTCGCTGTCGCCGCTGCCGAGCTGCTGGACATCGACGGTCTGCGGGCCAGGGTGATCTCGGTCCCCTGGCGTGAGCGCTACGCCGCACGTGCTCCTGGCGCCGATCGGGCACCGATCCGCGTCTCTCTCGAGGCCGGTGTCACCTCCGGCTGGGCCGGGCTTGCCACGATCCGGATCGGGGTGGACCGGTTCGGCGCCTCCGGCACGGCGCCGGACGTCCTGGCCCACGTGGGCCTGACCCCAGTCGCCGTGGCCACCCGGGTCGCAGCGGACGTCCGTGCCGCGACGACGACACATGAGGCGAGGCGATGATGCTCACCAACCGCACGACACTCACGCAGTTCCTCATCGAGGAGCGGCGCCGGCACGAGGACGCCAACGGTGACCTGAACGGGCTCATCCTCGACGTGGCCCTGGCCTGCAAGGCGATCTCGCGGCTCGTGGCCAGGGGTGACCTGGCCGGCGTGCTGGGGGCCGTCGGAGCGACGAACGTGCAGGGTGAGCAGCAGCAGAAGCTCGACGTCCGAGCCAACGACTGCTTCCTGCGGGCCACCGAGTGGGGCGGGCACGTCGCAGGAATGGTCTCCGAGGAGATCGAGGAGCCATACCTGCTTCCGGGCGAGTACCCGCGCGGCAAGTACCTCTTGGCCTTCGACCCCCTCGACGGCTCGTCGAACATCGACGTCAACCTCTCGGTGGGCAGCGTGTTCTCGATCCTTCGGTCGCCGAACCCCGGGACCGACGCCGTGGTCGCGGACTACCTGCAGCCCGGGCAGCAGCAGGTGGCCGCCGGATACGCGATCTACGGACCGTCGACGATGCTCGTGCTGTCGGTCGGTCGGGGGGTGCACGGCTTCACCCTCGAACCCACCCTCGGCGAGTTCTTCCTGACCCACCCGGACATGCGGGTGCCGACCTCAGGCTCGGAGTTCGCGATCAACTCCTCCAACTACCGGTTCTGGGAGCCCGCGGTCCGTAGGTACGTCGACGAGTGCCTCGCCGGAAGCTCCGGCGTGCGGGAGCGGGACTTCAACATGCGCTGGGTCGCCTCGCTGGTGGCCGAGGCCCATCGGATCCTCAACCGCGGCGGTGTGTTCCTCTACCCGCGAGACTCCAAGAAGGCGGGCGCCGCCGGCCGGCTCCGGCTGCTCTACGAGGCCAACCCGATCGGCTTCTTGATCGAGCAGGCCGGCGGCCGTGCGAGCACCGGTCGGACACCGTTGCTCTCCGTGCGACCCACGGGGATCCACCAGCGCGTCGGCTTCGTGTTCGGCGCCGCCGACGAGGTCGCGCGGATCGAGGCCTACCACGCCGAGTCCTACGACGATCCCGACCCGAACATCCCGCTGTACGCCCGACGCGGCCTGTTCCGCGCCAGCCGCTGACCGATCCCGCGAGCCACCAGAGGAGGACCGCATGTCGACGAAGCATCCCGTCGTGGCAATCACCGGGTCGTCAGGAGCCGGGACCACGTCGGTTCGCCGCACCTTCGAGCAGATCTTCCGACGCGAAGGGGTGAACGCCGCCTACATCGAGGGCGACAGCTTCCACCGGTGGGACCGCGTCGAGATGAAGGCCGCGCTCGCGCGCGCCCTCGAGGATGGCGACCACACGCTCAGTCACTTCGGCCCCGAGGCGAACCTGTTCGCTGAGCTCGAGTCGCTGTTCCGGGACTACGGCGAGACGGGCAGCGGTCAGTTCCGGCGCTACCTGCACGACGTCGAGGAGGCCGCGCCCTACCAGCAGGAACCCGGCACCTTCACCGCCTGGGAGGACCTCCCCGTCGGCACGGACCTGCTGTTCTACGAGGGTCTGCACGGAGCGGTCGTCACGGAGGAGGTCGACATCGCCCGCCACGTGGATCTGGCGATCGGCGTGGTGCCGGTGATCAACCTCGAGTGGATCCAGAAGCTCAACCGGGACCGGCTCCAGCGCGGATACACCACGGAGGCCGTGACCGAGACGATCCTTCGGCGGATGCCAGACTACGTGGACTACGTGACGCCGCAGTTCTCTCGCACGCACGTGAACTTCCAGCGGGTGCCCGTGGTCGACACGTCCAACCCGTTCATCGCCCGGACGATTCCGACGCTCGACGAGTCGATGCTGGTCATCCGCTTCGAGAGTCCCCGCGGCATCGACTTCCCCTACCTGCTCTCGATGCTGCACGGTTCCTTCATGTCACGCCCCAACACCATCGTGTGCCCCGGCGGGAAGATGGACCTGGCCATGCAGCTGATCTTCACACCCATGCTGTGGCGCCTCAAGGACCGCAAGCGACAGGCGGAGATCGGCTAGCTAGCCCCGGAGATTCGAGCCGCGCCGTCCGTCTGACGGGGCAACCTGCCAAGCGTGTGAACGGTTGCTCGATCTGGCATAGCGACGGAACGCGACGCCCCCCGGGTGGTCCTCGACGTGTCCGAGTCGGATCTATCGCGACCCTGGCCTGCCAGCGGTCCACGGCCGGGCGCGGTCGGGCGCCGGTCGACGACCATCAAGGCGCAGGCGGGTACGCCGGGGTCGGCACGATCACGACGCTGCCGTGCACGTCGCACACGGCTGCCAGGGTGTTGTAGACGGTGCCGAACTGCCGCAGGTTGCGGTGCACGAGGTCGACTCGGCGTTCGTCCTCGTCGGTGACCAGGTGCAGCTCGTACTCGATCTCCACGAACCGCGGCGGGATGTCCTGGCGGCGGGCGCGGACGTCGATGTCGGCGTGCTCGTAGCGGAACGACAGCAGAGCACTCGATCGCTCAAGGTTCTTCATCAGGCAGGCGGCGAAGGCGGCAGCCAGCAGCTCGGCGGGTCCAGGCGTTCCTGCAGGCTCGTCGGCCGCCCACGTGGAGTCGACCGGGATGGTCTGGTTGCCCGCAGTGACGGTCGACTCGCCACCCGCCCACACCTCGGCGTGCACGCGGTAGCTGGTCGGTGGTCTCATCGCTCTCGCGTCCTCCCGTACGGGTCTGACGGCAGTGCTGTTGCTCGAGCTGCGGGGCCGGTCAGGAGGCCAGCTCTGCAAGGATCGCGCGGACCTGGGCGCTGCGCGGGACCCGACCGGAGAACAGGACCGTGTCGTCGACGACCAGGGCCGGTGTCGACATCACGCCGTAGCCAAGGATGGTCGGGTAGTCCTCGATCTTCTGGACGGTCGCGTCAAGTCCGAGCGCGTCCACGGCGTCGCGGGTGACGCGCTCGAGGGCCACGCAGCTGGGGCAGCCCGGTCCGAGGACCTTGATGATCACTCCGCGGCCGTCCTCCCTGCGCGACGCCGGAGGCCCGGGCCGGGCAGCGCTGCGGCGAGCCGGTCCAGGGCGTCGTCGGCGAGGGAGTAGTCGATCCACCGACCACGCCGACTGGTCGTGACCAGGCCGGCGTCGCGCAGCACCTTGAGGTGGTAGCTCAGCAGGTTGGCGGCGATCGGGATGTGCTCCTGAAGGTTGCACACGCACGACTCGCTCGCCGACAGCTGCTGGAGCACGGTCCAACGGATCGGGTCGGCCACCGCGGTGAGCAGCGACACCGATGCGTCGGCGTCCTCGCGCGGGGCGCTGGTCAGGACGATCGGAACGGCGCGGGTCGTGGTCGAATCAGTCACATTTGAAGTATAGGCCGCGCTGGCAAGCGATCACCATCGATGACATCGCCCCGCCTTACCACCTGGGCGTGCGCGAAGGATGAGCGCCGCGCAGACGCTCCGGTCAGGGCTGCAGGAGCCGCTGGCCGAGATACTCGCCGTCGCGGCACCCGCCGGGCACGGCGAACACCGCGGAGCCGATCGGCGTCGTCCAGGTGTTGAGGAAGTCGGCTTCGTCGAGGCGCCGCTGGATCGGAAGGAACTGCACCACGGGATCTCGCTGGAACGTCACGAAGATCAGCCCCGAGCTCGAGAGTGTGCCGGGAGCGGGCGGCTCGTCGTAGTTGTACGGACGGCGCAGAAATCTCGCACTCGGGTCCTCCGACCGTGCCCGGCGGATGTGAGCGGCAGCGTCGATCACCGGGAACCCGATCGCGTCGACGGCCTCGAGGTCAGGCTCGTCGTGCTCGTGGCTCCCGGTCAGCGGGGCGCCGTCCGCGAGACGCCGCCCCATGGTGAACTCCCTGCCGGTCCGGTCGACCGTGTCCCATGTGTCGAGGTCCATGGCGATGCGGCGGATGACCATCGACGTCCCGCCCACGAGCCAGGCGGGCCCGTCGGCGGCCCAGATGAGCGCGTCGTCGGTTCCCGGGACGAGGTTGCGCGTGCCGTCGACCTGACCCATGAGGTTGCGCATCGTGGTGCCGGGCTCGGTCGCCCCCGGGGTTCGCCGGAAGCCGTGCTGGACCCACCGCACCGACGTGAAGGTCCGCGCGTCCTTGACCAGCATCCGGGTCGTGTGGGCGATCGTGATCTGGTCCTCCGCGCAGATCTGCAGGAGGAGGTCGCCCCCCGACCACTTGTCCTCCAGACGGTCGACCCCGAACGACGGCAGCGGCGCGAGCCAGTCCGGACGCTCGTGCTCGAGCCCACCAGCCGCGAACAGCCCGGGGCCGTACCCGACCGTGACTGTCAGTCGCGCCGGGACCTGTGCAAGCTCCGGCTCGGTGTCGGACAGAGCGGGTCGCCCCACGGCCAGGCGGTCGATGTCGTCGGTCCAGATCCGCATGAGTCGTGCGAGTGCCGGACGGTCCACTCCGTCACGGAGGTCGAGGGCGACGAAGGCGGCGAATGCCTGGGGGGCAGTGCCCACGCCTGCCTGGCGTTCCCCGCGCGCGGGGACGATCGCCTGTCCGGTCGCGTCGCTCGGAGGCGGTGCGTGGGACGCCGTCGCGTCCCACGCCGTGCGCCCTCCGAGGGCCAGGGCGGCACCACCGAGGGCGGCGGCGCCTCCCTGGAGGAACGCGCGACGGTCGACCCTGTCCGAGGTCACGGTGTCGCCGCGGTTGTGGGGTTCGGGTTCGATGACGGCGCCATGCCCGATCCGTCACCGTAGGACTCGTTCGCTCCGGAGTACGACCGGGCTGATGCCATGAGCTCGTAGGTCGATCCATCGTCTGCCGAGAGCGTGACCGGGACGTCGTCGCCCGGCTTCACCGGTGCGGTGAGGCCGACCAGCATGAGGTGCAACCCCCCGGGCATGAGCTCGAGCGACCCACCTGCGGGCACGACGAATCCGCTCTCCTTGGGGCGCATGACCATCTGCCCTGACGCGTCGGCCGCCATCTCGTGCAGCTCGACCTTCGCGGCCGCCGTCGAGCTCGCGGACGTGATGTGGATGTCGGTGTCGCCGTCGTTGACGAGGGTTCCGAATGCGGCGGTCATGCCGGAGTCGGTCGCCTTGGCCCACGGGTCGGTGACGGACAGCGTCGCGGTCGACGTACCCCTCGACGCGCTCGCCGATGCCGGTGCGTCGGTGGCCCCGGGTGAATCGCCCGCGCAGGCCGAGAGCGCGAGAACGACCCCGAGGCCGATCGCTGAGGTGGCGAGGATCCGGGAGATCTGATGGGTGGCGTGTCGCATGGCAGGGCCTTTCGGGGCATGGTCGAGGACCGTGCCCAGAGCGTGATGGTCGGAAGCTGGTCGGGTCGCATCGCTGGCATCGCACCGGGGCTCAGGCTCCGCTGGCGATGGTGGTTGTGCGCCGCACTGCGGCGGACGGACCGAGGGGTCACGGGATCAGGCGGCTGAAGGCGCCCATGGGGGACCGCGCCGGGGGTCGGCGCTGTGCATCCGTGCGCACGGCCGGACGATGTCGAGCACCGGCGTCGGCACCTGACGAGCTGACGTGGGAGCCGGTGTGGGCCCGAGGTCGTGGAGCAGCGGAGGGACTGATGCCCACCAGTGCAGTGCCATGCGCGCGGCGCGGTCGCCACCGACGAGCACGAGCGCCGCCGTGACGGTCGCTGCCGCGTGCGCCATCAGCATCACCGGCGACATCGCAGTCGTCATGGCATCCATCGCCGGAGCTGCGCTGCTCACCACTGCGTGGGGCGTCATCGAGGCGTGCATACCGGCAGACGAGCCCGGAGCCAGGGGGTGCCCGCTGGACAGCAGTGCGAGCGCGTGATGGAGCGCGAGCTGGCCGACGCCGAGCACCGGGGCAAGGAGCCAGAGGCGAAGGTGCCACCGGGAGAGCACGGTCGTCGCCAGGAGAACGAGGCTGCCGAGGGCAGCGAGCGAGAGGAGCGGGGGTAGGTCGCCACCCCCCAGCTGATGCGCACCCACTGCCAGGCCGCTGACGGTGGCCCCCGTCAGCACTCCGCGGACGACCCTCAGTCCGCTGCGCGTCGTCGGGTCCACGACGATGACGCTACCTCGGGTCTGGGCCTCGGCAGCCCACCGTTGCGGACGTTCGTCCTGCCGCCCGGCGGTTCACTGTGCGGCGCCGAGTCATGTCGGGCGGTGCGAGCGGCGCTGCCGTCCCTCGCGCACGATGTGCGCGTCGGCCGCGCGGGCCTCGGACGTGCGGCCGTGCGCTGGACCAAGGTCCCGATCTGGCGTCGGACGCCCGGTGCTACGGTTCAACCGTGACTGATACAACCATCGTTGAAGTGACGGTCTCCAGGGCAGTGTCCTTGTGAGTGTCGCGGAGAGGTTGCGCGCGAGGACCCCGGTCCGGCGTTGGGTCGGCCTGGGTGCGGCCGCGGTGGTGTGGTTCGCCCTGTACGAGGTGAACCTGCCGGTGTGGGACTGGGTCGTCTACCAGGTCCTGGGCCTGGATGCGGCCAGCCAGCTGGGGTCCGGGGTCCACTTCTTCTTCTACGACTCGATCAAGATCCTCCTGCTGCTCGTCTCGATCATCTTCGCCGTCACGGTGCTCCGCTCGTTCATGAGCGTGGAGCGCACGCGGGCGCTGCTGGGGGGCAAACGGGAGGGCATCGGCAACGTGATGGCGGCCGGGCTGGGGGTCATCACCCCGTTCTGCTCGTGCTCCGCGGTCCCGGCATTCATCGGGTTCGTCGCGGCGGGCGTGCCGCTCGGGGTCACCATGAGCTTCCTGATCGCCAGCCCGTTGGTCAACGAGGTCGCGATCGCGCTGCTGTTCGGAATGTTCGGCATCGGCCCCACGGTCCTGTATGTCGGCTCCGGTCTGGTCATCGCGATCGTGGCGGGCTTCACGATGGGTCGCCTCAAGCTCGAGCACTGGGTCGAGCCGTTCGTCTTCGAGACGCGCCTGGGTGGGCAGGTCATCGACTCGACCTTCGGGCTGACCTGGGACGACCGGATCCAGATGGGTATCGAAGAGGTCGTCACGATCCTGCGCAAGATCTGGCCCTACCTGCTGGTCGGCATCGGGTTGGGCGCCGCGATCCACGGCTGGGCACCGGAGGACTTCTTCACGCGCTACGCCGGGGCCGGCAACCCGTTCGCCGTGCTGATCGCCGTCGCGATCGGCATCCCGCTGTACTCCAACGCCGCCGGGATCATGCCCCTGGTCCAGGCCCTGCATGACAAGGGCCTGCCGATGGGCACCCTGCTCGCCTTCATGATGGCCGTCGTCGCCCTGAGCCTGCCGGAGATGATCCTGCTGCGCCGGGTGCTCAAGCCCCAGCTCATCGCGACGTTCATCGCCGTGACCGGTCTGGGCATCATCGCCGTCGGCTATCTGTTCAACGCGGTCATCCCGTCCTGACACCCCACCTCAAGGAGAACCAGCATGATCATCAAGATCCTCGGCTCGGGCTGCGAGAACTGCGCCAACCTGGAGAAGGCCGCGCGCGAGGCAGCCACCGGCCTGGGCATCGACGCCACCTTCGAGAAGGTCACCGACTACGCGGCCATCGTCGGCTACGGCGTCATGCGCACCCCGGCCCTCGTCGTCGACGAGAGCCTCGTGCTGTCCGGTCGGGTCCCCACCGCTGCCCAGGTCCGCGACATCCTCGCCCCGCTGGTCGCCTGATGGACCAGGCCGCGCCGCGTGCCCGGGCTGTCGTGCCCCGACGCCCGGCCCGGTCCTCCGGTGCGAATGGCACCCCGCCGTGACCGACATGACCGCCACAGCGTCCCAGCCGGCGGCCCCGGTCGGCCACGCGTTCGAGCACGGCGGCGACATCGCCCGCCCGGGGCAGCGCCGCGCTCTGGGCTGGGCGCTCGGTGTGAACACCGCCCTGCTGGTCGTCGAGGTCATCGGCGGCATCGTGTTCGGGTCGCTGGCGCTGCTGGCCGACGCGGCGCACCTGGTCTCCGACGTCGCCGGCCTCGGCATCGCCCTGGGTGCGCTGATCCTGACGGCCCGCCCGGTCTCTACCCGGCACAGCTTCGGGTTCGCCCGCGCGGAGGTGATGGCCGCCCAGGTCAGCGCCCTGCTGCTTCTCGCAGCCGGGGTGTGGATCCTGGTCGAGGGCGTGACGCGCCTGGGTGACCCGGTGCCGGTGCAGGGCGCCGGACTCGCCGCGGTCGCGACCCTGGGGCTGGTGGTCAACGCCGGCAGTGCGATCGTGGTCCACCGCGCCCAGGCGGAGAGCCTCAACATGCGGGCCTCGTTCGTGCACCTCGCCACCGATGCCGCCGGGTCTCTCGGGGCGGTCGTCGCGGGCCTGGTAATCATGGGCTGGGGCTGGGCGCGCGCGGACTCCATGGTCTCGATCGCCACGGCGGCCCTGGTGCTGTGGACCGGGTGGGGACTGCTCCGCGAGTCGACCCATGTCTTGATGGAAGGCACCCCTCGCGGGCTGGATCCTGCCGGGGTCTCCGCCGCGATGGCCCACGTCGACGGGGTGGTCGGGGTCCACCACCTGCACCTGTGGAACCTGGCTTCCGACGTCCCGGCCGCCTCGGCCCACATCGTCCTGTCCGGCCAACCCACCCTGCGCGAGGCGCAGCAGACCGCCGATGTCGTCAGGTCGGCCTTGGCCGACCGGTTCGCCCTGACGAACGTGACCCTCGAGCTCGAGGACATCACCTCATCGGCTGCCGCACGCACCGTTCCGTCGTCGCGCCCCGGCTCGTCCCTGACACTGACACCCGCCCCGACCACCGACCGAACACCGACCGAGAGCTGAGACACGCCGTGACCACCGATGCCACCGGGGACCCCACCCGCACCCTTCCGACCCCACCCGACGGCGAGTCGACCCTTCAGTCGCACCGCGCCGCGGCCCAGGCCCGGATGCGTGACCTGCATCCGGGGTGGTTCGCGTCGGTGATGGGGACCGCGATCGTGGCGGTGGCCACCTACGACAACCCCGGGAACCTTTCTGCGCTGCGCGGGTTGGCCCAGGGCGCCGGGGCGGGGTTGGCGGTTCTGGCTTACGCGATGGGCGCTGTCCTGGTCGTGGCCTACGCGCTGCGCTGGGTCCGCCACACAGAGGCCGCGCGTGCCGACCTGCGCCACCCCGTCATGGGTGCGATGCACGCGACCGTGCCGGGTGGCCTGCTCGTCCTGGCGGTGATGACGTCCGTCGTCGGTCCTGAGCTGTTATCCGCAAGCGCGGTCACCGTGGTCGTCGCCACGCTCGCGATCCTCGGTGCCGCGCTCGGCCTGCTGATCAGCGTGGCCTTCGCGTATGGGCTGTTCACCGGGGAGCATCCCGCGGCCGCGGTCAACGGTGGTTGGTTCGTCCCGCCGGTGGTCACGATCATCATCCCGATGGCCCTGACACCGTTGATGCCCCACGTCGGGGCCGGCACCGCGCGGTTGCTGCTGGCTCTGGGTTATGCGACCTACGGGATGGGGTTCGTGCTCTTCCTGCTCACCATGGGGCTGCTCCACGACCGCCTCGTCCTGCACCCCATGCCGCCCGCCGCACTCGCGCCCACCGTGTGGATCGCCCTGGGCCCGGTCGGCGTGGGGACGCTGGCGCCCCTGGCGCTGGCCCGCGCCGGCCAGTCTGTCTTCGGCGCAGCCGCGCCGGCCGTCACGCTGCTCAGCCAGCTCGTCGGGACCGCACTGTGGGGCTTCGGACTGTGGTGGCTCGCCATCGCCGTCACGTTGCTCGTGCGCTACGTGCGAGCCGGCGGGCTGCCGTTCCACCTGGGCTGGTGGGCCTTCACGTTCCCGCTCGGCGCGTTCACCGTCGCCACGGTCACTCTCGCTCGCGCCTGGCAGACCCCGGCGCTGGAAGGCATTGCCGCACTTCTCTACGTGGCCCTCGTCGGCTTCTGGTCCGTCGTGGCCGTCAGGACCGCGGCCGCGACCCGCACCGGGCGCATCTGGCAGCGCTGAGGACTCATGGACGCCGTCGTGTTCGTCATCGCGGGTGGTCTGTTCGCTCTGTCGGTGGCGTCGGGGATGCTCGGCCTGGGCGTCGCGTTCGCGGCCGTGCCGTTCCTCGGCTTCTTCATGCCAGACCTCGTCCATCAGGTCCAGCCGCTGAGCCTGTTCCTCAACGGCGTCACGGCCCTGTTCGCTGCGTTCGGGTTCGCGCGCAGCGGTCACGTGTCGTGGCGTCCGGCGATCCTTCTGACCGCTGTGACCGCGACCGTGGCACCGCTGGGGTCGTGGCTGGCCCAGTACGTCGCCCAAGGCTGGCTGTGGGTGATCTACCTGCTGGCGGTGGGCTACCTGGCCTGGCAGATGTTCCACCAGACCAAGCGGGAGTCCGACACGTCCGCCGCCCCGAACCTGCGCCTCGCGCTGCTTCTGGCCGCGCCGATCTCCCTGCTCGCCGGACTGCTCGGTGTCGGTCCGGGATTCCTGCTCATGCCCGTGCTGATCCTCGTCGGCTTCGAGCCCAAGAACGCGGCCGGCATCAACGCCGTCGCGGTGACACTGCCCTCGTTCACCGCTCTCATCCCGCACATCTCCACGGCTCAGGTCGACCTTCAGCTCGCCGGCGTCCTGATCGTGGTCGGCGCTGTCGGGTCGTTCCTCGGGGCGCGTCTGACGAGCAGGTTCGTCTCGGGTCCGGTGCTCAAGCGCGTCTTCGGGATCCTCATCGTCGTCATGACGGCCGTGAAGGTGGCGACCCTCCTCACGTCCTGAGGAGGGTCGCCGCGCTCAGACCGACAGCTCGACGGGGTGACACCAAGCTCGTGGAGGAGGTTGAGAATCCGCGTGCGGATCTCGTCGCCGATCGGCCGGACGGAGTCGATCTCCCGCCCGGCGGGGTCGTCGAGCTTCCAGTCCTCGTAGCGCCATCCGGGGGCAGGTCAGGCAGACGTCGCCACAGACCACCGTGATGACGACATCCGCGCCTCGGTCGCCGTCATCCGTCAGGGGTTGGGCACGCGGAGCCGTCAGCGTCGTCGGCCGGGTCGGCGAGGATCGTGCACGGTTCGGAGGACGTCGTCGGCCGAGCCGACCCGATCGCCTCGCGACGTGAGCGGTCGAAGCCCGTCGCGGCCAACCGGTGTCCGCGACGCCCACGGCACGATGACGGGGGGTCGGGGGCTCGCAGCCTCGATCTCAGCAAGCCAGCGGTTCTCCTGCGACGCGCGCGCGCGAAGGATCGGATCGGTCGTGGAGGTCGCCGACAGGGCGCTGTTGGCGACCCAGGTGTAGGGGCGCAGCCCGGCGCGGGCTAGGTCGGCCTGCAGCTCGAGCGCTTCGTGCACGGGGGTGGCCTCAGGCAGGGCGACCAGGATGATCCGGGTGTGCTCGGCGTCGCTCAGCGAGGTGAACAGGTGCGTGGAGGGTTCTCCTGAGGTATCCGCGGCGCGGCGTCCGGCCTGCTGGGCGAAGCTCTGGGAGGACTGCAGGAGCAGCAGCGTGTGCCCGGTCGGGGCGGTGTCGATGACCATGTAGCGGCCCGCGGCGTCGGCAACCGTTCGTGCGAAGGCGTGGAAGACGGCGACCTCTTCGGTGCACGGCGAGCGCAGGTCCTCGGTCAGGAGCTCGAGGGCCGCACCGTCGAGCTGCGCGCCGGCCGTCGCCAGGACGCGGGCGGTGTGGGCCGAAGTCTCGGCGACGGGGTCAATCCGGGTGATGGTCAGGTTCACGGGGCCGTCGGGCAGCACCTGCTGCACGTGCGCGGCGGGGTCGGTCGTGGTCAACGTGACCGGCAGGCCTCGATCGGCCAGCGCCAGGGCGATCGCGGCGGCGATGGTCGTCTTGCCGACGCCGCCCTTGCCCATGGTCATGACGATCCCCGGCCCGGCCTGTGCGATGTCGTCGACCAGCTCGGCGAGACTCGGCCCGTGGACCGGTGGCCACGGGGTGCCGGCGTCGGGCGCGGTGATGGCGCCGGTCGGGTCAAGGGCCGCGCGCAGTGCGTCGATCCCCATCGGTGCCCGCGCGAGCAGCGGCACCGTGTCGATCGACAGGGCGCGGCCGAGCGCCTCGGGCAAGTCCCTCAGCACAGCCTGTTCCCGTTCGAACCGCGCGGACGCGATGGCGTCATCGCCTTCGGGGGCGGCCAGGACACCGTTGATGACCAGACGCTGGTGGGTCATGTCGAGCGCGGCGAGCTCGTGGGCAGCGCGATCGGCCTCGTCCAGGGTCGCCCGCTCGGCCCGCGTGACCAGGACGACGGTCGTCGTCGCGGGGTCGCGCAGCGCCGCCAGGCTGTCGCTGTAGTCCTCTTGCGCCCGACCCAGGGCCGAGACCGGTCCGACGCACGTCACCCCGGCGGTGTTCGTCTCCAGGAACCCGGTCCAGGCGGCCGGCAGGCTCAGCAGGCGCAGCGTGTGACCGGTCGGCGCCGTGTCGAAGACGACATGGTCGTACGCCGCAGTGATGTCAGAGCTCGTCACGATCGCGACGAACTCGTTGAACGCGGCCACCTCGACGGTGCATGAGCCCGAGAGCTCCTCCTCGATCGACGCGACTGCCGACGCGGGCAGCACCGCCCGATAGGGCCCGACGACGCGCTCGCGATACGCGGCGGCGGCGGCGTTCGGGTCGATGTTGACCACGTCGAGCCCGGTGACACCCGGCACGAGGACGCGCGTGGACCCGCGCACGGGTGGCATGCCGAAGACCTCGGCGAGGTTGCTGGCCGGGTCGGTCGAGACGATCAGGACCCGGCGTCCGGCGTCGGCCAGGGCGATCGCGGTCGCTGCAGCGCAGGAGGTCTTGCCGACCCCGCCCTTGCCGGTGAAGAACAGGAACGGCGTCGGTGCGGCCAGGAGCCCACCGAGCACGCGTGTGTCGGGTGCGACCCGCGGGGCCGACGTCGTCCCCGTCATCTCAGCAGCCGCCGGTGCCGCCGCAGCACCCACCGGCCGCCGGCGCGGACGCCATCGGCAGCATCTGCAATGGCGCCGTCTTCACACCCGCCCACATGGCCAGCTCCGCGCGGGTGGGGTAGCGGCCCTTGGAGGTCAGCACCCCGTCCACGACGACCGCGGGCAGCGCCTCGGTTCCGTCGGTCTCGAGGGCGTTGCGCACCGACTCGGTGGCCACGAACTTGGCAGGCTCCTGGGACAGGGTCGCCCGCTCGACGTCGACGCCCTGAGCGGTGAGCCACTCCAGGTCGGCCGCGAAGGTCGACAGGGTCGGGTCCACATCCGTCCCGCACACCCCGGTCGAGCAGCACATCGCCGGGTCGAACACCTTGACTGTTGCCATCACGCACTCCTGGGATCGATGCCTGCGTCGGACTCGCCGATCAATTCGCATCGGCGAACGCTGATATCAATGTACGCCGATGTAATGTAACCTCGGTCCATGACCAAGGTCCTGGACGTCGCCATCACGGCCTCGCCGGGGGCGACCGCAAGTCTCGCGGCGCAGTTCGCGCTGCTGGCCGATCCGTTGCGTCTGCAGATCGTCCAGGGGCTGTCGCGTGAGCAGCTGTGCACCTGCCACCTCATGGACCTCACGGGTGCGAAGCAGACCACCATCAGCCACCACCTGCGTCTGCTGCGCGAGGCCGACGTCATCCTCGGCGAGGCCGAGGGCCGCTTCACCTGGTACCGCCTTGCCCCGGGCGCCTTCACCCGAGCACTGCGCGACTTGCAGGGCATCGCCTCCGGCGAACCGGCACCCCGGCTGCGGCCGGCCTGCGCCGTCTGACCGACTGTCGCGGCCGGAGGAGCCGCACGCATCAGGTCGCCATCGGCGGCAGCGACGCGGGGATCAGCGCCGCGCTGTGAGCCCGCGAGCTCGACCCGTCGTGCAAGGTCACCGTCGTCCTGGCGGATGACTACCGGACTTCTCCATCTGCGGCCTGCCCTACTACGTGTCCGGCGACGCCGTCGCTCAGCTTCGCGCGATCGGGTCTCGGTGTTGTCTGCGGCGGCGCGTGGCTCAGGTCGTCTCGAAGATGTAGCCCATGCCGGGCTGGGTGATGAAGTGCTGCGGGTGGGCCGGGTCGACCTCGAGCTTGCGGCGCAGGTTGGCGGTGTACACGCGGAGGTATCCGGTCTCGTTGGTGTAGGCCGGACCCCACACCTCGCGCAGCAGCTGGTCGCGGCTCACGAGCTTGCCGCGGTTGCGCACCAGGATGTCGACCAGCGCCCACTCGGTCGGGCTCAGGCGCACCTCGTCGCCGCAGCGCAGCACCCGGCGCCGCGCCAGGTCGATCGTCAGGTCGCCCGCCTCGACGACCGCCTCGGTCGCGTCACCGGGCGCCGCCCGTCGAACTGCGGCGCGCAGTCGCGCGAGGAGCTCGTTCATCGCGAATGGTTTGGTGACGTAGTCGTCGGCGCCCGCGTCGAGGGCGTCTACCTTGTCCTCGCCGTGCTGGCGCGCCGACAGGACCACGATCGGTACCCTGCTCCAGCCGCGGATCCCGGCGATGACGTCGAGGCCGGTGATGTCGGGCAGTCCCAGGTCGAGCAGGACCACGTCGGGGTGCCAGGTCGCCGCGAGGTCGAGCGCATGGGCGCCGTCCGGTGCCGTGGCGACGTCCCAGCCGCTGGATCGAAGGTTGATCGCCAGCGCACGGACGAGCCCGGGCTCGTCGTCCACCACGAGGACCCTGGACGCCGTCATGTGAGCAGCTCCGGTGCGAGAGGGATCGAGATGACCATCGTCAGGCCCCCGCCGGGCGTGTCGTCCGCGGTGAGCTCGACGCCGACCGCCGCGGCGAGTCCCTGAGCGACGGCAAGCCCCAGACCGAGTCCGTCGGGTGAGGAGTCGCCCAGCCGCTGGAAGGGCTCGAACATGCGGGCCTTGAGGTCGTCGGACAGCCCGGGACCGGTGTCGACGACGCGGAGCTCGACGCGGTCTCGGGTCGCGGATGCGAGCACCCGCACGGGTGCGCCGTTCCCCGAGTGCCGGACGGCGTTCGAGACGATGTTCGCCACGACCCGCTCGAGCAGCCCCGGGTCGGTGCTCACCAGAGGCAGCGTCTCGGGCACGTCCATGCTCACCTGGTCGGGCCCGAAGCCCTCGGTGGCGAGCGGGACGACCTCGTCGAGGCTGGTCGCCCGAAGCACGGGCCGGACGCTCCCGGTCTGGAGACGAGAGAGGTCGAGCAGGTTCTCGATCAGCCGCTCGAGGCGGGCAGTCGCGGAGCTCACGGTGTCGACGAGGGCCGCAGTGTCGTCGTCGTTCAGGTGCATCTCCGGCGATGCCAGTCCGTCCACCGCCGCACGGATCGTCGCAAGCGGTGTGCGCAGGTCATGGGAGACCGCAGCAAGCAGGGCGCTGCGTGCGGCGTCGGCCTGCTGGAGCGCCTGGGCCTGATCCGCCTGCTCGCGGAGTCGCCGGTACTCGAGCACGAGACCCGCCTGACCTGCGAACGCCTCGAGCACGCTTCGGCCGCTGGCGTGCAGGACCCGTCCGCGCAGGGCAAGCACACGGTTCGGGTCGATCGTGACGACGGTCTGCGCGGCGTCGGGATCCAGCGCGGGGTCGGTGCCGTCCGTGGCGAGCGCATGCCAGGTGCCGCGAGCGGAGTCGCGTGCGAGCAGCGAGACGGCCTCGAGGTTGAACGTCTCGCGCAGTCGCGCGACGACCGCCTGGGCGGTGTCCTCACCCGTGAGGACCGAGCGCGACACTGCTGCGAGCGCTGACGCCTCCGCTCTGGCGCGGAAGGCCTCGGCGGTCCGCCGAGCCGCGAGGTCGACCACGGAGGCGACCGCGATGGCCACCAGCACGAACACGACGAGGGCTAGGACGTTCTCGGGTTCGGCGATGGTCAGGCGGCCGGTCGGGGGGGTGAAGAAGTAGTTCAGGTTCACGAAGCCGATGACGGCGCTGAGGATCGACTGCCACAGGCCCGCGACGAGGGCGACTGCGACGGTCAGCGCGAGGAAGAGCAGCAGGGCGGTCGGTAGGCCGACGTCGCCCGGGAGGAGCGCCAAGATCCCGGTGAGCGCCGCGGGGCCCAGGAGGGCCAGGACCCAGCCCGCGATGTTGCGCCGCGCCGACTGCGCCGTCGAGCGGGTCGGCCTGCGCCGGCCGGTCCTCGCGCTCGCGTGGTTGACCAGGTGGACGTCGACGTTCTCGGCGAGCCGCGCGATCTCGACGCCGTTGCTCTCGGAGAGCGCTTCGCGCCACCGGCTGCGTCGCGAGACGCCGACGACGATCATGGTGGCGTTGACCGCGGTGGCGAAGTTGACGACCGCCGCCGCGACGTCCTCGCCGATCACGGTGTGGAACTCGCCTCCGAGCGACTCGACCAGGACACGCTGTGCGGCGATCGCCCGGGGCGGTGCGCTCGGTAGCCCGTCGGTGGCGAGCACGTGCACGCCCAGGAGCTCGGACCCGGCTGCGCGCTGGGCGATCCGCGCTCCGCGCCGGATGAGCGTCTCGCTCTCGGACCCGCCGGTGACGGCCACCACGATGCGCTCACGCGCGGGCCACGGCTGGTCGATCCGGTGGTCGCGGCGATAGGTCGCCAGTGCGTCGTCGACCCGGTCGGCCAGCCACAGGAGCGCGAGCTCCCGCAGCGCGGTGAGGTTGCCGACCCGGAAGTACGACGACAGTGACGCGTCAATCTGCTCGGCCCGATAGATGGCGCCGTGCGCGAGCCGGCGGCGCAGCGCGGACGGCGGCAGGTCGATGAGCTGGATCTGGTCGGCGTCGCGCACGACGTGGTCGGGGACGGTCTCGCGCTGGCGCACGCCGGTGATGGCCGCCACGTCGTCGTTCAGCGACTCGAGATGCTGGACGTTGACCGTGGTGACGACGTCGATGCCCGCCTCGAGCAGCTCGAGCACGTCCTCCCACCGCTTGGTGTGGCGCGACCCAGGGACGTTCGTGTGCGCCAGCTCGTCGACCATCGCGACCTGGGGTGCCCGGCGCAGCACGGCGTCGACGTCGAACTCGGTGAACTCCTTGCCCTGGTAGTCCAGCACTCGCCGAGGCATGATCTCGAGCCCCTCGAGCTGGGCGGCCACGCCGGCGCGGCCATGGGTCTCAACCAGCCCGACCACGACGTCGGTTCCGCGGGCGCCGCGACGGTGCGCCTCGTCGAGCATCGCGTACGTCTTGCCGACGCCGGGCGCGGCACCGAAATAGACCGTGAGCCGGCCCTTGCGAGCGCGGTCGACCGGGGGTGTGCTCACGGGGCCATTGTC
Organism: Cellulomonas sp.; assembly: GCF_036279715.1. GTDB lineage: Bacteria > Actinomycetota > Actinomycetes > Actinomycetales > Cellulomonadaceae > Cellulomonas_A. The sequence goes on along the minus strand of NZ_DASUIR010000013.1, from coordinate 9,637 downwards.
TCCAGTGCGATGTTGAGCCGGAGCACATCGACCCGGGACTCGCCCAGGAGTCCCCAGGTGCGGCCCTGGATGCTGCCCGAGACGAGCGCCGCGACGCGCTCTGCCGGAATCCCACGCGCGGCGGCGACGCGGGTGACCTGCAGGCGGGCGTAGGCGGGGGAGATGTCCGGGTCGAGCCCCGACGCGGAGGCGGTGAGGGCATCCGCCGGGACTGCCGCCGAGGCGACGCCGTTGTCACCCGCGACCTGCTGGCGGCGCTGCTGGACGGTCGCGAGCAGGTCGGGGTTGTTCGGACCGAGGTTCGACCCTCCGGAGGCCAGCGTGTCGTACCCGTCGCCGGCCGCCGACGGGCGCGGGTGGAACCACGTCGGGCCGCTGAAGTCCTGCCCGATGAGCGCCGAGCCGACCACGGCGTGAGCGCCTGTCCCCGTGACCGACGTGGTCCGCTGGCCGGTCGACGTGATCAGCGAGCCGTTGGCCTGCCACGGGAACGCGAGCTGCCCGACCGCCATGACGGTCGCGGGGTACACGATCCCCAGCATGACGGTGAACCCGAGGAGCACCCGCAGACCGGCCCAGGTCTGCCGGGTGAACTGGAGGACGATCGCACCGAGGGACTGGGAGGCCGGGGCGTGGAGCACCGTTGTTGTGGTGGTCATGTCAGCTGATCCCGGGGACGAGGGAGACGAACAGGTCGATGAGCTTGATGCCGAGGAACGGGACGACGAGCCCGCCGACGCCGTAGACGAGCAGGTTGTGCCGCAGCATGACCGAGGCGGCCGCGGGCCGGTAACGCACCCCGCGCAGCGAGAGCGGGATGAGCGCGATGATGATCAGCGCGTTGAAGATGACGGCGGACAGGATCGCGGACTGCGGGCTCGACAGCCGCATGACGTTGAGGACGGCGAGCTGCGGGAAGACGACTACGAACATGGCCGGCAGGATCGCGAAGTACTTGGCGACGTCGTTGGCGATGGAGAACGTCGTCAGCGCCCCGCGGGTGATCAGCAGCTGTTTGCCGATCTGCACGATCTCGATGAGCTTGGTCGGGTTGGAGTCGAGGTCGACCATGTTCCCGGCCTCCTTCGCCGCCGTCGTGCCGGTGTTCATCGCGACCCCCACGTCGGCCTGGGCGAGCGCCGGCGCATCATTCGTCCCGTCGCCTGCCATGGCCACGAGCCGGCCACCGGCCTGCTCGCGACGGATCAGATCGAGCTTGTCCTCGGGCGTCGCTTCGGCCAGCACGTCGTCGACGCCGGCCTCGGCCGCGATGGCGCGCGCCGTGACCGCGTTGTCGCCCGTCACCATCACGGTGCGGATGCCCATCGCGCGCAGCTCGTCGAACCGCTCGCGCAGACCCTGCTTGACCACGTCCTTGAGATGGATCACCCCGAGCACGTGCGCCGGTGCGGACCCGATCTGCTCCGCGACCACCAGGGGCGTGCCACCGGATGAGCTGATCGCGTCGACCACCCGTGCCGTGTCCGGGCCCGTGTGGCCGCCCGTGGAGTGGACCCACGCGGCGACCGCCGCAGCAGCTCCCTTACGAATGCGTCGAACCCCGCCGTCGACCCCGAGGCTTGCGTCCAGGAGGTCGAGCCCGCTCATGCGGGTCCGCGCGGTGAACGGGACCAGGGTGGAGCCGACCAGCTCGCCGGACTCCCGTGCCCGCAGCCCGTACTCCTGCTTGACGAGCACCAGGACGCTGCGGCCCTCGGGGGTCTCGTCGGCCATCGAGGACAGCTGTGCGGCGTCGGCCAGCGCTGCCGGGTCGACGCCGTCGACGGCGATCAGGGCGGCCGCCTGGCGGTTGCCGAAGGTGATCGTCCCGGTCTTGTCGAGCAGGAGCACGTCGACGTCACCTGCGGCCTCGACCGCGCGGCCTGACATCGCCAGCACGTTGCGTTGCACGAGGCGGTCCATCCCGGCGATCCCGATGGCCGAGAGAAGAGCCCCGATCGTCGTCGGGATGAGGCACACCACCAGCGCCACCAGCACGACGAGGGACTGGCGCGAGCCTGAGTAGACGGCGAACGGCTGCAGCGTGGCGACGGCCAGCACGAAGATGATCGTCAACGAGGTCAGCAGCACGTTGAGAGCGACCTCGTTGGGGGTCTTCTGCCGTTCGCTGCCTTCCACCAGTGCGATCATCCGGTCGACGAACGTGTGCCCGGCCGGCGCCGTGATGCGCACGATGATCCGGTCGGACAGCACCGTCGTGCCGCCCGTCACCGCTGACCTGTCACCGCCCGACTCCCGGATCACGGGGGCAGACTCGCCGGTGATCGCAGACTCGTCCACGCTGGCGATGCCCTCGATCACGTCCCCGTCGCCAGGGATCGTCTCGCCCGCCACGACGACGACGACGTCGCCGACCTGCAGCGCGGAGGACGGCACGTCGGTGGTCGGGAGGTCCGCGAGTCCGCTGGTGTGTTCCAGGGTGTCGCGCGGGGCAGTGATCTTGCGCGCGGTCGTCTGCGCCTGCGACGCGCGCAGGCTGGCAGCCTGGGCCTTGCCTCGGCTCTCGGCGACCGACTCCGCGAGCGTCGCGAAGACGACCGTTGCCCACAGCCACACAGTGATGGAGATCGCGAACATGCTCGGGTGTGCGACTGAGAGGACGGTGCACGCGGCCGCGCCGACCTCGACCACGAACATGACCGGTGATCCGGACAGCTCGCGCGGGTCGAGCTTGCGCAGGGCCGCGGGCAGCGCCGCGGCGAGCTGCCGGGGGCCGAGCGCCTGGCGCCCGGCGGGCCGGGCCCGGGTCGTCGGTGCGGACGAGAGCGCGGGGTCGGCTGACGGCCCTGCGGGGTCCAGCACGGTCGGGTTCATGACAGGGCCTCCGCGATCGGACCAAGGGCAAGGACGGGGATGTAGGTCAGGCCGACCACCACGAGAACCACGGACAGCAGAAGGCCGACGAACAGGGGCCGGTGGGTCGGTAGGGTTCCGGCGCTCGGCGGGACGGTCGTCTGGGTCGCGAATCGGCCCGCCAGGGCCAGGACGAGAGCGATCGGGACGAATCGACCCAGCAGCATCGCCAGCCCGAGCAGGGTGTTGTAGAAGGGTGTCGCGACGTTGAGCCCGGCGAAGGCGCTGCCGTTGTTGTTGGCCGCCGAGGTCACGGCGTACAGGACCTCGGACAGCCCGTGCGCCCCCGAGTTGAGGATGCCGGCCTGGCCGGCCGGTGTGGCGATCGCGACCGCGGTGCCGAGCAGGACGATCGCCGGCGTCGCCAAGACGTACAGCGCGACCAGCGTGATCTCGCGGCGGCCGATCTTCTTGCCGAGGTACTCCGGGGTGCGCCCGACCATGAGACCGGCGATGAAGACGGCCACGATCGCCAGCACGAGCATCCCGTACAAGCCTGACCCTGTGCCGCCCGGGGAGATCTCGCCGAGCTGCATGTTGAAGATCGCCACGCCGCCCCCGGCCGCGGTCAGCGAGTCGTGCATCGAATTGACCGCTCCGGTGGACGTCGCGGTGGTCGAAGCGGCCCACAATGCGCTGGCGGCCGTGCCGAATCGGGTCTCCTTGCCCTCGATCGCAGCGCCCACAGCCTGCGGCACCAGGCCCCGTCCTGACATCTCTGCCCAGGTCAACAGGCCCACTGCACCGGCCCACAAAGAGCCCATCACCGTGACGATCGCCCAACCCTGGCGCGTGTCGCCGACCATGATGCCGAACGTCCGGGGTAGTGAGAACGGGATCGCCAGCAGCAGGAAGATCTCGAACAGGTTGCTCAGGGGAGTGGGGTTCTCCAGCGGGTGGGCGGAATTGGCGTTGAAGAAGCCGCCCCCGTTGGTGCCGAGCTGCTTGATGGCCTCCTGGGAGGCGACAGGTCCACCCAGGACGTGCTGACTGCCACCGGCGAGCGTCGCGATCTCGGTGTGCCCTGCCAGGTTCTGAATCACTCCCATCGCGATCAGCGCGACCGCGGCAACGAAGGCCAGCGGCAGCAGGACACGCACGACCGTCCGCATGAGGTCGGACCAGAAGTTGCCGACGCGACCGTCGGCGCCGGACCGGGCCAGACCGCGGATGAGCGCGACCACGACCGCGATGCCCACGGCGGCGGACAGGAAGTTCTGGACCGCGAACCCGGCCATCTGCAGGAGGTGACCGGCAGCCGCCTCACCGGAGTACCACTGCCAGTTCGTGTTCGTCGTGAAGGAGACCGCGGTGTTCCACGCCCCCGCGGGGTCCATCGCCGCCGTCCCTAGCGACAACGGCAGGTGGTCTTGCAGGCGCTCCAGCCCGTACAGCACCAGGACCGACGCCAAGGAGAAGCCGAGCAGCGACAACAGGTAGGTGCTCCAGCGCTGATCGGCGTCCGGGTCGACGCGCAGCGCGCGATACCCCGCCCGTTCCACCCGCAGGTGCCGCGGGGAGGTGAACACCCGCGCCATGTACCCACCGAGCGGGACGTGCACCGCCGCCAGAGCCGCGACGAGCACAAGGATCTGGCCGGCGGCGATCCAGCCGGCGCTCATCGGAGCCTGTCCGCGCGGAGCAGCGCGACGAACAGATAGACCAGAAGCGCGGCGGTCACCACGAGGCCGGCCCAGTCCTCGCCGGTCATGACCGGTCCAACCGGCGGGCAACGAGCGCAACCGCGGCGAAGAGCACCACGGACAACGCGATGAAGGCCAGGTCGGCCATGTCAGCACCTTCGACGTCGGGCGGCCGCGGCGATGAGGGCCGCGGTCCGGTGCGCCGCTACGCACAACTCAGTCCTACCGACCATCGATCGCGACAGCACCGACCTTCGCGAAGCCTTAGCGGTCCGCGGCCCGCCCTTCACGGATCCCTGACCCCACTCCGCCGCCTGCTCGCGACTCGGCTCTCGTTGGGCGCCACCAGGCACCCGCAGCGGCCCGTCCCTCACAGAGCGCCGTCGATGGAGACAATCGGCTGCAGAGCAGCGGCTGATGCGGAGCCAGGTTGGGCTGCTCGGACCATCGCGAGCCCGCGGCCCGACCCTGCAGCCAGGCAGTGCAGCTCCCGGAGGACCGCGCTGGCCTCGTCGCGCGGGTCGCGGCATCGCCGACCGTGCTCTCGTCGGTTCGCCTGCGGACGCAGTGCGAACGGCCAGGGAACCGTCGGAGTCGTCGCCCGAACGTGGTGCTTCCCGAGGAGGCAACGGCGACGGGGCAGCCGACCCATGGGCGTCCTCAGCGGCCCTCTTGCGCCGTTGCAGGCGCGACCCCTATAGTTCGGCGAACCGGTTCGCTGACAAGAATGGCCTTGTCGTCGCGAAGCTGCTTCGCCCTCCCGAGACGTCCGGGCGGCCCGAAGCGGCGGTCGTCACCGTCTCACGGGGTGGTCCAGGGCTCGCATCGGGTCTGACTGCCTGGGCGGTGTGCGGCGTGGTCCCGGTCTGCACTGTCACGTCCATTTCCCAACGGAGGGAGAGAACGCATGAAGCAGCATCGGACACGTTCGCGGCTGAGTTCCCTGGTGATGGTGGCGGCCCTCGTCATCGCCGCAGGCGCCGCTACCGAGATCGTCACGGCCCCCAGAGCTGAGGCCGCGGCCACGCAGACCGTCGACGACGCCGTCGTGAGCGGGACGAACCACTTCACCTACGCCAGCGGTTGGGGGACTGCGACGGGGATCGCGGACCTGAGCCAGGGAACGGCGCACTGGAGCAACGCGACCAACGGTGTCGCGACGTTCACGTTCGTCGGGACGCGGGCCACGATCGTGGGTGTCACGGACGTCGACCAGGGGATCTCGACCTACTCGATCGACGGCGGTGCGGTCGTCACGAAGGACGACTACGCTCCGGCCCGCACCGCCCAGGCGACGCTGTTCGACACCGGCGTGCTCGCCGCCGGCACGCACACGATCACGATCACCGCGACCGGGACCAAGAACGCGGCCAGCACCGGCCACACCGTCGCCCTGGACGCGGCGGTCGTGAGCGCTCCCGACCTGCCGGCCCTGCGTGTCGACCTGGCCGTGAGCACCGGCGCCTTCCACGGTGGCGCGGACGGAACCCTGTACGGCGTCTACGGCGACGGCGTGCCCTCTCGGAACCTCCTCGAGGGCATGGGCCTGCGCACGGTGGCCACCAAGGCGCAGGACGGACCGCAGCATCCGGGTGCGGACGCGCTCGAGGTCGTCCAGCCGATCGCGGACTCCAGTGGTGGCGACACGTACATCTACATGACGGACATCTACCGCGGGTTCCCCTACGAGTGGCCCGGCTCGACCCCGCAGGCACGGCTCGACGACTACCGGGCGAAGGTCGCCGCGGAGGTCGACCAGGTGCTCACCCTCGCTCCGGCCTACCAGTCGCACATCGTCTTCGTCCCGTTCAACGAGCCCGAGGGCAACATGTTCGGCACGGGGACGTGGAGCTACGACGGCACCAGCTGGCTGAACGACCCGACGTCGTTCTTCCAGGCGTGGGACGAGTTCTACAGGTTGATCAAGGGCAAGATGCCGAGTGCCCGGATCGCCGGACCCAACACCAGCGGGCTCTACAACCAGGTGCAGGGCTTCCTGTCCCACACGGCGCAGGCAGGCACCCTGCCGGACGTCATGACCTGGCACGAGCTCAGCGCGCCCGCGACCATCCGCGCCAATGTGGCCAGGTACCGCGGCTGGGAGACCACTCAGCTCGCGGGAACCGCGTACGCCGGTACGCACCTGCCGATCAACCTCGACGAGTACGCGTACAACTACCACACCTCGGTGCCCGGTCAGATGATCCAGTGGATCTCCGCCATCGAGGACTCCAAGGTCGACGCCGACATCGCCTACTGGAACATCGACGGCAACCTCAGCGACTCGGCTGTCCAGGCGAACCGCGGCAACGGCCAGTGGTGGCTCTTCAACGCGTACGGCCACATGACTGGGGACACCGTCCAGGTCACCCCGCCGACGCCAGGGACGAGCTACACCCTGCAGGGCGTGGCGACGCTGGACGCCGCGAAGAACGATGCGCGCCTGATCTTCGGCGGTGCCTCCGGAGGGGCGCATGTGCAGCTCGACCACGTCCCGGCGTCGTTCGGCGGCTCCGTCCACGCGCTCGTCGAGGAGATCCCGTGGACCGGACAGCTGGGCGACTCCGCGCAGCCCCGCGTCCTCGGCGAGCTCAACCAGTCGGTCGTCGGCGGAAGCGTCGCGTTCGACTTCGGCGTCACGCTCCCGGCTCTCAACGAGTCCTCGGCCTACCAGGTCATCCTGACTCCTGGCCAGAACGCGACGTCCAGCCGCGCAGCGACGACCTCCTGGCAGGCAACCTACGAGGCGGAGACCGCTGCCCACACCGGGACCGGCTGGTCGAAGAACGGGCCTGAGGGTTCACCGTCGGCCGTCGCGAAGTTCTTCACCTCCGGCGGCTACGACGTCGGGGGCCTGCGCACGGGCTCCGACGTGCAGCTGGACTTCACGGTCGACGTCCCACAGGCGGGCACCTACGACCTCAGCGTCTTCGCGAACTCGCTGAACACGTACACGCTGGTTGCCGACCAGGGGCCGACCAACGTGTTCCTGAGGGTCGACGGCGCCGCCGAGCAGCAGATGTATCTGCCCTTGGGCTACAAGTGGGTGGTCTGGGACCACGCGGACTCCACGGTCCAGCTCAGCGCGGGGCGGCACACCCTCACGCTCGCCACGACGAGCCTCGACGGTACGAAGACCACGAAGGGTGACGCGATCGTCGACAAGGTGGACCTCGCGCTGCGCAACCCGGCCGCAGCCGTCGCGGTCTACGAGGCGGAGGAGGCGACGCTGTCGGGCGCCACCACCGACTACACCCACACGGGCGTGTCGGGTTCGGGTGTTGCTCGTCTTGTCGCCGGCGACAGCGCCACGTCCTGGGTGTACTCCGCCACGGACGGACCGTCGACGATCACCGTGGACACGCTGGGCGGAGGGACCGGGACGCTGGCCGTCAACGGGACTGCCGTGAAGACGGTGAGCACCTCCACCTCGGCGACGGTGTTCCTCACCGGTGGCGTCAACAAGATCACGGTCACAGGTGCGTCAGGTGCTCTGCTGCTGGACCGCACCCGCGTCGCGGCAGTTTCGGCGGTGCAGACGTACTACGAGGCCGAGGCCGCGCAGCTGGCAGGAACGGCCGCAGTCACCGCGTTCCCGTTGGCAGGTGGGGGTCAGGCCGTCACCGGCGTCGGGGGCGCCCCCGGAAACGCCAACACGGTGACGTTCTCCGTCGTCGCGGCGGCCACTGGCACGTATGCCATGACGGTCCGGTACTCGGACCCGGAGCAGTCTCCGGCCACGCACTACAACCCGGACCCGGTCGCGCGTCACGCCGACATCTCCGTCAACGGAGGGGCGATCGACCGCGAGCTGTTCCCGATGTCGTTCCATGCGGACAACTTCTGGGATCGAACCGTCCTGGTGCAGCTGCAGCAGGGCAGCAACACGATCAGGTTCTCCTCCTCCGAGACGCCTGACTTCAACGGCACGACCTACATCTCCGACCGGTACCCCAGCGACCTGCTGCGGTCGAAGTGGGCTCCGATCATCGACAGGATCGGGATCGCGCCGTTCGTGAGCTAGGCGAGGACCGCCCGTGCCCGGGTGAACCCGGGTACGGGCGGTCCTGCAACCGAGCACGGTCGGGTCCCGGTCTGAGTACGAGCGGCCGGGTGGCGACTGGTGCACCGCTCGGACGTGGGGACGCCCGCCAGGACGGCGTCGGCGTGAATGCCGCAGCCGGACCAGGTGACCTTGCCACAGCTCGAGCATCGGGCAGGACTGCCGATGGGGTTCCTCCTTCGGGTTGTCGACGTATGTCGCGGGCGAGGTCGGGTGGGATCCGGTCAGTGGCGGACGGCGCCGCCGGCGCACTGCCATGCGAACATGCCGCCGGAGACGCTCGCGGCGTCGAAACCGAGCCTGCGCAGGTGAACTCCACGGGGGTGGTGCCGTTCTCATGCGAGGCACCGCTCTCGGTTGCGGGGGCGGCGGCGGCTCGGACGAGCTCGACCAGGGCAACTGGGGCTGTCTTCGTCAGGGTGGGCCGTGACCCCTTCCGTGGGGCGTAACGGGTGAAGGGTGATGGTCGTCCGGCTCGTTTGGCCCGCGAGCCGCTGACCTGCGAGGACACTGCGCGGGAGGCGCTCCGCCGAGTACAGCGCACCCCCTCGGGCACGTCCACCGACGTCCGCCATCAGCGCCGTTGGGGTACGCGTTGGGGTACGCGTCGTGCAGGGCGACCGGTCGCGTGTGAGCGGCGACGGGTGTTCCCCTCGTCAGCCTGGCTGAGACGTCGCTCGGCACACGAAACTCGCGAGGGGGACGACGCGATTCCCGTTCCGCCGGAGTCAGTCCGACCGTCCGGGCCGGCAGGGCAGGACCGTCGCTGGGTCATCGAGGCCGCCTGGCCACGATTCGCATCAGCGGGCGTGGTTGAGCGCGACCTCCGTGATCCCTGGCCGCGCGCGGGGGTAGTCGGTCAGGTAGTCGTCCCACTGGAGCACTGGCATCTCAGTGCCGCGGGTCGGCGAGGTCGTGTGCGAAGCTGCGCAGCCGCTCGACGGCCGCAGGGTCGACGGCCGCAGGCCCACTTCCGGTCTGGGTGATCGCCGCCTTGATCGTGCGGTAGGTGCTGGCCTCGAGGCCGCACCTGCGGCACTCCTCGAGGTGCTGGGCG
>NZ_DASUIR010000012.1:0-25260 GCF_036279715.1 Cellulomonas sp. | reverse complement strand
CCGCCGCTCGGTGGTCCGCGACATCGCGACGATCGCCGCCTCGGACACGAGCGCGTCGGGCTCCACGACGAGCGGCTGCCAGTCGGTGATCTCGGCGACCGTCTTGCGCGAGAGCATGGCCCGCCCGTAGCCGAGGCGCCCGGACATCACGGCCATGAACCGGTCGCGCGTGATGAGGCCGACGGCCTCGGGGGCTGCGTAGTCGAGGACGACGACGCTCACGACGTCTGCCGGACGGAACAGCTGCTCGAGGCGCGCGACGGTCATCGTGACGTCGATGGCCTCGACGGGGTGCGCGAGGGTCCGCACGGTCGGGCTCGCGACCGCAGTGAGGCCGCGGAGCGCACCACGCGTCCCGGCGTTGAACAAGGCGATCTGGGTCGAGTCCACGTGGGCACTATCCCGACCGAAATGCCCGCTGACCAGGCATTCCATCCGACGTTCGGCCAGAGTTCATCTCGGCGTCAACCGCTGCCGACGGCCGACGATCGCGAGCCGATGCGAGGGGCCCATGGCAAGATCGCGCAATGAGCACTGAGGATGCCTCGCCCGTGGTCGAGACCCCCGCACCGGCGCTGCACATGGTCGCGTCACCCAGCTTCGACGACGACGCGCCCGCGGAGCTGTGGGTCGAGCGGACCGGCCGGCGCACGTACACCGGGCGCAGCTCGCGCGGCGCCGAGGTTCTGATCGGCCCGGTCACGGCCGGCGCGGTGTTCACGCCCGGTGAGCTGCTGAAGATCGCCCTGGCCGGGTGCGCCGGGATGAGCGCGGACACGGCACTCGCGCACCGGCTCGGCGACGACGTGCCGGTGACCATCCGCGTGTCAGGGCCGAGCGACCCGGAGCAGGACCGCTACCCAGAGCTGCGCGAGGAGCTCGTCGTCGACCTGTCGGGTCTCGACGAGTCGCAGCGCGAACGGCTCGTCGCGATCGTCCACCGCGCCGTCGACCTGCACTGCACGGTCGGGCGAACGCTCCAGCACGGAGCGAGCACCCTCCTGACGATCGCTGGGGAGGACTGATGGCCCGCAAGCTGAGCCGAACGACCGACGCCGAGGCCTCCCGGTGGCAGACCGTCGACCTGAGCCGTCCGCGCGTCGGCATGCTCGAGCAGGCGCTCGAGAAGGCCGTGACCATCCCCGGCGCGAAGATCCACGAGCACGTCGACCAGCTGCGGCGGCGCAACCCCTACGCGACGCCCGACCAGCTCGTCACCATCCTCGAGCGCGAGTACCTGCGCGTGATCCAGGGAGCGGGCGCTGCGGTCGGCGCGGCCGCGGCGGCACCCGCCGTCGGGACCGGGTTCGCCCTCGCGCTGACGGTGAGCGACGTCGCGACGTTCTTCGGGGCGTCGGCGGCCTTCTCGCTCGGGGTCGCGAGCGTCCACGGGATCGACGTGCAGGACGTGCCCCGGCGCCGCGCGCTCGTGCTGGCCACGATCCTCGGCGAGGCGGGGGCGAAGGCAGTCGGCGACGCCGCCGAGATCAGCTCGGTGCACTTCGCGCGGACCCTCCTCACCCACATGCCGACGACGACGATCGCGAAGGTCAACACCACGCTGACCAAGCGGCTCATCCGTCGGCAGGCCCTGCGGCAGAGCGCGCTGGGGGTCGGGCGGCTCGCACCGTTCGGGATCGGTGCGGTCATCGGCGTCGCCGGTGCGCGGGCGCTCGGCAAGACGGTCATCGAGGGCGCCCGGCTCGCGTTCGGTCCGGCGCCCGCGCGGTTCCCCCAGATCATCGAGGTCGTCGCGCCAGAAGCTCCGCCGCGCGTCGAGGGTCGCTCCTAGGCCGAGAGCGGTCGCTCCCGGCCGCGAACCTGCTCGTCACCAGCGGGCGTGCACGTGCTCCCGGATCGACTCGTCGTACACGGCCTCGAGGCCGGCCAGGGTCGCCGCGTCGAGCGGCGCGAGGTCGGCTGCCCCAGCGTTGGCGCGGGCCTGCTCGGGCCGGCTGGCGCCGGGGATGACCGTGGAGACGCCCGGCTGGTCGATGATCCAGCGCAGCGCGAGCTGGGCCGTCGTCGCGCCCGCGGGCGTGAAGGCCGCGACCTCGCGCGCCGCCCGGACCCCGACCTCGTACGGGACGCCCGCGAACGTCTCGCCGACGTCGAACGCCTCGCCGTGCCGGTTGTAGGTGCGGTGGTCGTCCGCGGCGAACGTCGTGGCCTCGTCGTACCTGCCGGTGAGGAGACCGCTCGCGAGCGGGACGCGCGCGATGATCCCGACCCCGGCGGCCACGGCGGCGGGCAGGACGCGCTCGAGGGGCTTGCGCCGGAACACGTTGAGGATGATCTGGACGCTCGCCACGTGCGGGCGCGCGATGGCAGCGAGCGCCTCGTCGACGGTCTCGACCGAGACGCCGTACGCGGCGATGCGGCCCTCGTCCACGAGGACGTCGAGCGCCTCGTAGGTCGAGTCGCGGCCGAACACCTCGGTGGGCGGGCAGTGCAGCTGCACGAGGTCGAGGGTGTCGACGCCGAGGTTGGTGCGCGAGCGGTCCGTCCAGGCGCGGAAGTTGTCGAGCGTGTACGCATCAGCCACGTGCGGGTCGGCGCGGCGGCCCAGCTTCGTGCCGACCGTGATCGCATGCCCGGAGCGCGAGGCGAGGAAGCGCCCGACGAACTTCTCGCTGCGACCGTCGCCGTACACGTCGGCGGTGTCGAGGAACGTCACTCCGGCGTCGACCGCGGCACCGAGGATCGCGAGCGCGGCGTCGTCGCCGACCGTTCCCCAGTCGCCGCCGAGCTGCCAGCAGCCCTGCCCGATGACGGACACCGCGCGGCCCGTCCTGCCCAGCACTCGTGTCTCCATGACCCTCACGTTACCGTGGCGAGCCTGGACGTCCCGATCCCGGGCCCGCGCGGTCCTCGAGGTGGCCCGCGCAACGAATCGTCGTCGTCAGGCCTGATCGCGCAACGAATCGCGCCCCGCGGCACGCCGCAGCGAGTCCATGCTTCGCGCCCCCGCCTCGTACCCTCAAGGGGAGACCCGTCCTGCAGCCGACGACCGCGCCGCTGCCACCCTCCCCCAGGAGCCACATGCCCATCCGCAGCATGCCCACCGCCCCGGGCGCCACGCCCCGCCACTACCTCATGTGCGAGCCGGTGCACTACACGGTGTCGTACGAGATCAACCCGTGGATGGACTCGACGCGGGCGACCGACACGGACCTCGCCGTCCGCCAGTGGCGCACGCTCCGGGACGTCTACCTCGACCTCGGCCACACCGTCGAGACCATCGAGCCGCTCGGCGGGTACCCCGACATGGTCTACGCCGCCAACGGCGCCCTCGTGGTCGACGGCATCGTGTACTCCGCCAAGTTCCGCCACCCCGAGCGCGCTGCCGAGGGTCCCGCGTACCAGAAGTGGTTCGCCGACCGCGGGTACGTGACGCACACGGCCGCGCAGGTCAACGAGGGCGAGGGCGACATCCTCGTCGTCGGCGACGTCATCCTCGCGGGGACCGGGTTCCGCACGGACCGCGCCGCGCACGCCGAGATGCAGGACCTCTTCGGCCGCGCCGTCATCTCCCTCGAGCTCGTCGACCCGCACTACTACCACCTCGACACCGCGCTCGCGGTGCTCTCGAGCGACCCCGCGTCACCGCAGATCGCGTACTACCCGCCGGCGTTCTCGCGCAGCTCGCAGTCCGTGCTCGCGCGCATGTTCCCCGACGCCGTCATCGCGACCGACCGGGACGCGGCCGCCCTCGGCCTCAACGCGGTCAGCGACGGGCTCAACGTCGTCGTCGCCCCCGGCGCCGTCGACCTCGCCCCCGCGATCCGCGAGCGCGGCTACACCCCGATCCCCGTCGACACGAGCGAGCTGCTCAAGGGCGGCGGCGGCGCGAAGTGCTGCACGCTCGAGATCCGTCCCACCCCGTGACGACGGCCTGAACCTGAGGACCTGGACATGACCGGATCGCTCGCCCCCAACTACGCCCCGCTCCCTGTCACGATCGTGTGGGGCGAGGGCGCCTGGGTGCGGGACGCGGACGGCGTCGCGTACCTCGACATGCTCGCGGGGTACTCGGCGCTCAACTTCGGTCACCGCCACCCGGCCCTCGTCGCCGCGGCGCATGCGCAGCTCGACCGGCTCACGCTGACGTCACGCGCGTTCAGCCACGACCTGCTCGAGCCGTTCGCGGACGCGCTCGCCGCGCTGGCGGCACCGGCCGTCGTGGGGCCCCCGATGGTCCTGCCCATGAACACCGGGGCTGAGGCCGTCGAGACGGCACTCAAGGCCGCGCGCAAGTGGGGCTACGAGGTGCGCGGCGTCGCACCCGAGCAGGCGACGGTCGTCGTCGCGGCGGGCAACTTCCACGGCCGCACGACGACGATCGTGTCGTTCTCGACCGACGATGACGCCCGACGCGGGTTCGGCCCGTACACGCCCGGGTTCCGGATCGTGCCGTTCGGCGACGCCGACGCGGTCCGGGCAGCGATCGACGAGACCACGGTGGCGGTGCTCCTCGAGCCCATCCAGGGCGAGCAGGGCGTCGTCGTCCCGCCGGACGACTACTGGCCGGCCGTCCGCGTGGCATGCGACGACGCCGGCGTCCTTCTCGTGGCCGACGAGGTCCAGTCCGGGCTCGGGCGTACCGGGACGACGTTCGCGTGCGAGCTGTGGGGCGTCCGCCCCGACCTCATGGTGCTCGGCAAGGCGCTCGGCGGCGGGATCGTGCCCGTGTCGGCCGTCGTCGGGCGCGCGGACGTGCTCAGCGTGCTCACGCCGGGGACGCACGGCTCGACGTTCGGCGGCAACCCGCTCGCGTGCGCGGTCGGGCTCGCGGTCGTCGAGCTGCTCGCGACGGGCGAGCACCAGGCCCGGGCCCGCGAGCTCGGCGCACACCTGCACACGCGGCTGCACACGCTCACCGAGGCGGGGCTCATCGCCCGCTCCCGCGGCGTCGGGCTGTGGGCGGGCATCGACGTGGACCCTGAGCGGATGACCGGACGCGAGCTGTGCGAACGGCTGCTCAAGCACGGCGTGCTGGCCAAGGACACCCACGGGTCGACGATCCGGCTGGCCCCGCCGCTCGTCATGGAGCGCGCGGACCTCGACCTCGCGCTCGACCGGCTGGCCGTCGCGCTCGTCTGAACGCTCGGGGATCAGCCGAACTGGATCGACGTGTACAGCCAGCCGTCATAGGTGACTGCGCCGACATACGCGGTCGAATAGCTGCCGAGCATGATCGCATTGTGCGCGGGCGAGTTCGCATACGCGTTGATCATTGCCGAGGCACTCGCGGGGCTCACGCGACCGACGATCTCGGCCATGCTGCGGACCGTGCTGTGCCAGATGCTGTTGGACGCGGCCATCTGCCGTGCGTGGTCGATGCGTGCCCCCGAGGACACGATCGCGAGGGCGCCGAGGCCCTGCGAGGCACGGTAGGCGTTGAGCTCGGCACCGATCGTGCCAGCACTGAAGACGTCACCGACGCCGGACGGGGCTGGGGCTGCGGCAGCAGGTGCCGCTGCTGCGGGTGCCGACCTGACCGTCCTGGTGGCCGCGGGCTTGGCGACCTTCTTCTGGGCGGCCAACGCCGCAGCCTGCTGGGCGGCTGCCTGCTCAGCGGCGGCCTGCGCTGCGGCCTGCTCCGCGGCGATGCGGGCGTCCTCGGCCGCCTGCCAGGCCGTCTGCGCGTCGACCGCTGCCTGCTGGGTCGCGGGGACCGCCGCAGCGGCCGCGTGCAGGGTCGCCACGCTCGTCCCGCTGCCGGTCGTGGTCATCGCAGCGCTGAGGGCATCCGTGGCCGCCTGGAGGGCGCTGCGAGGCGCGTCACCGGCGTTCGGGGTCGCCGCGAGCGTCGCCTGGGCTGCCGTGACGACCGAGCCCGCTGACGCAACCAGCGCAGCACGCTGGTTCGCCGCAGCGGCCTGAGCGGCGGCGCGGTCGGCCGATCGGACGAGGGACTGGTCGTCAGCGCGTGCGGCGACCTCGAGGGCCACCCGGGCCTTGACCCGGACGAGCTCGGCCGCGCGGGCCGAGCTCTGGACCGAGGTGACGACACCGGCGACGACGAGGGCCACGACAAGGAACGCCGACGTCGCGAGGAGGGTCAGGCGAGCGGTGCTGCGCGTCCGCGCGGTCCGGGCCGGAACCTCGACGGGTCGGGGCGCGACCTTCGGAGCGAGGTTCTCGACCGACGGCGGGGCCGACTGGGTCGGGATCGTGGGCGGCGCGAGCACCGGCGCGTCGACGACCGTGCCGGCCGCACGCGCACGGGCCAGGGCACCGCGGTGCGCGACCTCAGCGGCCGCCGGGGCGGGCTCGCGCAGCGCTGCGCGGCTCGGGCCACGCTGGGCCGGAACCGCGTCAACTCGCTCGTCGTCTCTTACCGTCGCCATGTTTCATTTCCTTTCAACGCCATGGCGACGATCCCCGAGAAAATCAGCATCTGCAAGGGACCGGGGTGGGGATTGTCCGATTCATGCCCGGATGCACGATAATCAGTTCGGCAATGGCGGCGTGTCGGGAATACCGGCGATTCCGTATTCATGCCGACACCGCAGGGCAAATCGCCCACGCCGCCCAGGGCGCCCGTGCGCCATCATGGGAGCGTGCCGTCAGCGACCCTCCCCCACCCGGATCCGCTCGATCCCCTCGACACGGCGATCCTGCGGGAGCTCGCCGTCGACGCGCGCGCGAGCTATGCGGACGTGGGCGCTGCCGTCTCGCTCTCGGCGCCCGCGGTCAAGCGCCGCGTGGACCGGCTCCGCGCGCACGGCGTCATCCGCGGCTTCACCGTGCGGCTCGACCCGGCCGCGCTCGGCTGGGAGACCGAGGCGTTCGTCGAGCTCTACTGCCACGGCTCGACGAGCCCGTCGACCATGCGCGCGGCCGTCGAGACGTATCCAGAGGTCGTGGCGGCCAGCACCGTGACGGGCGACGTCGACCTGGTGCTGCAGGTGCGCGCGCGGGACATGCGTCACCTCGAACGTGTCGTCGAGCGACTCGCGGCCGAGCCGTTCGTCGCGCGGACGCGCTCGACGGTCGTGCTCTCGGCCTTGCTTCGCCGGCCCGACGTCCCGGCGGCCCCTGCGGACTGAACCCGCCCGCGGCCCCGCGTCGCGCTCTCTGGCCCGCGCGACGGCGACGCCCGGTGACGGGGCTACGCGGTCGGCGCTGCCTCGTCGCGAGGCTTGCAGCGGTTCGTCACGACCATGACCGGGCACGACGCGTGGTGCAGGACGGCCTGGCTCGTCGAGCCCAGCAGCAGCCCGGCGAAGCCCCCTCGACCGCGCGACCCGACGATGATGAGGTCCGTCGCGGTGGAGAACTCGGTGAGCAGCTCGGCGCCCGAGCCGTCGAGCACGTGCCGCCGCACCGAGAACCCGGGGTGGTCCACGAGCGCCCGGTCGATCACGACGTTGAGGCCCTCGGTGACGTCCGCGAGCACCTGCTCGCGGTCGATCGCCGCGGGAAGCCAGCTGAGCATCCCGGCACCCTGCCCGAGCGGCACCCCGGTGACGGCGATGAGCTCGGCATCCCAGGCCTTGGCCTCGACGATCGCGGCCCGCAGGGCGATCTCCGCCTGCGGTGAGCCGTCGACGCCGACGACGATGCGGTGGACCGGCGAGATCGGCGGCAGCGAGTCCTCGGCCATGTCGGGTGCCGGGCGCGGTGCACCCCGGAGCGGCACGACGACCGTCGGGCAGTACGCGTGCGCCGGCAGGGCCGACGAGACCGTCCCGAGCACCCGGTCCGCGAAGCCTCCGCGACCCCGGGTCCCCACGACCACGACCGCGACCTCGTGCGACAGCTCGACGAGCACACCCGTGGCATCGCCCGTGGCGACCGTCGCGGTGACCTCGACCCCGGAGGACGCGATCCGCTGCGTCGCCTCGTCGAGGACAGCGCGCGCACCGGCCTGGATCGCGGTGTCGTCGAGGGCCGCGTAGCCACCGTCGAGCGATGCCGCGGTGAACGAGGGCAGGGAGTACGAGCAGACGATCCGCAGGGACCGGTGGTGCACCTTGGCGGCAGCCGCTGCCCAGTCGAGCGCGTGGAGGCTCGCGATCGAGCCGTCCACCCCGACCAGCACCACGTTGTCGTTCCTCATCGGTGGAACCTCCCCGCAGTCCTCATCGCCTGTGCGCTCACACTATGCCCTCGCCGCATCGTCGCACGTCATAGACCCGGTCAAACCTTGGCACGCGCTTGGCGCAACCCCCCGTTGCGCAACGAGCCCGTCACGCGACGAGGTACGCCGACCAGGTCGGCTCGTCCACGCTGGCGCCGCGCACGAGCGCAGCGGCCCCGCGAGGGGCTCGCGGCGCGAACGACAGCTCCCACCCGATCTCCTGGAGCAGCCGATCGGCCTTCCGGTGGTTGCACCGTGCGCACGCGGCCACGACGTTGGCCCACTCGTGGCGGCCACCGCGCGACCGCGGGTGGACGTGGTCGACCGTGTCGGCCGCGCCGCCGCAGTACGCGCAGCGGTGGTTGTCCCGCTGGAGCACCGTCCGGCGCGTCGGCGGCACGACCCGGCGCACCGGGACGTGCACGTACCGTGTCAGGCACAGGACGAGCGGGAGGGGGACGGCGGCGCGTTCCGAGTGCAGCATCCGGCCGTCCATCTCGAGGATGGTCGCCTTACCCGTCATGACGAGGGTGACCGCCCGGTGCACGCTCACGATGCACAGCGGCTCGAGGCTCGCGTTGAGCAGCAACGTCCGGCGCGGCACTGGCATCAGCACGGCGAACTCCTTGACCCGGTCGGAGGACCCGTCTGGCTGTCGGGTCCGCAGGGGGAGGTGCAGGCGCGACCAGAGTACGCGGTGAGCACAAGGAAAGGGCCCCGGAGGTGCTGTACGCACCGCCGAGGCCCTTCACCCGATGAGGTCAGCCGATCCGGATGAACACCGGGGCGCTCTGCCAGATGGAGCGGAACTGGATCGTCTTGCCGGGACGCGGCGAGTCGATCTGGTCGTCGCCGCCGGCGTAGATCGAGATGTGGCCGGGGCTCCAGATGAGGTCGCCCGGCTGCGCGTCGGCCCGCGAGATGACCGTGCCGGCGGCCTTGATGCCCGACGACGTGCGCGGCAGCGAGACGCCGAGCTGCGCGTAGACGTAGGAGACGAAACCGGAGCAGTCGAAGCCGGCCGGCGTCGAGCCGCCCGAGAGGTACGGGGTGCCGACGTAGCGGGCCGCGACCTCGAGGACCGCGTTGCCGGCGACCGACTGCGGGACCGGGTTGTTGTGGACCGCCGGAGCGGCGGTGCGTGCGGCGGACCGCGCGGCCTTCGCTGCGGCGACGCGCGTGACGACGGGGGCCGGGGCGACCGCGGTGACCTCCGGAGCGTCAGACGACCACTCGGCATCCGCCGGGGACGTCACGACGGGGGCGGTGGCCAGGACGGCGCGAGCCGACGCAGTCAGCGATGCGGTGTCGACCGAGGGCAGCGACCCGGCGGTACCGCCGGTGGTCGCGCCGGCCGGTGCGCCGAACATCGTGACCAGCAGGCCCGACGACGCGGCGACGACGACAGTGCGACGGCCGACCGTGCCCATCGAGCCGGTGGCGGCGTTCGCGAGGTCATGAAGCGGAGTGGTGGGTCGACGCGCTGAACGGTGTCTGGCGCGGGTGATGCTCTCGGTCACGCGGTGCCTCTCCTTGCGCCTACGAGGTGAGCTGTCGGGTTCGGGTTGGAGAAGCACCCGGCCGTTCGGATGGACTGACCATCCGCTCGGCTTCACCCCAAGGACACCGTGTTCCGGTGCCCACGTCTTGGTTCCCCCGCCCCTGCCGGCGAAGTTGTACGGACCCGGAGCGGCGGCAGGGTTCAGCGTCCGCACCAGGGCTTCGACGGAGGAGGGTTCCGAGGAAGCAGGACGAACGTACAGGACGGCGGCGCCCAATGTCACGCTCCGGTCACGACCAATCCGGTATGAGACCGGGCATACCGCTGCGACCTGCGAGGACGTCAGGACACGCGCACGAACACGTGTCGCGCGAGGTCGTCCGGAATGTCCAGGACCGTGTCTGCTCCCGGCACGCTGACGGTCACGACGCCCGGTCCACGCTCGATGTCCACGCTCACACCGGGCCGCACGCCGGCACGGTCCAGCCGTGTCAACAGCTCCACGTCGGACTGCAGCGGCTCCCCGAGTCGCGCGACGACCCCACGGGTCCCTGCGGCGCCCGCAGCGTCCGCGACAGCCACCAGCGGCGACACGCCGTCGAGGAAGGCCACCGACGTGCGCTCCTCGTCGAGCTCGTCGAGGCCGGGGATGGGGTTGCCGTACGGGTCGAAGTGCGGGTGGTCGAGCAGCGTGGCGATCCGCCGTTCGACCCGCTCGCTCATGACGTGCTCCCAGCGGCACGCCTCCTCGTGGACGAGCTCCCAGTCGAGCCCGATCACGTCCGTGAGGAGCCGCTCGGCGAGACGGTGCTTGCGCATGACGCGCGTGGCCTTCGCGACCCCCGACGCGGTGAGGTCGAGGTGCCGGTCGCCGTTCACGACGACGAGACCGTCGCGCTCCATGCGCGCGACCGTCTGGGACACGGTGGGACCGCTGTGACCGAGCCGCTCCGCGATCCGGGCGCGCAGGGGCGTGATGCCCTCTTCGATGAGCTCGTAGATCGTCTTCAGGTACATCTCGGTGGTGTCGATCAGGTCGCTCACGGGGATACTCCGCTCATCTGGTCGTCGCTGCCACCAGGCTAGACGGTCGGGGTCGTATCCTCGGCTCGTGCAGATCACCATTCCCACCACGCTGCTGCCCGTCGACGGCCGGTTCGGCTCGGGACCGAGCAAGATCCGCCCCGAGCAGGTCGACACGCTCGCAGGAGCCGGTCGCGCGCTGCTGGGGACCTCGCACCGCCAGGCGCCCGTGCGGGCCGTCGTCGGACGCATCCGGGCCGGCCTGGCCGAGCTGTTCGCGCTGCCCGACGGCTATGAGGTCGCTCTCGGCAACGGCGGGTCGACGGCGTTCTGGGACCTCGCGACCCTCTGTCTTGTCCGCGAGCGGTCGCAGCACGCGTCGTTCGGGGAGTTCGGCGCCAAGTTCGCGGCTGCCGCGAAGCGCGCCCCGTTCCTCGGTGAGCCCACGATCCGGACCGCACCGCCCGGCCAGCTCGCACTGCCGGCCCCTGAGGAGGGCGTCGACGTGTACGCCTGGCCGCACAACGAGACCTCGACGGGCGTCGCCGCGCCGGTCCGCCGCGTCGCGGGCTCGCACGAGCAGGGCGCGCTGACCGTCGTCGACGCGACGTCGGCCGCCGGCGGTCTCGCGGTCGACGTGGCCCAGACCGACGTCTACTACTTCGCTCCCCAGAAGTCGTTCGCGTCCGACGGCGGCCTGTGGCTCGCGCTCCTCTCGCCCGACGCGATCGCGCGCGCCGAGCAGATCGACGCGAGCGGCCGCTGGATCCCCGAGTTCCTGTCGCTGACGACCGCCCTGGCGAACTCGCGGCTCGACCAGACGCTCAACACCCCCGCGATCGCGACCCTCGTGCTCCTCGCCGAGCAGCTCGACTGGATGCTGGACCGCGGCGGCCTCGCCTGGACCGCGCAGCGCACCGCGACCTCGGCCGCGAATCTCTACAGCTGGGCCGACGCCCGCGACTGGGCCACCCCGTTCGTCACCGACCCCGCGATCCGCTCGAACGTCGTCGGCACGATCGACCTGGCCCCCGAGGTGGAGTCCAAGAGCGTCGCGAAGATCCTGCGCGAGAACGGCATCGTCGACGTCGACCCCTACCGCAAGCTCGGCCGCAACCAGCTGCGCGTCGCGATGTTCCCCGCGGTCGACCCGGACGACGTGCTCGCGCTGACGGCGTGCATCGACTACGTGGTCGAGCGGCTGGACTGACCGACTGGTCTGGGCGCCTGACAACAGCGCCTGACAACAGCGCCCGACAACACAGCGCCCGCCGGCTTCGGCCGACGGACGCTGCGTGCTCAGGTGCTGTGTGCTCAGGTCACGCGTCAGGCGGTGTGCCTGCGCCGCGCGACGGCGATGCCACCCACGACACCCGCGCCGACCACGACGAGCCCGCCGGCGAGCCACAGGACCGGCTCCACGTTCGATCCGGTCGCCGAGAGCACCTGGGAGCGCACAACGGTGACGTTCGGCTCAGCGCCAAGCACGTCCGAACGCGGCGCTGGGGTGGGGAGCACGCACGTCACAGCCGGAGCCGCGTAGCCCGAGTCCTCGCGTACACACCCGTCCCCGTCCACTGCTGCAGCCGGCCCGGCCAGCGCGAGCAGGGCGAACATTCCGAGGCCGACCCCTGCGGCCGTGCGGAACTTCGTGTTCATGGCTGACCCTCCCCGTCAAATCGGATGTATCGGACATATCTACCGCCATGGTAGCGCCCTACCTCCCACCGTCGGCAGGTGCCGAGCGGGTGAAGACGAGCCGGCCCGGCCGTCAGGGCGCGGGGGTGCAGGACCCCCCGACGATCCCTGGGCTCGTGAGGGTCGGCGTCGTCCACACATCGAGCGTCGAGGCCCGGACCGGCAATGTGAACCGGTAGGTCGCCCGCCCCCCGGGAGCGAGCCGGGACGTCAGAATCCTCACGGCTCGGTCCCCCTCGGTCGCGGCGAGCCCGCCGACGAGGCTGTCGCCCAGGCTCAGCTCGCCGATCGAGCCGCCCACCGGGGAGTACACCGTCACATTCGTCTGGACCCAGCCCGTCGGTATCGCGCCGCTGTTGTAGCCCGTGACGTACATGGGGTACTGCGCGATGTCGGCGGGCGGGTCGTAGGCGAGGTCGAGGCGCACGACCGCCGAGCCCGGCGCGCCGTCCTTGCCGCAGGTCATCGACTCGACCGAGTACGTCGTCGTGAGGAAGTAGTCGAGCTTGCCTGCGGTGCCGTCGTTGAGGAACACGCCCGCCGCCGCGTCGTCGGTCCCCGACAGGAAGCCGGCGCTGAGCGACGTCGGTGCGAGCAGTGCCTGCTCGACGGGGTGCGCGGACCAGATCCGCAGGCGTCGTTCCTCGCCGGCCTTCGCGAGCTGCTCGACGACGCCGCGCGACTCGCCCTGCCCCCCGCCGACCGCCCGGAAGACCGTCGCCGCGACACCGGTGTAGAACTCGTCGGCGACCACCGGGTCCTGCATCGACAGGTACGAGTCGTGCAGCAGGACGCTCAGGAAGTTGTCGGCGCGCAGCTCGACACCGCCCGGCGCCGCGATCGCGCCGGTCGCGCTCAGCAGGTACTTCACGGCGACGGGGTCCGTCGCGACGACGCCGTCGACCGTCTCGCCCGTCGACCGCTGCCAGATGGCGCTGACCAGCTGGGCCGTCCGGGGGAAGTCGGGCGTGAAGACGGTGTCCTGGATCCACCGCCCGAGCCGGTCGGTGTGCACGCGCAGCTCGTCGGGCGTCAGCGGCAGGACGCTTTCCGGGGTCGAGGGGAAGGCCAGCGTCGTGCGCTGCTCGACGAGGTCGAGCGAGCCGTTCTCGGCGTGCAGGACCGCGACGGCCCCGACGATGCCGCCCGCGCTGCGGAGCTCCGCGCTGTTGAGGGAGACGAGCAGGTAGGTGCGCGGGCCGTCGGCACCGAGCATCGGCGGGAGCAGGGTGGCGACCTGGGAGGCCGCGTCGAGGGCCGCGGACGCCTTGCCCAGACCGTCCTGCACCTTGAGGACCGGGCCGGCGATGCGGCCGATCAGCCTCGAGGTGTCGATCGCGTCGACGGCGTCCCGCGCCCGGACCGTCGTGGCGTCCGCGAGCGCGAGCTTCGGGGCCGCGTCGACCAGCGGCTTGAGGTCGATCCGGCCGTCGGTCCCTCGGACCTCCTGCGCCGCGAGGACCGTGCCGAGCTGCGAGATCGCGGGCAGCGCGTCCCGGGCCACGTCGTCCACCGCGGCCGCGACCGTGCGCACCGCGGCGAGGTCGTCGCCGACGACGGGCAGGTGCTCCGCGAGTCGCCACACCGGGTCGGACGTCGCGGACCGCGCACGTGCCGCGTCGGCCTGGACGGCCGGAAGCTCGTCGGCGAGGGCCTGCGTGCGGCCCGCCTCGATGTCCGACTGCAGCCCCCCCACCACGTCGCCCACGCTGCGCAGCGCGCGCTCGGCCTGCAGCCCGCGGTAGCCCAGCCAGCCGCCCGCGACGACGACGAGCCCGAGCACGCCGGCTGACACTCCGAGCGTGATGCGGACGCGCCTGCTCCCCCTCATGGGGCGATCGTCACATACCGGGCAACGTTCGACGCACTCCGGGGCCGCGATTCACCCGTCAGGCTGCCGTCACGCGGTTCGCGGCGTCCTGCGCGCCGAGGCTCCGCGCGGCGCTGTCGCGCTCGACCACCTCGTCGTCGGGCATGAGGTTGCCATCGCCCGCGGGCGGGTAACGGACCTCGAGGTGCGGGCGGTGCACGTGGTAGTGCACCTCGACCTTCCAGCGCCGCGACGCCCAGATCGCCGCCCCCGACGCCACGAGCAGGGCAGTGACCGACCCGATGCCGACCGACCAGCGCGGACCGAACTGCTCGGCGATCCACCCCACGATGGGCGAGCCGATCGGCGTCGCGCCGAGGAAGACCATCATGTAGAGAGCCATCACGCGCCCGCGCATCGCGGGGTCGGTGTTCATCTGGATGGTCGTGTTGGCCGCCGTCATCATCGTCAACGACGCGAGCCCGACCGGGATGGACGCGACCGCGTACGACGCGAACGTCGGCATGAGCGCCATCACGCCGCTCGCGATGCCGAACGCGAACGCCGCACCGATCACGAGCCGGACGCGCGGGCGCTTGCGCCGGGCCGCCAGCAGCGCGCCGGTCAGCGAACCGATCGCGAGGACCGAGCCGAGGATGCCGTACTCCCCGGCACCCCGGCCGAACTCGACGCGCGCCATCATCGCGCTCGTGAGCTGGAAGTTGAGGCCGAACGTCGACACGACGCCGACGACGACCATGATCACGATGATGTCGGAGCGACCGCGCACGTAGCGCAGGCCCTCGCGGATCTGGCCCTTGGCGCGCGCGGCCGTCGGCATCTTCCGCATCTCGCTCTCGCGCATCTTCGTGAGCGCGAGGAGGGTCGACGCGAACGTCAGGCCGTTGATGACGAACACCCACCCGGTGCCGACGCCCGCGATGAGCAGACCCGCGAGTCCGGGGCCGATCAGCCGGGCTGCGTTGAACGACGCGCTGTTGAGGCCGACCGCGTTGGCCAGCCCCTCGGCCGGCACCATCTCGGCGACGAACGTCTGCCGCACCGGCCCGTCGATCGCCGTCACGGAGCCCAGCAGCCCCGCGAACACGAACACGTGCCAGAGCTGGGCGTGCCCGCCGAGGACGAGGATGCCGAGCGCGGTCGCGAGGATGCCCTGCGCGGTCTGCGTCGCGAGCAGGAGCTTGCGACGGTCGAGGCGGTCGGCGAGGAGCCCCGCCCACGCGGACAGGACCAGCGTCGGGCCGAACTGGAGCGCGGTCGTGACGCCCACCGCGATGCCCGAGTCGTGCGACAGGACGGTCAGGACCAGCCAGTCCTGCGCGACGCGCTGCATCCACGTGCCGATGTTGGCGACGATCGCCCCGGTGAACCAGAGCCGGTAGTTGAAGTAGCGCAGCGAGGAGAACGTCTCTCTCATGAGGCGGCGATCCCCCGCATCAGCCGGGCGGCGGCGGCCAGGGTCGCGCGCTCTCCGGGCGTCAGCCGGGCGAGCCTGCCGGTCAGCCACTCGTCACGACGTCGGACCGTCTCCTTGACCTCCCGGACGCCTGCCTCGGTGAGGCTGACGACGACCTGGCGGCCGTCCGTGGGGTGCTCGGCCTTCTGCACGAGGCCCAGCTCGACGAGCGTGTTGACCGTCCGGGTCATCGACGGCGGCTGGACGTGCTGCATCTCGGCGAGCGCCCCGGGCGTGAGCGGCCCGTTCATGTTGAGCCAGCCGAGCACCGAGTACTGGTGGTCGGGAAGGTCGGCGGACCCGCGCTCGGCGCGCAGCCTGCGGGCCGAGCGGAAGATCCCGATGCGCAGCTCGGCCGCGAGCTCCGCGGGGCGGCACTGCTTCGCGGTGGGCGGCGGGGGAGCGATGGGGGCTGCGGCACTCGTGGCAGGGCGGACGGCGAGATCGGGCATGTCCTTACTCTAACTCATTACCCTGGGTAATGAGTTGCCGACCGCAACATCCTGGCCGTGAGCCACGACTCCCTCCATCGGCACGCGGCCGACGTCGGGATTCCAGGGCGGCGCGCTCAGGGCCCTAGCGTTGCGCGCATGGAGAGGCATCGGCGAGCCCTGATCGGCTGGGCACTGGTCGCCGTGATCGTCCTCGCCGCGGTCCTGACGCTGAGCCCGCTGCCCCTGCAGGACCTGGCGTCCACGGCGATCGACCGCGTGCTCGACGTCCTCCACTCGTGGGGCGTGCCGCCGCGAGTCGACCGCCACGTCCTCGAGCTCGGCGCCAACATCGTGATGTTCGTCCCCCTCGGGCTCCTCGCCGCACTGCTCCTGCCGCGGCGCCGGTGGTGGGTCGCGCTTGTCGGCGCCCTCCTGGCATCGGTGGCCGTCGAGGCCGTGCAGTCGGCCGCGCTCCCCCACCGGTTCGGGTCGCTACGGGACGTCCTCGGCAACACGCTCGGCGCAGCGATAGGCATCGGCCTCGTGGCCGCCCGGCGGGCCGCCGAGGACAGAGCGGACCGACCGGGCGACGGCTGAGCGGGCGCTATCCCTGGTCGGGCGTCACGGCCGCCCGAGCGCCCGGTACGTCCAGCCCGCAGCGCGCCAGCGCGCCGGGTCGAGCACGTTGCGCCCGTCGAGGATGCGCCGCTCGGCGACGACCCCACCCAGCACGGCCGGGTCGAGGTCGCGGTACTCGGCCCACTCGGTCGCGAGCAGCACGACGTCGGCGCCCGTGGCGGCCTCGATCGCCGTCTCGGCGAACTTGAGGTCCGGCCACTTGGCGCGGGCGTTCTCGATCGCCTGCGGGTCTGTCACGGTCACGTGGGCGCCCTGGAGCTGCATCTGTGCGGCGACCGACAGCGCCGGGGAGTCGCGCACGTCGTCGCTGTCAGGCTTGAACGCCGCCCCGAGCACCGCGACGCGTCGACCGACGATCGAGCCGTGGCAGACCTCGCGCGCCAGGTCGACCATGCGCACCCGGCGGCGCATGTTGATCGAGTCGACCTCGCGCAGGAACGACAGCGCCTGGTCGACGCCGAGCTCCCCGGCGCGAGCCATGAACGCCCGGATGTCCTTGGGCAGGCAGCCGCCGCCGAACCCGAGGCCCGCGTTGAGGAACGTGCGACCGATCCGGTTGTCGTACCCGATGGCGTCCGCGAGACGCGTGACGTCCGCACCGGTCGCCTCGCACAGCTCGGCCATCGCGTTGATGAAGGAGATCTTGGTCGCGAGGAACGAGTTCGCGGCGACCTTGACGAGCTGGGCGGTCGCGTAGTCGGTCACGACCAGCGGCGCTCCCTCAGCGAGCGGGGTCGAGTACACGTCGTCGAGCTGGGCCTTGGCGGCGTCGCCGGCCGCCGTGGGGACGCCGTCGTCGTCGGTGGGCAGGCCGTAGACCAGGCGATCCGGGTGGAGGGTGTCCTGGACGGCGAGCCCCTCGCGGAGGAACTCCGGGTTCCACACGAGCGTCGCGCCCGTGCCGACCAGGCGCTCGGCGAGCCGCTCGGCGGTGCCGACGGGGACCGTGGACTTGCCGGCGACCACATCGCCGGGGCGCACGTGGCCGAGCAGCTGCTCGAAGGCCGCGTCGACGTACGCGAGGTCCGCGCCGAACTCCCCACGCTTCTGCGGCGTGCCGACGCAGACGAAGTGGACCAGCGCGCCCGCGACGTCGGCCATGTCCGTCGTGAAGCGCAGGCGCCCGGTGGCCATGACCTCGTCGAGCAGCTCGGGCAGCCCCGGCTCGTAGAAGGGGGCCCGGCCGGCCGCAAGCTCCGCGACCTTGACGGCATCGACATCAACGCCGACGACGTCGTGCCCCAGCTTCGCCATCGACGCAGCGTGGACCGCACCGAGGTAGCCGCAACCGATGACCGAGACGCGCATGACGACTCCCCAGGACGGACGGTGTGACCACGGCCACTGTATCGACTCCTCGCGCCCTACCCTGGCCCGATGGTGACCGACCGTCGAGCCCGGCGCGTGATCGTGTGCGCGGCGGCGCTCTACCTGCTCGGCGTCGCGCGGATGACCTTGTGGCCCGACTTCGCGAGCCCGGGCGAGCTCGACGCGGTGCGGTCGCTCGTCGCGTGGCTGACCCGGCGCGGGATCCCGGTGACCTACGACGGCGTGGAGGCCGCGGCGAACGTCGTGATGTTCGTGCCGTTCGGCGTGCTCGGGGGGCTGCTCGTGAGCCGCCAGTACCGGTCGACCGTCGTCGCCGCCGGCTGCGCCGTCTCCGCGGCCATCGAGACGAGCCAGCTGCTGTTCCTGCCGACGCGCGTCCCGACGGTGCAGGACGTCGTGCTGAACACCGCGGGCGCCGCTCTCGGCCTGCTCGGGCTCGCCGTCGTCGTCGCCGCGCGCCGGACGGGGCCGGACGCGACGAGAGTGCAGTGACGACTGCGCCCGGTGGTTCCGGGGCGGGGAGTCACTGCACTCTCGTCGGGACGCTCGTCGGGCGGGTGCCCGGGGCTCAGATGCCCAGAGCAGCCTTGATGGGGCCGAGCGTGAAGTAGAAGACGAACAGGATCGCGGCAACCCACATGAGCGGGTGGATCGCCTTGGTCTTGCCGACCGCGATCTTGATGACGACGAACGCGATGAAGCCTGCGCCGATGCCCGCGGTGATCGAGTAGGTGAACGGCATCAGGATGATCGTGAGGAACGCGGGGATCGCGACCTCGAAGTTCTTCCAGTCGATCCCGGACACCTGCATGACCATGAGGAAGCCGACGACGACGAGCGCCGGGGTGGCCGCCTCGAACGGCACGAGGTTGACCAGCGGCGACAGGAACGTCGCGAGCAGGAACGCGATGCCGGTCACGATCGACGCGAGACCAGTACGCGCGCCGTCACCGACACCCGCCGCGGACTCGATGTAGCTGGTGTTGGACGAGACGCTGCCCATGCCGCCGGCCGCCGCGGCGATCGAGTCGACGATGAGGATCTGCTGCGCGCCCTCGGGGTTGCCCTCGTCGTCGAGCAGTCCGGCCTCGCCGCCGACGGCGACCATCGTGCCCATCGTGTCGAAGAAGTCGGCGAGCATGATCGCGAACACGAGGAGCGCGACCGCGAGGACCCCGATCTTGCCGAACGCACCGAACAGCGAGAAGTGCCCGATGAGCGAGAAGTCCGGGACCGAGACGACCGACCCGGAGATGTGCGGGACGTTGAGCTCCCAGCCGGTCGGCTTGACGACGGCGCCGCCGTCCTTCATGGGGCCGACCTTGCCGACCGCCTCGACGATGAGCGCGAGGACCGTCGAGGTGAGGATCGCGATGAGGATCGCGCCCTTGACCTTGCGCACCATGAGGATGATCGCGAGGAGCAGGCCGACCACGAACACGAGGAGCGGCCAGCCCGCGAGCGACCCGCCGATGCCGAGCTCGACCGGCGTGGCCTGGCTCGCGGGGATCCGGACGAACCCGGAGTCGACGAGGCCGATGAACGCGATGAACAGGCCGATGCCGACGCTGATGGCCGTCTTGATCTCGACGGGGACGGCCTTGAAGACGGCCCGCCGGAACCCGGTGAGCACGAGGATCAGGATGATGAGGCCCTCGATCACGACGATGCCCATCGCGTCGGGCCACGTCATGCCCGGCAGGGCGGCGATCGAGTACGCGACCACGGCGTTGAGGCCGAGGCCTGCGGCGAGCGCGATCGGGAAGTTCGCGACGGCACCCATGAGGATCGTCAGGAGGCCGGCGATGAGGGCCGTCGCCGCGGCGATCATGCCGAGGTTCGGGGCGTCGCCGCCGCCGAGGAACTTGCCCGTACCGTCCTGGACGTAGCCCAGGATGATCGGGTTGAGAACGATGATGTAGCTCATCGTGAAGAAGGTCACGAGGCCGCCGCGGACCTCGGCGCCGATCGAGGACCCACGCTCGGTGATCTTGAAGTAACGGTCGACGGCGTTGCGGGGGGCCGCCGTCACCGTCCGGAGGGAGGTTGTCGCCATGGCGCGCATGATCGCAGAAACAGCACCCTTCCCACGCAGGTTGTCCACGTGGTGTGCGACGCGGTCCGCGAAGGCGTCAGCCCAGGAACACCTGGGAGCACAGCATGCCGGTCGACCCCGTGACGCAGCCGACACCGGTGGCGGCGTAGGCGCGCAGGATGTTCTCGCGATGGCCCGGTGACGCCATCCAGCCGGCCGTCATCGCCTCGGGCGTCGGGTAGCCGACGGCCAGGTTCTCGCCGATGCCACTGCCCCCGCACGCCGTGATGACCGGCTCGAGCGGGTCGTGCTCGAACCGCCCCTGCGCGACGAGGACGGCGGCTCGTGCTGCAGCCTGGGCGGTCGCGCACGGTGACGTGGCGAGCGCGGGGAGGCCGGCCTTCGCGCGCTCGGCGTTGGTGAGCGTGACGAGCCGTGCGGCGAACTGCTCGTCGGCGGTGAGGGTCGGTGCGGGGGCCGTCGTCGGTGCCGCGGCGGGCGGCGTGGCGTCCGGAGCGGTCGGCGCGGCGGCCGTCCCCGAGGTCGATGCAGCGGGCGACGACCCGAGGAGCGGAGCGGTCCGGGCAGCGGACGGCGACTCACCGACCCCGGCCGAGGCCATCGCGGAGGGCGACGGCGTCGGCCTGACCGCGGTCAGCCGCTCGCCGGAACGTGAGGCGGCGTCGGCACCGATCGTGTCGGCCGCCTCGCGAACGGCCTGGTCAGCGCCGCGAGTGGCCAGCCCGCCCAGGCCCGCGAGTCGGCTCGGCAGCCCCGCGACGACCTCGGCAGGGGTGTCGCCGCTCAGGAGGGGCGGCGCGACGGCGGCAAGCAGCGCGAGCGCGACGAACGACCCCACGATGGTGACGACGTGCCGTCGGCTCCGATGGCGCAGCGTGCCAGCACGGTAGGCACGCAGGTCACGTCGACGCAGGGACGGGCGGTTGTCGGTCGTCGGCACGCCGCCACGTTATCGGTTCGTGACCTACCGGCGGGAGACCCATGGTGCCGCGACCCGCGGGGACGAAGCCGGGACAGGTGTCAGGGCACCAGCAGCGAGAGCTGCCCGGGTCCATAGCCCGCCACGTCCATGCCGAGGTCGCAGCGACGCACGAACGTCAGGATCCACTGCGCGACGTCCGCAGGGATCGGGTCGCCCGGCGCGTAGACGGCGTCGAGCCGCACGTGCGGGGCACCCTCGACGTTGAACAGCGACGCCATGATGTTGAGGATCTCGGCCGCGTTGTCGCGGATGTTGTCCGGCAGCAATCCGTTGTTGATCGCCGCCTCGGCCGCCCGCGTGGGCAGCAGGGCGATCGCGGCGCCCATCCGGGAGGCCAGGTCGATGTCGAGCAGCACGAGCGCGGCGAGGCGCACCTGCCGGTCCACGTAGACGCCGACCATCGCACCGAAGTCGACATCGGGGTCGACCATCGTCCCGCCCGTGGTGACCTCGATGTCCCGCCCGAGCAGGTCCGCGAGCAGGTCGCGGATGTCCTTCGCGTCGGGGACGTGCGTGTCGGCGCTCATGCGAGCACCGGCTCGATCGCATCACGGAACGACTCGGCGGTGAACGGCTTGGCGATCAGGAACAGCGCGCCCGCCTCCGCGGCGGCCTCTCGCATCTCTGGGGAGCCCTCGGACGTCACGAACGCGAACGGCGTCCCGTAGCCCTCCGAGCGCATCGCGCCCAGCAGCTCGATGCCGGTCATGTTCGGCATGTTCCAGTCGGACAGCACGAGATCGGGCTCGTCGGCCTGGACGGCAGCCAGGGCCTCGACACCGTCCGCCGCCTCCCGGACGTCCCAGTCGTAACCGGCCTGGCGCAGCGTGCGGATGACGATCTGTCGCATGACACGACTGTCGTCCGCGATGAGAACTCGCAGCATGGTGATCCCTTCTACCCGAACATCCAGATGGACACGACGATGAGGTGACCTCGCCACGCGAGGTTCAGGCCCTCCATGGGCACCGCCCCGACGACGTCGGGCAGGACGTCCGCGACCATGGGGAGGCCGAGCGTGCCTGAGGTGGGCAGCAGCGCCTTGAAGTTGCCGCCGACGACGTTGACGAGCTCGCCGTACGCGTCGACGAGGTCCTCGGTGTCGACCTCCTCGTGCGGACCCAGGTGGAGCAGCGCCCGCGTGAGGTCGTGCGCCACGGGTCGCGACGTCGTCAGCGCGGCGCGGCCCGTCCAGCCGCCGTGCGCGTCGACCCATCCGACGATCGGGTCGACGATCGGCGGCACGTCGCCGAGCCACGGCTGCAGCGGGCCGACGTCGCCGTCGATCATCGCGGAGAACACCTGCTCGGCGATGGCGTACATCTGGTCCACGGCTGTGTCGCTCATACGAGCTCCTCGCTCCCGACAAGGCCGAGCAGCTCCAGCTTGTCCCGGATGCTGTCGGGGGTGAACGGCTTGATCAGGTACTCGTGGGCGCCCGCGGCAAGAGCGCGGACGATCTGCCCGGTCTCGCTCTCGGTCGTGACCATCATCAGGGTGATCTGGCGGCGGTCGGGGTTCGACCGGACGCGGGTCACGAACTCGAGTCCGTCCATGACCGGCATGTTCCAGTCGATGCAGGCCAGGTCCACCTCGAGGCCCTCGTCGAGCAGGTCGAGCGCCTCCTGGCCGTCGCCGGCCTGGTGGACCTCGAACCCGAGCGGTTCCAGCAGGGCGCCGACGATCCGGCGCATGGTGCGCGAGTCGTCGATGACGAGCGCCTTCATCATCGGTGTGCTCCTTGGCGGGGGATGATCGGGAACGCGGACGTGCCAGCCACGGGAATCGCGCCCGAGTGGACGAACGGGCTCGTCTGCGCCGGCGAGACCCGGGAGACGGGCCGGTACACGGAGCCGCGCGCGACCGGGATGCGGTCCCACGCGTCGTCGACCCCCAGCGTCGACTCCGCCGCACCGAGGATCAGGAACCCGTCGGGACGCAGCACGCGGCGGACCCGCTCGAGGATCGCCCGCTTGGTGGCGAGGTCGAAGTAGATGAGGACGTTGCGCAGGAACACCACGTCGAACGGCGCACCGGCCGGAGCGGCGTCGAGCAGGTTGTGCCGGGCGAACGTCACGGCCTTCTGGATGGCGTCGGACACCTTCCACTCGGCGCCGGCGCGCTGGAGATGACGCACGAGCATCGCCGCGGGCAGACCCCGGTTCACCTCGAGCTGCGAGTATCGGCCGGTCCGGCCGCGCTCGAGCACCTGGGTCGACAGGTCCGTGGCGAGGACCTCGACCGGCGTGCCCGGCAGGACGTCGGTGAGCGTCATGACGATCGAGTAGGCCTCCTGGCCCGTCGAGCAGGCCGCCGACCACAGGCGCAGCCGGTCGATCCTGCCGCGCTCCGCTGCGAACGCGGGGACGACGTGCGTGCGCAGGGCGTCGAACGGCGCCGAGTCACGGAACCACGAGGTCTCGTTGGTCGTGAGTGCCTCGACGACGTCCTCGTAGTCCGCCTCGCGCCGGGCCGAACGGACCCGTCGGACGTACTCGTCGACGCCGACGCCGGCCTCGCGGGCGAGCGGGGCGAGACGGCTCTCGACGAGGTACTCCTTGCCCCGGTCGAGCTGGATGGCGCTGCGGCGTCGCACCAGGTCGGCGACGAAGTCGAACGAGTCGGTCGTGAGCGTCACAGTCGCACACCGCCCGTCGACGTCGTCGGTCGCGCGGCCGCGAGCGAGCCCCGCACGAGCGCCTCCACGGTGTGCGGGACGTCGGCGATCGGCAGGACCCGATGGGCGAGGCCGGCTGAGGCGACCGCACCGGGCATGCCCCACACGACGCTGGTCGCCTCGTCCTGCACGACGACGGTGCCGCCGGCGGTCACGACGGCCTCGCAGCCCGTGCGACCGTCCGCGCCCATGCCCGTCAGGACGACTGCGAGCAGGTCGCCGCCGAGCACACCGACAGCAGAGCGGAACAGCACGTCGACCGAGGGACGGCAGAAGTTCACCGGCGGGGAGTCCGTGAGGATCGTCCGCACGCCGGCCCCGGAGCGGCGCAGCTCGAGGTGGTGGTCGCCCGGCGCGACGTACACGTGACCCGGGACCAGCTCCTCGTCCCCGGCGCACTCGACCACCGTCGAGGGACCCATCCGGTCGAGCCGGGCGGCGAGCTGGCGCGTGAACACCGGCGGCATGTGCTGGACGATCAGCACCGGCACGGGCAGCGGCGCGGACAGGCCGGCGACGAAGCGCGAGAGCGCCTCCGGACCGCCCGTCGACGAGCCGAGGATGACGGCGCGGACGGCGTGCGGTGCGGGCTCGGCCCGGAGGGCGCCGGGGAGCCGGTGCGCACCGTCGGGGACCCGGGCGAGGCCTGCCGCCCGCGGAGACACGCCGGGCAGCGTGGCCCGGACCGCGCTCCCCGGGCCCGGCTGGACGCGCGGCACCAGGGCCTTGATCTTCGGCAGGAGCTGCCCGGCGACCTGCGCGAGCGACTCCTTGAGGCTGCCCGTGTTCGAGGGCTTGGTCACGTAGTCGCTGGCCCCTGCCACGAGGGCGTCAAGGGTGGCCTCCGCGCCGCGCTCCGTCAGGGTCGAGAACATGATGATCGGCATGTGGTGACCCGCGCGCCGGAGCTCGCGGACCGCCTCGATGCCGTTCATCTCCGGCATCTCGACGTCCATCGTCACGAGGTCGGGAACGAGCTGGGCGACCTTCGTGAGCGCGAGCCGACCGTTGGCGGCCGACCCGATCACCTCGATCGCGGGGTCCTGCGAGAGCGCGTCGGTGACGAGCCGGCGCACGACGACGGAGTCGTCGACCACGAGCACGCGGATCCGACCGACGCGCGACCCGGCGTCGCCGGGCGTCGTGGTGCGCATGCTCACGTCGGGTCTCCTCTGGTGCGGTAACGGTCTGCCGTGCCTATCGGCGGCGGCGCTGCCGAGTTGAACTGAACGGCGAATGCGGGTGGACAACCTCACCCTGCAGGGCGGAGCGAGGTCGTCCTCCCGGACGCGACGTCAGTAGGTGAAGGTCTCCACGCGGGTGCGCAGGTCGGCGGAGAGGCGGGCGAGCTCGGTGACCGAGTCGCCCATCTGTCCGAGCACGTGCGCGGACGCGTCGGCGGACGTGGCGACCCCCGTGATGTTCGACGCGATCTCACTGGACCCCATCGCCGCCTCCTGCACCCCCCGACTCATCTCGTTCGTCGTCGCCGTCTGCTCCTCCACCGCACTGGCGATCGTCAGCTGATAGTCATTGATCGACGCG
>NZ_DASUIR010000011.1:0-24612 GCF_036279715.1 Cellulomonas sp. | reverse complement strand
AGGGTCGCCGACCGTCCCGACCTCCGCGCGCATGGCCTCGAGGTCCCACAGCGACAGCACGAGCCCAGGGTCGACCCGGACCATGACGATCTCGTCTGCCACCAGCAGCGCGGGCCAGCCGAGCGCGTCGACGTAGAACCGCCGCGCGCGGGCGACATCCCGCACGCCCAGGGTCACCAGCGTCACACGGGGTTCCACGAGCATCTCCTCCGTCGGGATGGGGCCACGGTAGGACGGCGCCGCTGCGCTGCCTAGGGGCGCCCGGTCGGCGTCCGGGGGAAGTGACAGATCGTGCGAGGATGTCAGCATGCCCAAGATCATCGGCGGGTCCCTGCACGAGCACCGCGAGCAGACCCGTCGGCGACTCTTCGCCGCGCTGTCGACGCTCATGGCGGACCGCGGCTTCGACGTCATCACGCTCGCGGACGTCGCTGCGGCCGCGGGGATCGGCCGGACCGCGGTGTACAACCACTTCCCCGACAAGGAGTCGCTCCTCGTCGCGTTCATCACGGACGAGACCGAGCGCTACGTCGAGACGCTCGAGCGCTCGCTCGCGGACGTCGAGGACCCGACCGAGCAGCTCAGCGCGTACGTGCGCGCGCAGGCCCGGCTCAAGCAGGTCTACCGCCTCGCCCCTGGCCCCGACCTGCGCTCCCTCCTGTCGCCCGCGACGCAGCAGCGGGTGCGCGCGCACGTCGTGCTCGTCGAGCAGGTCCTGCGCCGCATCCTCACCCTGGGCATCACGTCCGGCGCGTTCCCCGCGCAGGACGTCGACACCACCGTCCCGCTCGTCAACGCGTGCCTGTCGAGCCGCCGCGTGCCCGACGACGGCCCCGCGCGCGACGCGGCCGTCGAGGCCACCGTCACGTTCGTGCTGCGGGCCGTCGGCGCACGCATCCCCGTCGGCGTCTGACCGCGTGACGCCTCCTCGCGCATCCCAGCGCCCCGCGACGCGCGGCCCGGGCCGGTCGACGGGTCGCGTCCCATTGCGGGGACCTGCACGCGCGTCCTACCGGCCCGTCACGCAGCGGCTCGAGGTCACCTTCCTGCCAGGTCTCGGCGAGATCGTGGCCGACGAGATCGTCGAGCGCCTCGCTCCTGCGCGTCCGCCCCGCCCGGTCCCCGGTCGCGAGGACGCGCTGCTCGTCGACCACGCCGGACGCCTCGAGCGCGCCCTGTCCCTGCGCACGGCTGTCGCCGTGTTCCTCGTGCTCACGTTCGACGTGCCGCGACCCAAGTCGCTGACCAGCGGCGAGCACCTGCCGCGCATCGCCGACGCGATGGCGACCTCCGTCCGGCTCGGGGCAGCGCGGACGTTCCGGTTCGAGGCGGCCGGCCACGACTCCTCGGTGTTCCAGCGCCTCGCCGCGGAGCTCGCCCACGCGACGGGCCTCGTGCACGACGACGCGGAGGGCGAGGTCGTCGTCCGGTTCCGGCGCACCCCACGCAACGCCCCGCAGCCCGGCGCGACCCGCGCCCCGACGGACCAGGCCGGCTGGGACGTGCTCGTGCGACTCGGCGGGCGCCCGCTGTCCGCGCGCCCGTGGCGGGTCGCCGACTTCCCGGGTGCGGTCAACGCGACCATCGCCGCCGCGATCGTGCGGCTCGTCGGGACCCAGGCGGACGACCGCGTCGCCAACCTCATGTGCGGCTCGGGCACCCTGCTCATCGAGCGGCTGCTCGCGGGTCCGGCTGCCACCGCGGTCGGCGTGGACATCGACCCGGACGCGGTCCGTGCGACCCAGGAGAACCTCGTGGCGGCGGGTTGTGCCGGGCGGGCCACGGTGACCCGTGCGGACGTGACTGCCGCGGGCGGCTCCTGGCGCGACGCCGGCCCGTTCGACCTCGTGCTGGCCGACCCCCCGTGGGGTGCGCTGCACGGCTCGCACGTCACGAACCCCGCCCTGCACGCCGACCTCCTGCGGGTGGCCCACGAGGTCGGGGCACCGGGAGCCCACCTCGTCGTCCTCACGCATGAGATCAAGGTCATGGAGCGGTGCATCCGCGAGGCCGACGCGCACTGGCGGGTACGGGCCGAGCTGCGCGTGTTCGCCAAGGGGCACCACCCGCGGATCTACGTCCTCGAGCACGTGTGACCCCGCATGCGCGCGCGTCCGGGGGACGTGCGCCACTGATCTGGGGATGACGGATCGCGTGACCCCCGCGGTGCAGCATGATGACTGGGTGGAACGCGCCAGCGAGGGAGCCCGAGGGCGACGGTCGGCGGCCCCCGCCATGGCCGGCGTGCGTGGGCTCGCGCTCGCAGCGCACCGGCTCGACCGCGCGGAGAAGATCAGCGAGGTGGTCGACGCGTCCGCGGAGCTCGCGCACGAGCTCCTGGGCGCCCGGTCGATCTCGGTGTCCCGCATCGAGCAGGACACCTGCCGCACCCTGTCCGTCTACCCGCCGCCCTCGGAGGACCTCGAGAGCGGCAGCACGACCGGGCCGACCCGCGTCACGGTCCGCTCCGAGGACCGACCCGCCCTGCGCACCCTCATCCGTGAGCACAGCAGCTGGGTCGCGCACGCTCCGGACGGTTCCGGGGCCGACTGGGGCGACCCCCTCGAGTGCGCCGCGCTGCGGGCCTCGGGTCAGGTCACCGGGCTCGGCTCGCCCATCATCGTCAACGGCCACGTGTGGGGCCAGATCCTCGCGACGCGCGACGTCGGGCAGCCACTGTTCGAGGTCGAGGACGTCGCGACCGCCGAGGTGGTCGCGGCGCTGACCGCGGGGGCCCTGGCGCGCGTCGACCTCGACGAGCAGGTACGGCACCTCGTCGCCGACGACCCCCTGACCGGCCTCGGCAACCGTCGCGTCGCCGACCACGCCGCCGAGATCGCCCTCATGTCCGACCTCGAGATGTGCGTCGTCATGTGCGACGTCGACGGCCTCAAGCGGGTCAACGACGAGTTCGGCCACGACGCGGGCGACGACCTCCTGCGCACCGTCGGCGACGTGCTGCGGCGCGCCCAGGACCAGCTGCCGGGGACGACGGCGGCCCGGCTCGGCGGCGACGAGTTCTGCCTCGTGACCATCGGGATCCCCCGCGACGAGGTCAAGCGGACCCTGGCACGGACCATGCGCAAGTACCCGCTCGCGCACGGCGCCGCGATCTCGTGGGGCGTCGCGTCGACCGCCGACGGCCGCCCCGAGCACGCGCGCACGCTGTTCCGTCGCGCGGACGCCGCGCAGTACCAGGCCAAGCGCCACCGGGCCCGGGTGGTCCGCGCCGAGGCGTCGAGCGCGTCGGCCGCCGCCGTGACCGTCGAGAAGCTCATCGCGGCGGGAGTCGGCGCGATCCTCAACGCCCAGTCGGGCGTCGTGCCGCGGCTGTGCGCGCTCGCCGCAGCCGCGACGGGCGCGACGGGCGGCGCGGCGTGGTCGGTGCTGCACGACGCCGAGGACGGCGGCGTGGTGGCGGTCGCCCGCGGCGGGATGCCGTCCGACGACCCCGGGCAGGTGCACACGCTCGCCGTGGCGAGCGACCCGTGGGTCGTCGAGGTCGAGACGACAGCACCCGAGGACCGCTCGGCCCAGTTCGCCGACGCGTTGCTGCTCCTGCTCGACCTTGCGGTCCAGGGCGCCGGCTGACGCCTCAGCCGTGCAACGGCAGCGTGAGCTCGGACGCCGCACCTGCCACGACCCGGACCGGGACGCCCCAGTCCTGGGCGTTGAGGTGGCACGCGGGGTACTCGATCGCGGGGTCGGCGTCGCAGCTCGCGGCGTGCGCGGTCACGTGCAGCACCCCCTCGGTCACGGCCGGGTCGAGGCGGAGCACCCGGGTCAGTGCGACGTCGTCGCCCGCGCCGGCGAGCAGCAGCCCGGGCGGCGTCGCCGACACCTGCAGCCGCGTCGAGGGACCGTACCGGTCGTCGTACTTCTGCCCCACGGCGGGCGTGAACACCACGTCGAGCCGCACCTCGCCGGGCGCGAGGTCGGTGACGGGACGCTGCGTGCGGTGCGCGCCGGAGTCGAGGAGCTCACCCGCGAGCGCGGCAGGCAGACCGATCCGGGTCAGCCGGTGCGCGCCGGACTCGACGACGACGAGCCGGACACCGTCGCCGGTGACCTCCACGACGACCCCGCTGGGCTCGGCGAGGCCGGTCGCGAGCGTCGTGACCTCGCCCACGGTGCCCTCGGGGGCGTCCGGGGCCGGGGGCGCGTAGCGGCGGATCGCGCCGTTGTACGTGTCGGCGACCGCGATCGAGCCGTCGGGCAGGACCGCGACCCCGAGGGGGTGCTGGAGGAGGGCCTGGTCGGCGGGGCCGTCGCGGTGGCCGAAGTCGAAGAGGCCGGCCCCGACGGCCGTGCCGACCGTGGCCGGCTCCGGTGCCGTCGCCGTGCCGCCGCCGTCGAGGTACCGCAGCGCGGACACCTCCGAGTCGGCGAGCCACAGCCGCCCGCCCGCGTCGACGGCGAGCCCTGACGTCT
The DNA here is from genome assembly GCF_036279715.1 of Cellulomonas sp. Taxonomy (GTDB): domain Bacteria; phylum Actinomycetota; class Actinomycetes; order Actinomycetales; family Cellulomonadaceae; genus Cellulomonas_A. The sequence goes on along the minus strand of NZ_DASUIR010000011.1, from coordinate 20,181 downwards.
GCGCGAACCACGCCTCGGCCGCCGGCCCGTCGACGAGCCCCTCGTTCATGGTGCCCGCGAGCCGCGTGATCCGGCCGACCACCGGGTCGAACGCCCACAGCGTGTGGTTGCCGGCCATCGCGACGACGAACGCGTCCACGACGGGCGACCAGACGACGTCCCACGGAGACGAGAGCCGGACGTCGAGCCCGGGTCCGTCGTACCCGACGCCCGAGCGGTCGGTCCCCGGGACGTCACCGGGACGCGACACGACGTTGTCCGCGCCGCCGACCATGTACTGCTCACCCGTCCCGGCCACCGTCGTGACCGTGCCGTCCGCGAGCCGCACGCCGCGCAGCGCATGGTTCACCGTGTCGGCCACGAGCACGTCGTAGCCGACCTCCGCCCGCAGCTCGTCAGGCACGAGGCACAGCCCGTTGGGCTCGCTGAACCGGGCGACGTCGGGCCCGCCGTCGGCCAGGCCGCGGTCGCCGGAGCCGATCCGCCGCACGAGCGTCTCCCCGTCGGGCGCGAGCTCGGCCAGGCCGTGGTGCCCGGCGTCGGCCACGAGGAAGCCGCCGCCCGCGAGCGCGATCGCCTTGGCGGGGAAGCGCAGCGTGCCCGACGTCGGCTCGGGAGGCACGTACGGGCCGTCGCCGCGGTGCAGCGTCCCGGCCACCTCGTGCGCACGCACGAGCTCCGCGACCAGCACCTCGAGGTTGTGCAGGTGCCCCTCGCCCGCCATGTGCGCGACGACGTACCCCTCGGGGTCGATCACGACGAGCGTCGGCCAGGCCCGCGCCGTGTACGCCGACCACGTCGTGAGGTCAGGGTCGTCGAGGACGGGGTGACGCACCTCGTAGCGGTCGACCGCGGCCGCGAGCGCGACCGGGTCCGCCTCGTGCAGGAACTTCGGGGAGTGCACCCCGACGACGACGAGCACATCGCGGTACTGCTCCTCGAGCGCGCGCAGCTCGTCGAGGACGTGCAGGCAGTTGATGCAGCAGAACGTCCAGAAGTCGAGCACGACGACCTTGCCGCGCAGGTCCGCGAGCGTGACGTCGCTGCCGCCGGTGTTGAGCCAGCCGCGTCCCGTCAGCGCGCTCGCTCGGACCTTCGGCAGGGGGTGGGACGTGGGCACCGGGACAGTCAACACCAGCCGCCAAGGTCCGTCAGTCCGTCGCGGCGAGCCCCGCGAAGGCGCGCAGCCGGGCTGCCGTACCGGCATCGGTCATGGGCGTGCCGTGGCCGCCGGCCAGCACGGTGGGCTCGAGGCCCGCGAGCGTGCGGATCGACTCCCTGGCCGCGCGCTGGCTCCACGTGGTGTACCAGGGCGGCCCCGACAAGCCCGGCTGCTGCAGCAGCAGCCCCTGCACGGTGTTGACCTTGAGGGTCATGAGGGCGTCACCGCTGATGAGGACGCGGTCACGTGGTCGGAAGTAGGAGACGTGCCCCGGGGTGTGGCCCGGTGTCGGGATGCACTTCCAACCCCCGAGGCCGGGGATCTCGGCGCCGGGCTCGAACATCCGGGCGACCTCGCCGAGGTTCGACCTGGCGAGCACCGCCTCACGCCGACGCCTGCCCATGGCCCGCATGAGCGGTAGGACGACGAGCCGGTCGAGCGGCCCCGCGTACGCCCGCATGCCGGCGAAGTCTCCGGTCGCGAACGGCAGCTCGGCCGGGTGGATCCAGACGGCGCAGTCCCAGACGCGCGCCAGCCGGAGGGCTGCGCCGGCATGGTCCGGGTGGCAGTGGGTCAGCAGGATCGCGGACGGGCGGACGTCGGGGCCGAGCAGCGACGCGGCGGCCCGCTCGATACGAGGGCCGTCCTGCGCCCACCCGGCGTCGATGAGCACCCATGACGAGCCGGAGCGGACGAAGTAGACGTCGGTCTGCACGCGTCCCCACGGCCCGAGGCAGTGGACGTCCGGGGCGATCTCCTGCGCGACGACTCCGACCCGCTCCTGACGCGACCCGCTCATGAGGGCCGCCTGTCCCTGTGCGTAGCCACGGCCGCCCCCTCGCTGGTGTGGGTCCGGGTCACAGTCCTAGCGCTCGGCGTCGGGCACGTCCAGCCCCGCGGCCCGACGCACCGCGGTGCGTGTCGGAGGGTCGGTGCAGGATCGGGACATGGCGAACTTCGAGAACCCGCATGTCGTGCTCGTCCCCGGCTTCTGGCTCGGCGCCTGGGCCTGGGACGACGTCGTCGGGCCCCTGCGCGACGCGGGGCTCGTACCGCACGCGATGACGCTGCCGGGGCTGGAGTCGGTCGACGCCGACCGCTCGGCGGTCACGCTCGAGGACCACGTGCAGGCCGTCGTCCGGCTCGTCGAGTCGCTGCCGCCCGGGGTGCTGCTCGTGGGGCACAGCGGCGGTGGTGCGCTCGTGGGCGAGGTCGTCGACCGCGTGCCTGAGCGGGTGCGCCGCGCGGTCTACGTCGACAGCGGCCCGCTCGAGGACGGCGCGGCGGTCTCCCCGGACCTGCCGCCGGAGGCCGTAGAGATCCCTCTGCCGTCGTGGGCGTCGCTCGAGGCGGTCGGGACGAGCGCGGAGGGGCTGGACGACGCGATGCGCGACGCGTTCCGGGCCCGGGCCGTGCCGCATCCCGCGGGGCCCGCCCGCGAGCCCGTCCGGGTCAGTGACCCACGGCGCCTCGCCGTGCCCGTCACGGTGATCTGCTCGAGCCTGCCGTCCGAGGTGCTGCGGCCCCTCGCGCACCCGGGCCCGCCGTTCCACACCGAGCTGGGTGCCCTCGACGTCATCTACGTCGACGTCCCGACCGGGCACTGGCCGATGCTGTCGCGACCTGCCGAGCTCGCCGCCGCGATCATCGCGGCAGCGAGCTCGGCGAGGGGATGACCCGCGGCGTCAGACCACCGGCGGCCGCGGCGACGTGTCGTCGTGGCGCTCGATGACCTCACGGTGGGTCGTGTTCGCGCGCTGCGCGTTGAGCACGAGGCTCAGGATCAGCGCGAGAGCGCCGCCCGCGATGCAGATGTAGCCGATCATCGTGAGGTCGACGCCGCTGACGTTGTCGCGTACTGCGAACGCCAGGATCGCGCCGATGATCATCAGGCCGATTCCGCCACCGATACCCATGTGTGCTCCTCACCTGTGTGCGGGCCATGTACCCGCGCCGGTTCCGAGTCTCGCAACAACCCTCCGAACGCGCGCGCTGAGAGCGCACACCTCACCCGCTCGTCAGCCGAGCAGCTCCGGCAGGGCGGGTGCCTCGACACCCAGGACGTGCTGAGCCAGGAACGCCTCCACGACCTGGTACCAGATGATCGCGTGCTGCGGCGAGAGGACCCAGTGGTTCTCGTCGGGGAAGTACAGGAACCGGTGCGGCGTCACGCCGTCGGCGTCGGCCGCGAGCCCCGACCGCGACACGAGGTCGTACCAGAGCCGCAGGCCCTCGCCGATCGGCACGCGGTAGTCCTTGTCGCCGTGCACGACGAGCATCGGCGTGACGATCTTCCCGACATGGCGGTGCGGCGAGTTCTCGTGGGCCATCTCGGCGGTCATCTCGCGCTGCCAGTAGTACGACGCGTCGGTCGTCGGGCCGAACTGGTCGAGCGCCCACAGGCTCGCGTGCGTGACGATCGCGCGGAAGCGGTCGGTGTGCCCCGCGACCCAGTTCGCCATGTACCCGCCGAACGAGCCGCCCATCGCTGCCGTCCGGGTCGCGTCGACGTCCGGGCGCGCGACCGCCGCGTCCGTCGCGGCCATGAGGTCGGTGAACGGGGCGCCGCCCCACGACCCCCAGCCGCGCTGGACGAACTCCTGCCCGTAGCCGGTCGACAGGGCCGGGTCGGGCAGCAGCACCGCGTACCCACGCGCGACGAGCAGCCACGGGTTCCAGCGCCACGACCACGCGTTCCACGACCCGAGCGGGCCGCCGTGGATCCAGAGCAGCAGCGGGACGGGGTGGGTCGGCGACGCGTCGTCGGGCAGCGCGAGCCAGGCGCGCACGCGGGCGCCGTCGGGGGCGGTGGTCTCGATCTCGGTGAGGTGGCCGGGCAGCGTGGGCGCCGGTGCCGGGGCGGGCAGCGGGGTCGCCGCGACGGGCGCGCCCGACGACGCCGCAGCCGCCACGTCGATCCGCACCGGGTGCGCGGGCGCGAGGTACGACGCCCGCAGGGCGTACAGCGCCGAGCCGTCCGGGCTGACCTGGAGGTCGCTGAAGACCGCGTCGTCGCTGGTCAGGCGCGTGACTGACCCGTCCCGCAGGCCGACGCGGAACACCGGGCCGCGGCCGTCGTCGTCCGCGAGCACGAGGAGCGAGGCCGAGTCGGGCGCCCAGATCGCGTCGTGCGGCCACCGGTCCCAGCCGGCCGCGAGCTGCCGCGCGCCCGAGCCGTCGAGCCCGACGACCCACAGCTCGACGCGCGGTGCACTGTCCGGCGCCGCGAGGGTCTCGCGGCTGTACGCGACCCAGCGGCCGTCGGGTGACACGACGGGTGACCCGAGTTCGGCGTCCGGGTCGTCGACGAGGACGTGCCGCTCGCTCGTCGCGACGTCGATCGTCACCAGCCTGCTGCGCAGCTCGCCGCGTGCGAGCGGGAACGACCAGCCGGCCACCACCGTGCGGCCGTCGGGCGAGATCGCGGCGGCCTGCTCGGTGAGCGCGGGTCCGGCCAGCGGCGTGATGTCGCGGAGCTCGAGCCGAGGGTCCGGCTCACCCGCGCGCGTCGCGGTGAGGTCGGCGCGGACCGTGGCTGCGAACAGGTGCGGCTCCGCCGGGCCCAGGTCGTGGTCCCAGTACCGCACCGGGTACCCGGCGTGCAGGATCGCGCCGACCTTCTTGTCCTTGCGGGCCTTGCGCAGCCTGTCGTCGTCCGCGTCGTCGAGAGCCCGCGGCAGGACGTCGGAGCCGAGCAGCACCACGGCGGCGTCGGCGGCGACCCGGACGCTCGCGAACCCGGCCGCGCGGTCGGCGACGACCCGCGCCTCCGCGCCGTCCGCCGGCAGCAGCCACAGGGCCGGGGCGGGGTCGTCGGCGGCGCCCTCGCGCGGCTCCGGGTCGGGACGCGCCGAGGTGAACAGCAGGTCACCCGACGGCGTGAAGGCTGCGCTCGACTCCCCCTTCGCGCTGCGGGTCACGCGTCGGGCCGGCCGTTCGCCCGACGGGTCGACCTCCCACAGCGCCGTGACGTACGCGGTGCGCTTCGCGTCGAGAGTCGCGACGGCCGTCACGAGGCGGCGACCGTCCCTCGAGAGCGTCAGCCCGGACAGCCGGGGCAGCGCGACGTAGTCCTCGAGGTCGTGGAAGGGCTGCGGCTCTCGGGTCCGCGCGGCGGCCTGCCGGGTGGTCGGCTCGGCGGTGGGCGCGGCGGTGGGCGCGGCGGTCGGCTCGGGGGTCGTGGCAGTCACGTGACCCGTCCTACCACGGGCCTGTGTGCTCAGGGTGTCCGGAGCACGTCATTCGTCGTCAGGGTGCGCCATCCGCGCGAGCATCGCGTTGTACTCGTCCAGCTCGACGTCGCCCTCACGGTCGACCCTGCGGTCGCGACGGCGAGCCGTCCGGTCGTCGGCGCGCGACCAGGACACCGCGACCGCGACCGCCAGCGCCAGGGTCGGCAGCTCGCCGATGCCCCACGCGATGCCGCCGCCGGTCTGCTGGTCCGCGAGCGCCGTCGGCCCCCACGGCCGTCCGAGCAGGCCGAACCAGTCGGCCGCGAGGAGCGCGTCGCCGGACATGAGGGTCACCCCGAAGAACGCGTGGAACCCCATCGTCGCGAACAGCAGCAGGAGGCGCTGCGGGTACGCGGGCCGCGTCGGACCGGGGTCGACGCCGATGAGTGCGTTCACGAACAGGTAGCCGACGAGCGAGAAGTGGACGGCCATCGCGAGGTGCCCGACGGCGCTGCGCAACGTCCACTCGAAGATGCCCGTGTAGTAGAACGCGATCATCGATCCAGCGAAGTTCGCGGCGGCGACCAGCGGGTGGGCGAAGAGCCGACCCCACCGGCTGTGCACGAGCACGAGGATCCACTCCCGAGGACCGCGCGAGGCGTCACCGCGAACGACGGTGTGCCGGACGGGCAGCGCTCGCAGCGCGAGCGTGACCGGGGCAGCGAGCGCCAGGAAGATCGGGATGACGGTCGCGAGGACCATGTGCTCGAGCATGTGGGCGCTGAACAGCACGTGCCCGTAGACCGCCGGGCCGCCGTTCGTCGTCCAGAAGAACAGCACCATGCCGACCACCCAGGAGACGGTCCGCGACACCGGCCAGGCGTCGCCACGCCGGTGCAGGCGCCACGCCCACCGCACGTAGACGACGAGGCCGGCGACGGCGAGCGCCGCGAGCACGACGTCCCAGCGCCACTCGGTGAGCCACCGCGTCGTGGTCGGCTCGGGCGGCAGGGGGTGACCCGTGACGATGACGGCCGGCGTCTGCGCGACGACGGCCGTCTGCGGCACCGGCGGCGCGGACGACGCGAGCGCGACGGCCACGCCCGAGACGGCGCCCATGACCGCGAGCTCGACGAGCACGAGCCGCCAGAACAGCCACCCGGCGCCGTCCCCAGCGGTGAGGCGCGGGATCGTCGCGCGGCGGTGCGCGAGGCCGAGAGCGCCGAGCACGACGAGGAGCAGCGCCTTGACCAGCACGAGGACGCCGTACCGCGTCGCTAGCCCGTCGAACCCCCCGAGCCGGATCACGGCGTTCACGAGCCCGGACACCCCGACCCCCGCGAGGCACCAGCCGGCGACGACCGAGTACCGCGAGGCGGCGGGTCCGACGTCGCGACCCAGCCGGGGGGCGAGGACGGCGAGCGCCCCGAGCGCACCGACCCAGACGGCCGCGCCGACGAGGTGCAGGAACATCGCGGATGTCGCGACCTCGTGGCTCGCCGTGCCCGACGCGTGGCCGGTCTGCGCCTGCTGCCACAGCGCGACGACGACGAGAGCGGTGGCCCACGCGGCGCCGGTCGGCGTCCGGACGACGAGCGCGACGACCGCGACGACCGCCGCGATCGCGACGACCTCGAGCTGGGCCCGGCCCAGGTCGAAGCTCGAGACGTAGTCGCCGATCTCCTGACCGAACGTCGGCGCATCGAGCCGCAGCCCGGCGATGTTCGCGTACGTGAGGACGAGCGTCGCGAGGCTCAGCACGGTCCAGGCCGCGGCAGCGACGCCGGCGACGAGCAGCGCGCGCGCGTAGGCGTCGCCCAGCCCCGCCGGTGGGGTCGCGTGCAGGTCGGCCCGGTCGGGCGCACGGCGCGGCAGGATCCCGACCGCGAGGACCAGGGCACCGAGGGTCAGCGCCCCGGCGAGCTCGCCCAGTGTCGTCGCAGCCGGCAGTCCCCACCGGACGAGCGCGCCGGGGTCGCGCAGCACGGTCGGGAGTGCGGCGCCGGAGAACCAGACCCCGAGCAGCGCGGCCGTGAGCCCGGCTGCGGCCAGCACACCGACGCGCACCGACGGCGAGCCGCGGCGGAGCGCAGGCTGCGTCCGGGCCGACGCCGGCACCGGCGCGGGGGCGGCCGGGCGGGCGGTCATGGGGTCACGCCCGGGCGGAGCGCGAACGGAGTGCGTGCGCACGACGGCGCCGCAGGAGCAGTGCTCCGACGACGACGAGGACGAGGACGAGAGCGGCCATGCCCGCGACGGCGAGGGCGCTGAGGGACCAGTCGTCCCCGTCGGCGTCCTGGTCGGTGACGACAGGCCCGATCTCGGTGCCACCTGCACGCGCCACCGGCCCGATCGACGCCGTGGCGGACGGTGCCGCGGTCGACGGGGTCGGCGTAGGTGTGGACGTGGCCGTCGGCGCAGGCGTGGCGGCCGGGCCGGCGCCGGCCGTCGTGGCAGCGGCCGCGGTGAAGGAGAGGACTCCCTGGAGCGGGTGCCCGTCGGCCGACGTGACCCGCCACGTCACGGTGTACGTCCCTGCGGGCAGCGCGCCTGCGACGCCCTGGCTCACGGTGGCTCCGTCGAGGACAGGGTCACCGGTGCTGACCATCCTCCCGTCGGGCGCTCTCACGACGATCTGGGTGCCCAACGACCGTGCGGGCTCGTTGAACGTCAGCGTCACGTGCGCGGGCGCCGTGGCGACGGTCGAGCCGTCGACGGGATCTGTCGAGACGAGCGTGTTGTGCGCCTGCGCCGCTCCGGCGCCGACAAGCACGGCGATGGCTGCCACCGCGAAGATGACGACGGCTCGGCGACTGGCGGTGGCTGCACTCACGGGCACCATCATCACGCGTCCGGCGGGTCGACCGGACCCGATCGGCGACCGCGCCCGTTCCCAGCGGCGCCGCCGGGCAGTGTCGGACCCTCGGAATAGTGTCGCCACACAGGGAGTTGTGGACCTTCACTGGGAAGGGGCGCGCGTCTGCGCCCGCCACGCTCGCCCGAGCCCGACGGCGCCGCCCGGCCCCGACGCCGTCCGTCACCGCACACCCCCGAGAGGTACCCGTGTCCCAGACCTCCCGCTCGTCGATCCCCCCGATCGACGCCGCAGCCTCCGTCACCGCCCGCCCGAACGTCGCGCCGACGCACCGCCAGATCCTGACGATCCTCGGCGGGCTCATGATCGGCATGTTCCTCGGCGCCCTCGACCAGACCATCGTCGCCACCTCGATCCGCACCATCGGCGACGACCTCAACGGTCTCTCGCTGCAGGCCTGGGTCACGACGGCCTACCTGATGACGTCGACGATCGCGACGCCGCTGTACGGCAAGCTCTCCGACATCTACGGGCGCAAGCCGTTCTACCTCGGCGCGATCGCCCTGTTCGTGTTCGGGTCGATCCTCTCCGGCACCGCGAGCTCGATGTACCAGCTCGCGGCGTACCGCGGGATCCAGGGACTCGGCGCGGGCGGGCTCATGTCCCTCGCGTTCACGATCCTCGGCGACCTCGTGCCGCCCCGCGAGCGTGCGCGCTACCAGGGCATGTTCCTCGCGGTGTTCGGCACGTCCTCCGTCCTCGGCCCGGTCGTCGGAGGGTTCTTCGCCGGCGCCCACTCGATCTTCGGCATCACCGGCTGGCGCTGGGTCTTCCTCATCAACGTGCCGATCGGGCTCATCGGCCTGCTCGTGATCTGGCGGGTGCTCCACCTGCCGCCCATCACGCGCGTCAACCACCGCATCGACTGGCCGGGCGCTCTCGCACTCGTCGTCGGCCTCGTGCCGCTGCTGCTCATCGCGGAGCAGGGCCGCGCCTGGGGCTGGGGCTCGGGCCGCGCGCTGCTCTGCTACGCGATCGGACTCGTCGGGATCGGGCTGTTCCTGCTCGCCGAGGTCGTTGCACGGGACGACGCGCTGCTGCCGCTGCACCTGTTCCGCAACCGCACGTTCGCGGTCAGCTCGGGCGCCAACGTGGTCATCGGTCTCGGGATGTTCGGCGGGCTCGCGACGCTGCCGCTGTACCTCCAGATCGTCAAGGGCATGACCCCGACCACCGCCGGGCTCACGCTCATCCCGTTCACGGTCGGGATCATGTCCGGATCGATCCTGACCGGTCAGCTCACCGCCCGGACCGGGCGCTACAAGATCTTCCCGGTGATCGGCACGGTACTCATGGGTCTCGGCGCGCTGCTGTTCTCGCGGCTCTCGGTCGACACCACGCTGCTCGTCATCTTCGCCGACTCGCTGGTCTTCGGGCTCGGGCTCGGGTTCACGATGCAGCCGCTCGTGCTCGCCGTGCAGAACGCGGTCCACGTCAAGGACATGGGCGTCGCGACCGCCTCGGCGCTGTTCTTCCGGCAGGTCGGCGGGACGCTCGGCACGGCCGTCTTCCTGTCGATCCTGTTCTCGACCGTGGGCGGCAACATCGCGAGCGCGTTCGCCCGGCTGGCGCCGACCGCAGGGTTCCAGGCTGCGCTCGCCGACCCGGCGGTTCGGGCCGACCCCGCGAACGCCCCGGTGCTGGCCATGGTCGGCGGGCACGGCGGTACCGGCGCGATCCCGTCGATCGACAACTCGTCGTTCATCAACGCGCTCGACCCGAGGCTGGCCCGGCCGTTCCTCGACGGGTTCGCGCAGTCGATCGACCTCGTGCTCCTCATCGCCGCGGCGATCATGGTGCTGGGATTCGTCCTGACGGTGCTCCTGCCCGAGCTGCCGCTGCGCAACGTGTCGGGCATCCAGGGCCGGATCGACAACGAGGCTGAGGTGGCCGCTCAGGCGGTCTGACGCCAGGCCAGCTCATCGACCGATACGCGAAGTGCGGGTCCGCCGTCAGGGCGGGCCCGCGCTTCGCGTATCCGGCCGGCGTCCGGCCTCGTGCGCCGGCCGGTGCGCCCGAGGCCGGTGCGCAGTCGGCGGCGTCGGGCGTCAGCCCCAGACGAGTCCGTGCGCCGGCTCCATGAGCACCTTGGCGATGTCGGCCAGGACGCGGGCCCCGAGCTCCCCGTCGACGAGCCGGTGGTCGACCGACAGCGCGAGCTGGGTCACGCTGCGGATCCGGATCTTGCCCTTGTGCACCCACGGCTGGTCGCGGATCGCCCCGAACGCGAGGATCGCCGCCTCGCCCGGGTTGAGGATCGGCGTGCCGGTGTCGATGCCGAAGACGCCGACGTTGGTGACGGTGATCGTCCCGTCGGCCATGTCGGTCGGGCTGACCCGCCCGGACCGAGCCGTGGCGGTCAGCGCCGCCAGCCCGACCGCGAGCTCCTTGAGACCGAGTCGGTGCGCGTCCTTGATGTTCGGCACGACGAGCCCGCGGGGGGTCGCCGCGGCGATGCCGAGGTTGACGTAGTGCTTGTAGACGATCTCCTGGGTCGCGTCGTCCCAGCTCGCGTTGATCTCGGGGTGCCGGTCGACCGCGAGCAGGAGCGCCTTGAGGGCGATGAGCAGCGGCGTCACGCGCACGTCGGCGAACTCGCGGTCCTCGCGCAGCCGGGCGACGAGCTTCATCGTCTTCGTGACGTCGACCGTGTGGAACACCGTCACGTGCGGGGCGGTGAACGCGCTCGTCACCATCGCCTCGGCCGTGCGCTTGCGGACCGACTTGACCGGGACGCGCGTCTGGCGACCGTCCGCGGACACGACGCCCTGCGAGAGCCAGCCCGCGTCGTCCGGGTAGGTCGCCAGCGCGCGCACCTGGGCGTTGTTCGAGTAGGCCAGCAGGTCCTCGCGCGTGACGATCCCGCCCGGACCCGTCGGGTTGACCGAGTCGAGGTCGACGCCGAGGTCGCGGGCGAGCTTGCGGACCGGCGGCTTGGCGAGGGCGTGCGCGCGCTGCGGCTCCGTGACGGCGGCCGGCGCGGCCGGGGTCGAGACGGCAGCTCGCGGGGCAGGTGAGGGTGCCGACGTCGGGGCGGGTGCGGGCGCGGGGGCGGCGGCCGGGATCGTCGCGGCCGGGCCCGACGGCGCCGCACTGCCCGGCTGCGGCGCACGCGCACGACGTGCCGACGCCTGCTCGCCGACCCCGTAGCCGACGAGCACGGCCTCCTTGGCCGGAGCCTCACCCGTGGCCGGACCGCCACCGGCATCCGCGTCGGCGGCGACCGCGGCGCTCGCCTGCCCGGCGTCGGGCGCAGGCGCTGCCGCCCCGCCCGGATCCGTGTCGATGACGATGATGGGGACCCCGACGTCGACCGTCGTGCCGACCTCGACAAGGATCTGGGTCACGACGCCGGCGTACGGGCTCGGCAGCTCGACGAGCGACTTCGCGGTTTCGATGTCGACGATCGGCTGGTTGACCGCGACGGTGTCGCCGACGGCGACATGCCACTCGACGATCTCCGCCTCGGTCAGTCCCTCACCGGCGTCGGGAAGCCGGAACGACTCAAACGTAGGCACGGGGGCCTCCTCAATCTCGCCGTCGGCGGGGTCAGAACGTGAGCGTGCGGTCGATCGCCTCGAGGATCCTGTCCAGGTTCGGCAGGTAGTCCTGCTCGATCTTCGACACCGGGTACGGCACGTGGAAGCCACCCACCCGCAGCACGGGCGCCTGCAGGTGGAAGAAGCACTGCTCGGTGACGCGGGCCGCGATCTCGGCGCCCGTCCCGTAGAGCACAGGTGCCTCGTGCGCGACGACGCACCGACCCGTCTTGCGGACCGAGGCCACGAGGGTCTCGGTGTCGAGCGGGGAGATCGTGCGCAGGTCGATCACCTCGACGCTCGTGCCCTCCGCGGCCGCGGTCGCTGCGGCCTTGAGCGCCGGTGCGACCGACGGCCCGTAGGCGATGAGCGTGACGTCGGTGCCCTCGCGCAGCACGCGGGCCCGGTCGAGGCCCGTCGGCGCAGCGTCGGTGTGCGGTGTCTGGGTCGGCGTCTCGAGGTCGACATCGGCCTTGTCCCAGTACCGGACCTTCGGCTCGAAGAACAGCACGGGGTCCGGTGAGGCGATGGCCTGCTGGATCATCGCGTACGCGTCGGCGGGGTTCGACGGGCTGACGACGCGCAGCCCGGGCGTGTGGGCGAACAGCGCCTCGGGCGACTCGCTGTGATGCTCGATCGCGCCGATCCCGCCGCCGTACGGCACGCGGATGACGACCGGCAGCGTGAGACGGCCCTGGGACCGGTAGTGCATCTTGGCAAGCTGGGTCGTGATCTGGTCGAACGCCGGGAAGATGAACCCGTCGAACTGGATCTCGCAGACCGGGCGGTACCCGCGCAGCGCGAGGCCGATCGCGGTGCCGACGATGCCGGACTCTGCGAGCGGCGTGTCGACGACCCGGTCCGGACCGAAGTCCTTCTGGAGCCCGTCGGTGACCCGGAAGACCCCGCCGAGCGCCCCGATGTCCTCGCCCATGAGGAGGACCTTGGGGTCCTGCTCGAGCGCACGGCGCAGGCCGGAGTTGATCGCCTTGGCGAACGTGATGCGCTCGCCGGTCATCGAGCACCGCCCTGCGTGGGTGCGAACGTCGTCTCGTAGGACTCGAACCACTCCCGCTCACCGTCGACGACGGAGTTCGGGCTCGCGTAGACGTGGTCGAACATCGACGCCGGCGGGGGCGGGCCCCACGCACGGACCGTCGTGCGGATGCGTTCGCCGAGCGCGACAGCCTCGGCCTCGAGGTCGGCGGCGAACGTCGCGGGCAGCTCGCCGGTCTGCTCGAGGTGCAGGCGCAGGCGGTCGATCGGGTCGCGCTGCCGCCAGTACTCCTCCTCGGCGGCCGACCGGTAGCGCGTCGGGTCGTCCGAGGTCGTGTGCGCGCCCATCCGGTAGGTGAACGCCTCGATGAACGTCGGCCCGCCACCCGAGCGTGCGCGCTCGAGCGCCTCGACCGTCACGGCGTACGACGCGATGACGTCGTTGCCGTCGACCCTGACGCTCGGCACGCCGAAGCCGAGGCCCCGGTCTGCGAGCGGCACGCGTGCCTGTCGCGTCGTCGGCTCGGAGATGGCCCACTGGTTGTTCTGGCAGAACAGGACGATCGGCGCGTTGTTGACCGCTGCGAAGACGAGTGCCTCGTTGACGTCGCCCTGCGAGGTCGCGCCGTCCCCGAAGTAGGTGACGACGGCGGTGTCCCGGGTGGGGTCGCCCGTGCCGACCAGGCCGTCGCGCTGGACGCCCATCGCGTACCCGGTCGCGTGCAGCGTGTGCGAGCCGATGACGAGCGTGTAGAGGTGGAAGTTGTGCGCTGTCGGGTCCCACCCGCCGTGGTCGATGCCGCGGAACAGGCGCAGCAGGTTGGCGAGGTCGACGCCGCGCGTCTGGGCGACACCGTGCTCGCGGTAGGACGGGAAGACGTAGTCCTGCGGGGCGAGCGCGTGACCGGAGCCGACCTGCGCACCCTCCTGGCCGAGGCTCTGGGCCCACAGGCCGAGCTCGCCCTGCCTCTGCAGCGACGTGGCCTCGTTGTCGAAGCGCCGGACGAGCACCATGTCGCGGTACATCGCGCGCAGGGCGTCACCGTCGAGATGCGCGGCCAGGGGGCTGTAGACGGGATGCTCGACGCGCTCGCCCGCGGGCGTGAGCAGCTGGACGAGGCCGGCGTCGGTGAGTGGTCCGTTGGGGCTCACGCGGTGTCTCCTTCGCGTGCAGGGTTTCGCAGGCAGGGTTTCACGTGCAGGTCAGGGTGCTCGTCCGGTGCGGACGGACGCTCCAGGTCGAACCTACGTCAGCGTAGGCTACGACACCGTAGGTTGTCTGAGTGCTCGTCTGACAACCCGTGCCAGGGGGACTTGTCGGGTCTCCACAGCACCGCGCGCTTCGCGTCGGACACTCCAGGGTGCACCACCCCAGAGACCTCAGTGCCGGAACCGCGCCGTGAACCTGAGCAGCACGTCGGTCGCTTCGGGTTCCCCCACGCTCACGCGCACCCCGTCCCCCGCGAACGGCCGGACGATGACGCCTGCCTCGGTCGCCGCGGTGGCGAACGGCGCCGCACGGTCGCCGAGCGGCAGCCACACGAAGTTCGCCTGGCTGTCCGGCACCGACCAGCCCTGGTCGCGCAGGCCGGCCAGCATCCGGACGCGCTCCGCCACGATCGCGTCGACGCGCTCCAGCAGCTCGTCGGACGCCCGCAGCGACGCGATGGCCGCGAGCTGCGCGACGTGCGACACCCCGAACGGGGTCGACGTCGCCCGGATCCCCGCGGCCAGGCGCGGTCGCGCGATCGCGAAGCCGACCCGCAGCCCCGCGAGCCCGTACGCCTTGGAGAACGTCCGCAGCACGACGACGTTCGGCTGGCCGGCGAACACCGCGAGCGCATCGGCGGCGAGCGGGTCCCGGACGAACTCGACGTAGGCCTCGTCGAGCACCACGAGCACGTCCCGCGGGACCGCGGCGAGGAAGTCGGACAGCTCGTCGGCGTGCACCGCGGGTCCGGTCGGGTTGTTCGGGGTGCACACGAGCACCACCCGGGTCCGCGGCGTGACCGCAGCGGCCATCGCGACCAGGTCGAGCCGGCCGTCGTCGGTCACGGGCACCGGCACGCCGACACCGCCCGCGACGGCGACCGCGATCGGGTACGCCTCGAACGAGCGCCACGGGTACACGACCTCGTCGCCAGCGTCGACGACCGCGGCGAGCACGTGCCCGAGCACGGCGATCGAGCCGTTGCCCACGACGAGGCTCGCGGCCGGCACGCCCCACCGGTTCGCGATCGCCTCGGTCAGCTCGGTCGCGTACATGTCGGGGTAGCGGTTGACGTCCATCGCGCCGTCGATGATCGCGGCGACGACCGACGGCAGCGGCGGGAACGGGTTCTCGTTCGAGGACAGCTTGAACGCCGCCGCACCGACGGGGGACCGACCACCCGGCACGTACGCGGGGAGAGCAGCGACAGCCGGCCGGAGGGGTACCTGGGTCACCTGAACAGCATGCCATTGCTGGACGATTCCCCCTGTGAGCCCGGGCTGCGACTGGCAGGATCAGCACATGGGCTTCCTCATGCGAGTCATCATCAACGGCGTCGCGATCTGGCTCGCGACCGTCCTCCTGTCGGGCCTGCAGATCGTCGGTGCGGGCTCGACCGAGCAGAAGATCGGCATCATCCTTCTGATCGCGCTGATCTTCGGTCTGGTCAACGCGATCGTGAAGCCGCTCGTCAAGCTCCTCGCGTTCCCGCTGTACATCCTGACGCTCGGGCTGTTCACGCTCGTGGTCAACGCACTGATGCTCCTGCTGACCGCGTGGATCACGGGCCACACCGACTGGGGCCTGCGCATCGACACGTTCGGCACCGCGGTGCTCGGCGCGCTCATCATCTCGATCGTCAGCTTCGTGCTCAGCGTCGCGCTGCCGGGCAGCCGCAAGCGCTGACGGTCACCGGCTCGCCGGCGACAGCGTCGGGACCTCGACGCCGCCGATGCCCGCGTACCGGGTCACGACGGCGGTCGTGCCGTCCGGCCCGAACACCGTCGACCCGACGGACTCCTGCCAGGCGTTGATCGACGCGTCGTGGTCCACCGAGGCATCGACCAGGTCGAGGGTGCGCCCGTAGAGCTCGACCTCGTGCGACTCGACGAACGAGTGCCCGGCCGCACGGTCGGCGGGGTCGTCGGCCACCGACAGGTCCCGCCGGACGGTCGTCCGATCGCGCGTGTCCGGGTTCGCGCGCCCGTCCAAGGTGGGGACCGCGTCGGTCGTGTGCTCGACGTTCAGCACCTCGACACCAGGTTGCGTGGTCATCCCGCCGACGGGTGATCCGGCGGTGAGCACGTGGGTGATCGCGAACCTGGCCGTCACGGCGGCCGACCCGGCGAGCGCCATCGCCGTCATGCCGCCCTGGCTGTGGCCGGCGAGCATGACAGGTTCCCCTGGTGCGATGCCGGCCTGCTCCATCGCACCGACGGTCAGCTCGCTCGCGGCCGCGGACTGCCCGGCGAGCAGCTCGAGGTTGCTCTGCAGGTCGAGCGGGTTGGGCCCGCCGACCGTCCACTCCTGGGTCCCGGGCACGGCGACGAGCCAGGAGCGGCTCCCGTCGGGGTGGTCGAGCCGCGTCACCTCGACGGCGCCGGGCGTCGAGTAGCCGTCGCTGACCGACCGCATCGCGTCGCCGTCGGACGCGGGGACGTCCGTGCCGGTCAGGGTGCGGGTGCTGCCGAGGACCGGGACCACGAGCAGGGGCCGCCGTGGCAGGAGGGCCCCGATCGGAGCGACTCCCGGGCCGACGGGCGCCGCGTCCAGCCGCTGGAACCCGGGCTGCAGCCCCCGCAGGTACGTCCCGACGCCGTAGAGGAGGGTCTCGGCCGTGCCGCTGCTGACCACGTCTGCGGCCTCAGGGCGACGGCCCGTCCTGGCCCAGGTCAGCCCCGCTCCGACCCCGACCACGAACGGCGCGACCAGCGCAGCGCCGACGCCGAAGAGTGGCGCCCAGGGACTCTCCGAGAAGTTCGAGGCCATGACGCCGACGAACGCCCGCACGGCGAGCTCGACCGACCCCTCGGCACGCTCGTACGTCGCGGCCGCCTCGACCAGTGCCCCCGCGAGCCTCCGCAGGTTCTCTGCCGTCCGGGCCGGCGACGACGGGCTCCGTAGCACCGGGTCGAGCGCCGCCCGTGCGGACGCACCGGCGCCGAAGGCGTCGCCGGTGAAGCTGGCGCGCCAGGCGACCGCCAGGAGCTCGTCGGCGTGATCGAGGGAGTCGGCGGCCTGGCGCAGCGCAGCCGCCGCCCGGTGGAGGTCCTCGAGGCGCGCGGACGTGCCGCCGTAGCCGCCCGTGACGTGCAGCCCGTCGCTCACGCGCCACTGCCGAGCAGTCGCTGCGCGACGGACGTGCAGGCATCGGCGTGAGCGTCCCGTCCGGCGGTGTCGAGCACAGCGAGCGCTCGGTGGGCCGCGTCGAGCAGTGAGCTCGCTCGCAGCACGGCCTGCTGACCCTCGGTGAGCGCCGCGCGGTAGCGGTCGGCGGCGTCCGACACCCAGTCGACCTCGTGCGCGCGGGCGAGCGTGCGTCCCGCGTCGTCGATGAGCCCCTTGGCACGCACCGCGAGAGGGGCGAGGGCGCCGCTCACCCTCGACCTGCTGTCTCGCTGATCGGGTTCACCATGCGCGGGACGGTAGGACGGGCGCACGGCCCGCGGCGGGGCCGGTGGCACGGTCGGTGGCAGCGGTCGTCTCACGCCCGCCTGTGGGTGGGACGGCTGCGCTGCGGGTTCTGGGAGGATGAAGCCATGGGTCAACCGCGCGTCGTTCTTGCTCAGGTCGAACCGGCCATCGCGCTCGGGCCGCTCGACGGCCGGTACCGCGGGGCCGTGGCGCCGCTCGTCGACCACCTGTCCGAGGCGGCGCTCAACCGCGAGCGCGTGCACGTCGAGGTCGAGTGGCTCATCCATCTCACGTCGCACCACGTGGTGCCGGGTGCGCCCGTGCTGTCCGTCGAGGAGCAGGAGTACCTGCGCGGCGTGGTCGCGACCTTCGGGGCCGCCGAGATCGCCGAGCTCGGGGCGATCGAGAAGAAGACGGTCCACGACGTCAAGGCGGTCGAGTACTTCCTCAAGGACCGGCTCGCTGCGGCGCCGTCCACGCTGGGTGCCTCGACAGTGCTCCCGTCGGTCGGCGAGCTCGTGCACTTCGCGTGCACCAGCGAGGACATCAACAACCTGTCGTACGCGCTGATGGTGCGCGGCGCCGTCGAGCAGGTGTGGCTGCCGGCCGCACGCGCGCTCGTCGCGGACCTCACGGCACTCGCCCACGAGCACGCAGCCGTCCCGCTGCTCGCGCTCACGCACGGTCAGCCCGCGACCCCGACGACGCTGGGCAAGGAGGTCGCGGTCCTCGCGCACCGCCTGGGTCGTCAGCTACGCCGGATCGAGCACGCGGAGTACCTCGGCAAGCTCAACGGCGCGACGGGCACGTTCGGCGCACACGTCGTCGCGGTGCCGGGCGCGGACTGGCCGGAGGTCAGCCGGACGTTCGTCGAGCACCTGGGGCTGACGTGGAACCCGCTCACGACGCAGATCGAGTCGCACGACTGGCAGGCCGAGCTCTACGCCGACGTGGCGCGGTTCAACCGCGTGCTGCACAACCTGTCCACCGACATGTGGACGTACATCTCGAACGGGGTCTTCATCCAGATCCCCGTCGCGGGGGCCACGGGCTCGTCGACGATGCCGCACAAGGTCAACCCGATCCGGTTCGAGAACGCGGAGGCGAACCTCGAGATCTCGAGCGCCCTCCTCGACACGCTCGCGTCGACCCTCATCACCTCCCGCCTGCAGCGCGACCTCACGGACTCCACGACGCAGCGCAACATCGGGATCGCGTTCGGCCACTCGCTGCTCGCGATCGACAACGTGCGCCGCGGCCTCGGCGGGCTCTCCGTGGACCGCTCGGCCCTCGAGCGCGAGCTCGACGCGAACTGGGAGGTGCTGGGCGAGCCCGTGCAGTCCGCGATGCGTGCGGCGTCCGTCGCCGGGGTGACCGGGATGGAGAACCCGTACGAGCGCCTCAAGGAGCTCACACGCGGCCGCCGGCTCACTGCCGAGGACATGCGGGGGTTCATCGCGGGGCTGGGTCTGCCCGACGACGTCACCGCCCGGCTGACCGCCCTGACGCCCGCGACCTACACGGGCCTTGCTGCCGAGCTCGTCGGGTACCTCGAGGACTGATCCGCGGTCGGGCCGCCGGGCCGCCCAGGCTCGGTCCAGCGCCCTCGAGTGAACGTTCTCACGGCCACGAACGGCCCTGTCTGGTCACGCTCTCATCACACCCTCATCGTGCGCATCCTCGCGCGTTCCTGCTGGTCAGCGAGGCGCGAGCGCCGTCCAGCCCGAAGCGGAGGCGCGTCGGGCCCCGCCACGAACGAGTGACTTCTGGACACGCACCCTGTTGGACCTGCACAATCGGTGCCGATCCGGCCTGTCCGATACACCCTATTTGGCGAGGAAGCCATCGTGACCCTCATGCAGAAGGCGATCACGCCGGCGCTGACCCAAGCTCATCTGACGCTGGGTCACGACCGCATCGCCGGCTACGCAGTGCGCGCGGAGGACGTCTCGTTCGCCACGACGCCCGCGCAGCTGTTCGAGGTCCACGGTCTCGGCTACCCCGGAACGCCCTTCAGCCCGTATGCGCAGTCGATCGACGTCCTGCGGTTCGAGTCGTCCTCACACCTGCAGTACCGCGACGTGCCCGGTTACATCGTGCCGCTGTGGTGGCTGCGCCACTCGCGCATCCCCCCGGGCGCCGAGCTCGTCCGGGTGTTCGCGGACGGCACCTCGACCCTCCTGGCCCGGTACGGCCACGTCGGCACGGGGTGGAGCGTGACGCAGCCCGGAGCCCATCGCCCGGCGCCCGCGTCGCTGTCGCGTTGCGTGGGGCCGGTCGCCAAGTGGCACGGCGCGTACCTCGAGGCCGACGTCATCGACGACGACCACAGCGTCATCCTCGCGCTCGCCAACCCGCCGCTGTCGGAGACGGGCTTCCGGCAGGCCCCGTCGGGCCGCTGGTACCGGCAGGTCGGCCGCGACGACGTCAGCGAGCTGTTCGAGCTGGACCTCACCGCGCGCTGGAACGGGCTCGACGTGCGCGTCGTCGACCAGTGGCAGGACTCGCAGCGGTACGTCGTCGCGCGGATCTCCCACCTCGGCGACGACGTCGAGCGGGCCGAGCGCCTGCGCCTCGACCGCATCGAGGCGGGCGTCTACGAGTCGATCGTCTACGCGGCCGAGCTGACGGACATCCAGACGAACCAGGTCGTCCCGCACACGTGGGCCGCCGGACCGGCCCAGCGGGCCCTGGCGTGAGAGAGCACCTGCCGGCGGCCTAGACCGCCCCCCAAGTCGCGCGCCGGGCCTGGCTCCCCCCCTTCCAGGCCCGGCGCGCACCTCTCTGCCAGACGTCGCCGCGGTGTCCGGGCC
>NZ_DASUIR010000010.1:0-25128 GCF_036279715.1 Cellulomonas sp. | reverse complement strand
TCGCCGCGATCGACACGGTGCTGCCGGGCGTGGCCCAGGCCGGCCCGTCCGAACGGCTCCGACTCGTGTCCCCCACGGCCGGGCCGCCCAGTCGCGTCGAGGTCGTGCCGGTCCGCCACCTCGAGGTCGTCGAGTACCCGCCGGTGCGCGCCGACGTCGAGGCCGACGTGGCGCACGGCAGCGTGCTGACGTTCACCAGCGCCGGTTCCGCCGACGTCCCGGCCACGATCGAGGTCGACACCGCGCGCGGCATGGCGTGGCCGCGGCTCGGCGACCCGGCAGGAGGCTGGTCGGTCCGGGTCGCTGCGGCCATCGGGGCCGGTGGGAGCCTCGTCCTGGAACCCACCGACGCGGGCGGGGTCACCGCGACGGTGGTCGAACGCGGGCTGACGCGCGTGCTCGCCCCCGAGCTCGTCCACGTCGTGCCCGAGCACCCCGCGCCGGGCGCGCGCGCCGCGCTCACCGTGCGCCGGGGCCGCAACCGTTGGAGCTGGACCGAGTGCCGTGCCGCGCGGTTCGACTCCGCGGTCGTCGACACGGACCGGTTCGCGGGGGAGCCGTGCACCGAGGAGGCCGTCTTCGACGTGAGCCGGTTCGCGCCGACCGAGGTCCCGGCGGTCTTCGGGGGGTCGGCGACCCGGTCCGCGACGGCGCACGTGCGGGTCACGTGGGACTCCCACGCTGCCGGCACCTTCGAGGTGAACCTGCCGCGCGACCTGGACCCCCGGTTCGGGCGCGTCTTCGACGAGGCGCGGTTCGGCGCGGCCGAGCCCGAGCGCATCGCGGGCGTCGTCACCGAGCCCGAGCTCGACCCCGACCGCCTGGTCCGGCGGATCAACCTCGAGTCGAGGCTCGTCGAGGCGAAGGACGTGCCCGTCGTCCCCCTCGGGTGGACCGCGGTGACGCTGCCCTTCCGCGACCCGACCCCGCTGACGCTCGGCCGGTCGAACGACGTCGCGCGCCTGTATGTCACCGGACCGGGACTGGCCCCGCGGTTCGTCGAGATCGCGGCCGCCGAGCCGGGCACGTACGGCAACGACATCCGGGTCTCCGCACGGCTCGTCGGCCCGGAGATCTACGACGTCGAGGTGTCGATGCCGGGCGCGCGGTTCGAGAGTGCCCGCGCCGTCGTCCTCGGGCCGGACCTGCCCACCCTCGCGGACCAGCTGCTGGCGCCCGGCCCGGTCGGGGTCGCCGCGGCCAAGGCAGCCGGCGTCCGCGCCATCGTCACGAGGGACCGGGCCACCCCGGCCGTCTCCGAGCACCGCACCCACCAGGACGGGCCCCGCCCGGACGAGGAAGGAACACCATGACCGACACCACCGTGCCGTACGTCGAGCAGGCGCCCGGTGACATCCTCACCGCCGACGCGTGGAACGACATGCAGCGCAAGATCCACGCGGACATCGAGGCGAGCTCCCAGGCGGCCGCGGCCTCGGTGACCCACGTCGCGAACGCCGACGACGCGGCCCACCTCGAGGGCAAGGACCTCGCTGCGCTCACCGCCGAGGTCACCAAGCGCGTGCTCGACGACGTCCGCGGGCGCACCGGCTACCAGCAGCTCTTCAAGGTGGTCAAGGCCGACGAGCCCACGATCATCGAGCACGGCCTCGGCACGATGCCGCTCGTCGACCTCTACAAGCTCGAGTACTTCGAGGTCGCGTGCCACGAGGACGAGGAGACGCGCGCGTCCTTCGCGACGTTCTACCTCGTCAACCGCGAGGAGCGCCGCGTGCGGGTGCCGACCGCGAGCGGCGGTCGTCGCTCGATCGACATCCAGCCGCCCGACGGCCCCGAGATCGGGATCCCGTTCGCGGACATGCTCACGCGGTACAAGGTGCCGTACACCGACACGACGAGCCTCGACGACCTCGAGACGGAGTTCTGGAAGGCGTTCTTCAAGGCCCCGAACGACCGGTTCAACGACGACCAGTACTGCCACTCGCCGTGGTTCGAGCGGTGCTGCTCCGAGCAGCACAGCGTGAAGCGGCTCAAGGACCAGGGCGACTGGAACGACATGCTGTTCATCGTCCAGCCGCGCAAGACGGTCAACTACGTGGACGCCACGACGCCGCCCGTGCGGTTCCCGCAGCCGGCGAACGTGTTCGTCCAGCACCTCGACAACAACCGCACGGCCGTGTGGTTCAAGCCCCCCACGCCGCACGACCCCGGCGACGACGCCCGGGCCCGCGCGTACATCAACGACCCGAGCAGCCCGGTCATCGACCCCGACGCCCTGTCCACCGAGGGCGACGACGTCCAGGGGCGGTTCGAGCGCGAGCTCAAGCTCATGGTGCTGCTGAAGGCCTGACGGGCACAGCCCCGGGCGCAGGCGCAGGACTCGACGAGGAGGAGGCGCACGATGCAGGTCCGCGCGAGGCATGCGGGCGGGCAGCTCCCGTTCGAGCGCGACCAGCGGCTCGTGCTGCGCCGGCTGCCGGTCGGCGCGGTCGTGACGCGTGCCGTCCTGACCCTGACGCCCGTGAGCACCGACCCGACGGGACGGTTCCTGGAGACTCTGACGTTCCGGGCGGGCTCGGGTGCGGGGGACCGCGGCGCGACGAAGGTCGTCACGACAGCGGCGGTCGAGATCGACCTGCACGCCCGGCGCCGGCTCGCTGCCCTGACCGGGTCGGGTCTCGTCGGCTCCCCGCTGCTCGTCGACATCGGCGGAGGGTTCCTCGGCGTCGACACCCTGGGTGGCTTCAGCGGTGGCGCCCCGATGACCCTGACGAACGCGGCGGACCTGCCCGGGCTCACCGTGACGGGGCTGCGGATGCCGCGCGCGGGCGCCGATGTGTCCGTCCTGCGGGTCTCGTCGCCGCCGAGCGGCGTCACCGTCGCGGTCGAGGGCGGGCCGGTGTTCTTCACGCACCGCGGCGACCTCGTCGAACCGGTGACGACGCCCGACTTCTCGGACGTGCTGCAGGGGATGCTCCCCGAGCTCGACGTCGAGAACGGCTGCTGGGTCGTGCCGTTCGTCCTCCACTCCGACTCGATCGCGCGGCTCGACGTGGACCTCGCGATCGACCTCACCCTGGCGGCGTCCGCGGCACCGGACGGCGTGCGGACCGTGCAGGCGGCCTACCGGTTCGACGGCGCGCCGGTCGCCGGTGGCGGGGTGCTGGCGGTCAGCGTGCCGCCCGGCATGGTCGCTGTCGAGGGCGCGACGACCGGGCGCGTGCAGGGGGCGTTCGCCGCGACCCGCGTCGTGCACGGCGCGCTCACCGCGGCGACGGCGACCGAGCTGGTCGTCGTGGCGGCGGGTCAGTCCCTCGCGCAGGCGCTCGTCCCGGCGGGCACCGTGGTCGCCACGAGCGTGGACCTGCTGCTCACCGCGGTCACCGCCGCCGTGACGCTGGCCGTCGACCTCGTCGTCGACCTCGACGGCAAGCCCGGGAGCGCGTCGCTGCTCCCGCACCCGGCGGACGTCGCCCTCACGCGGGACGATGCCGGCTCGCCGACGTGGGTCAACGTCGCGCTGCCGCGCGAGGTCGAGGTCGCCGCGGGCCGGCGGGTGTGGCTCGTCGTGCAGGCGCGCACCGGGTCGGCAGCGTGGAGCGTGGGGGTCGGGCCGGCGCCCGAACCGAGCGCTGGCGTGGGGCCTGCGCTGCAGGGGACGCGCGACGGCGGGCTGTCGTGGCGTGCGGCGTCGGCCGGCACCGTGACGACGCCTCCGGCCCCGACAGGACCCGGGCTCGCCGCGGCGCTGCGGCTCCGGCACGCCACGACCGGCTTCCACCTGCCGCTCGAGCTCCGGGTCGGCGCCGGCGGCACCGAGGTCGGGGTGTCGGTGCAGCGGTTCGCGGCGTCGGGGGCCGTCGACTTCGGCCTCGACTTCCCCGACGTCGCCGGAGCCGTCAACACCGCGCTCGCGGCCGCGGGCGGGGGTGCGACAGCGGGCGGCGGCGAGCACGTGGCCAACGGCGACTTCGCGAGCTGGTACCGCGTGGGGACCACGGTGCGGCGGTCGCGCGACCTCACACCCGACCCGTCCGACGGGTACGACGCCCGCGCATGCGTGTTCGGCGCGGACGGGGCCCGCGCGCTCACGGTCGGCAGCAGGACCACCGTCGGCCCCGACGGCGCGGCCAGCCGGACCAGCACGCGGCTCGTCGTGTTCGACGTGCTCTCCGGCCAGAGCGACCTCGACGTCGCCGTCGACGCCCCCGCCGGCATGTCCGAGCCGACGGCCCTCGCGCTCGACCCCACGGGCCGCAGGCTCCTCGTCGCGACCCTCGTCTGGGGGACGACGCCCGAGGTCGCGGCCGGGGGCAGCGTCGACGGCTCGTGGTTGCAGCTGCTCGACGTCGCGACGGGCCGGTCCGTCGGTGCGTCCGTCCCGGTGCCCGAGCCGACGATGGCGATCGTGCCCGCGGCGGACGGTCGCGGCGTGTACCTCGCGGGCGGCGTCTCCGCGGAGTCGGCCGGCACCACGACCGTCCTGCGCCACGTCGACTGGGAGGCGCTCATCGCGGCCGCGGGGGGATCCCCGCTCGACTGGGACAGTCAGCCGCACGACGAGGTGCCGGGCCTCCCGCTCGCGCTCGCGGGCGGCGCCGACGGCCGGGTCGTGCTGCTCACCGGGACGCCGGCAGTCGTGGGCACCGCCACCGGGACGGGCGCCGCAGCAGAACGCGTGTGGTCCTATGCCGACCGGGCGGCGCTCGCCGCGGGAGACCGCCTCGGGGTCGACGCCGTGGCCGACGCGGTCGACGTCGCCTGCCCGTCCGTCGACGTCGTGCTGGTGCTGGCCGAGGACCGCGTCCGCTACCTGCGCGCCACCGACCTGTCGACGCTCACGGAGGTCCGGCTCGCCGCCGGTGACCCGGCCCGCGCCTGGGCGCTCGACCCGCAGGGCGCGCTCGCCGTCATCGCCCGCGAGGGCACCGTGGCCGTCCTGGACGTCACCGCCCGGCGGATGCTCCCGGACCCCGACATCTCGGTGCCGCCCGGCGAGGGGGCGCTCGCCGTCGCCGTGAGCCCGACGGGGACCCATGCGACGGTCGCGCGCTTCGACGACCCCTCGGTCGAGCTGCTCACGCTCGGGGACGCGCTGCCCGCCGAGTGGGAGCTCACGGCGGGCACGGTGCGACCCGTGAGCCTGCCGGCGACGGGCGAGGTGCTCGCGCTCCTCGGGAGCTCGACGCTCAAGCAGAGCGTCAGACTGCTGCACGACGCTGCGCCCGGCAAGGAGGTCGTGACGCCGCGGCCTGTCCCGGCGACCACCCAGTCGTCGATGTCACAGGTCGTGCCCGTCGTCGGGGGCGCGCGATACCGGTTCGGGTTCGACGGCGTGGCCTTCGTCGACGGCGCCCGGGCGCAGGTGATCTGGCGGGGCGACGCGTGCTCGACCGAGCGCACCGACCGTGTCCCGGTCCCGCTGCTCGACCTGGAGAAGCGCACCTCGCTCGACCGCGTCCCCCGCCAGGAGGTCGTCCTCGTGGCGCCCGCCGGTGCCACGCAGGCCGAGGTGCAGTTCTTCACGCCCGAGGGTCGGATGCTCGTCGACCGGGTCACGCTCAGCGGCTCGACCGACGTGGCGACCTCGACGTGGCAGCCCGCCGCCGCCTCGACGACCGTGATGCGCGCCGACGACGGGGTGACCCTGTCGAACGGCGGGGCCGTGGCGTCCGACGTCAGCCAGCTCGTGGGGGTCGTCGCGGGCGACCGGTTCGACCTGGTCGTGACGGCGGCCGCGAGCGGTGAGCCCGGAGCCGCCGTCGAGCTGACGTTCGGGGACGAGACCGGGCTGTCGGTCGGCACCCCGGTGCGGCTGCCGCTCGACGTCCTCGACCTCGACGCGCGGGCCGCCTCGGGTGCGGTCCCGGTCGGCGCCGTCGAGGCGCAGCTGCGGGTCGCGCTGCCGCCCGGCGCCGTCGTGCACCTCGCGGAGCTCACCCTGGCGGTCGGGGCACCGACCGACGTGGGGCTCTACTTCACCTCGGAGGCGCCCGGCGAGCTGAGCCTGACGGACGTCTCGGTCACGTTCGACCGCGGGGTGCCGGCGCCGGTGCCCGTCCCGCCCGGCGGCCTGTGCCCGGTGACCCCGACGAGCGAGGACGGCGACGTCTGCTACTGCCAGGAGTGCGGGCAGCACGGACCGGCGACGCACGGCAAGACCGCCGTGACGGACGCCGGTCGGGCGGCCAGCGTCACGCCGTGCCCGACGTGCGGCACCGCGCGCGTGCGCCTGGGTGGCGTCCCGCTGCGCCGGGCGCAGACCGTGTCCCTGCCGCAGTTCCGAGCGGTCGACCGGGTGCTCGCCACCCCGGTGCGCGGGGCGCCGGCCCTTGCCACCCGGCTGACCGTCGATGCCCCGGTCACGGACGTCGCGTTCGTCGGTCAGACGCGGGCCGCCCAGCTGCGCGCCGCGGGGGTCCGCGACATCGCCGCGCTGGCCCGGGCGGACGCCGAGCTCGTCGCAGCGCTGCCCGGGGTCTCGACGAAGCTCGCCGCGAAGATCATCGCGTCGGCGGCGGAGCTCGTCCGTACGCGCGGCGAGCGGGTCGTGGTCGGGCTGTAGCCGGGGAGGGGAAGGATCAGCCGAGCCGCTCGTCGAGCCAGCCGAGCACCTCGTCGAGGTAGCGGTCGCGGGCCGGCGCGGGGGACAGCGCGAGGTCGTGCGCGCCGCCGGCGACCTGGACGTACGTCACGTCGGGGCCCAGCAGCGGGGCGCGCGCGGCGATGTGCGCGACGTCGAGGACGCTGTCGGTCGTCACGAGCGCGTCGTGCCACCGGTCGTCGGGCCCAGAGGCGTCCGACGACAGGACGAGGACAGGGCAGTCGACGGCCAGCCCGCGGGCGACCCGCGCGTGCCCGCGGCGGATCGTGCGCAGCCAGCCGGCGCGGACCGGGAAGCCCAGCAACGGCTTCCAGGCGAGGTCGTAGTCCCACTCCCCGCCGGTACCCGAGTGCAGCGCGGGACCGTAGTGCTGCCCGAGCGCGCCGACCCGCAGCCGTGGTACGAACCGTCCGACGACGTCGACGAGCCGCGTCACGGGCACCCGCTCGACCCACGACCCGCGCAGGTCCAGCCACGGGCTGTTGAGCACGAGCGCGTCGACGACCCCGGCGCCGCGACGCGCGTCTGCCCACAGCGACGTGACCAGCCCGCCCATCGAGTGCCCGACGACCACGAGCTGGTCGTGGTCGGCCCGCAGCAGCCGGACGGCGGCGTCGATCTCCTCGCTGTACGCGGCCAGCTCGGTCACGAAGTTCGGCTCGCGCCCCGGCCGGATCGACCGCCCGTAGTCCCGCAGGTCGAGCGCGTAGAAGTCGTACCCGCGCGCGGCGAACGCGTCGCCGACGTGCGCCTGGAAGAAGTAGTCGACGAACCCGTGGACGTACAGGACGGCACGCCGCGGCGCCGGCCCGGTGGGTTCGAGGTGCACGAGGGTCGCGACGGGTTGTCCCTGCGCGTCGGGCCGCAGCTGCAGCGTGCGGGCGGTCCACCCGTCGCCGAGCACGTCGGGGAACGCGTCGGGGGCTGGTGCGGTGACGTCGTCGTCGGCCATACGTGATCGTCGCACGCGCGCGGGTTCCGGGCGCGGGCCGCGCAGCGATTGCGGGTCGACGCGGAGCGGCGGAGGCTGGGTGGTCCGGGAACGACTCGACGAGGAGGACGCCATGGGATCGGTGGCACGCATCACCCAGATCAGCTCACGTTCGGAGACGAGCTTCGAGGATGCGGTCCGCGGCGGCATCGAGAAGGCAGCGACGACGCTGCGCAACATCTCGGGCGCGTGGGTCAAGGACCAGAAGGTCGAAGTGACCGACGGCCGGATCTCGGCGTACCAGGTCGTCCTGGAGGTCACGTTCGTCCTCGAGTGAGGGCACGCAAGACTTGAGCGGAATACACTCAACTTCGGTCAGGTTCGTGCTCACAGAACCCGATCATCGATCATCGGACCGGAGGACGAGTGGACGCCAAGCTCACCACCAAGTCGCAGGAGGCCCTGGGTGACGCCATCCAGCAGGCGTCCGCCGCGGGCAACCCCCAGCTCGAGCCCGCGCACCTGCTGAACGCGCTGCTCGCGCAGGAGGGCGGGGTGGCCAACGGCCTGCTCGACGCGGTCGGTGCCGACCGGGGTGCCCTGGGCCGGGCGGTCCGGGCGGCCCTGGTGGCGCTGCCCGCAGCGAGCGGGTCCGCCGTCGCGCAGCCGACCGCCTCGCGCGCGACCTCGACCGCGATCGAGGCCGCGTCCTCCGAGGCGCGCGCGCTCGGCGACGACTACGTGTCCACCGAGCACCTCCTGCTCGGCATCGCCGCGGGCCGCTCGGGCGTTGCCGACGCTCTGCGCACCCACGGCGCGTCCCGCGACGCCCTCCTGGCCGCGCTGCCGACCGTGCGCGGGTCGGGCAAGGTCACGAGCCCCAACCCCGAGGGCACGTACAAGGCCCTCGAGCAGTACGGCGTCGACCTCACGGCCGCCGCCAAGGACGGCAAGCTCGACCCCGTGATCGGCCGCGACGCCGAGATCCGCCGCGTCGTGCAGGTCCTGTCGCGGCGCACCAAGAACAACCCCGTCCTCATCGGCGAGCCCGGCGTCGGCAAGACCGCCGTCGTCGAGGGCCTCGCGCAGCGCATCGTCGCGGGTGACGTGCCCGAGTCGCTGCGTGGCAAGCGGCTCGTCTCGCTCGACCTCGCGGCCATGGTCGCGGGCGCCAAGTACCGCGGCGAGTTCGAGGAGCGGCTCAAGGCCGTCCTCGAGGAGATCAAGTCGTCGGACGGCGAGATCGTCACGTTCATCGACGAGCTGCACACGGTCGTCGGGGCCGGCGCGGCCGAGGGCTCGATGGACGCCGGCAACATGCTCAAGCCCATGCTCGCGCGCGGAGAGCTGCGCCTCGTGGGCGCGACGACGCTCGACGAGTTCCGTCAGCACATCGAGAAGGACCCTGCGCTCGAGCGCCGGTTCCAGCAGGTCTTCGTGGGCGAGCCGAGCGTCGAGGACACCATCGCGATCCTGCGCGGCCTCAAGGAGCGCTACGAGGCGCACCACAAGGTCGCGATCTCCGACGCCGCGCTCGTCGCCGCCGCGTCCCTCTCGGACCGCTACATCTCCGGGCGCCAGCTCCCCGACAAGGCCATCGACCTCATCGACGAGGCCGCGAGCCGGCTGCGCATGGAGCTCGACTCGTCGCCGGTCGAGATCGACCAGCTCCGCCGCGCGGTCGACCGCCTGAAGATGGAGGAGCTCGCGCTCGAGAACGCGGACGACGACGCGTCCCGCGAACGGCTCGGGAAGCTGCGCGCGGACCTCGCGGACCGTGCGGAGGAGCTCGCCTCGCTGACCGCCCGCTGGGAGAACGAGCGTGCGGGCCACAACCGGGTCGGCGACCTGCGCGCCAAGCTCGACGAGCTGCGCATCGAGTCGGACAAGGCGCAGCGCGACGGCGACCTCGCGACCGCCTCCCGCCTGCTGTACGGGGAGATCCCTGCGGTCGAGCGCGAGATCGCCGAGGCCGAGGCGCGCGAGCAGCGGGCCGGCGTCGAGGATGCGATCGGCCCGGTCCCCGAGCCGATGATCGCCGAGAAGGTCGGTCCCGACGAGATCGCCGAGGTCGTGTCCGCCTGGACGGGCATCCCCGCGGGGCGCCTGCTCGAGGGCGAGAGCGCCAAGCTGCTGCGCATGGAGGACGTGCTCGGCCAGCGGCTCATCGGTCAGCGCGCCGCCGTCGCGTCGGTGTCCGACGCGGTCCGCCGCGCCCGGGCCGGCATCTCCGACCCCGACCGGCCGACGGGCTCGTTCTTGTTCCTCGGCCCGACGGGCGTCGGCAAGACCGAGCTCGCGAAGGCGCTCGCGGACTTCCTGTTCGACGACGAGCGCGCGATCGTCCGGATCGACATGTCCGAGTACTCCGAGAAGCACTCGGTCGCGCGCCTGGTCGGTGCACCCCCTGGGTACGTCGGGTACGAAGAGGGCGGCCAGCTGACCGAGGCCGTGCGACGCCGGCCGTACTCGGTCGTCCTGTTCGACGAGGTCGAGAAGGCGCACCCCGAGGTGTTCGACATCCTGCTGCAGGTGCTCGACGACGGGCGCCTCACCGACGGCCAGGGCCGCACGGTCGACTTCCGCAACGTGATCCTCGTGCTCACGTCGAACCTCGGCTCGCAGTTCCTGGTGGACCCGATGCTGGACGACGCCGCCAAGCGCGACGCCGTCATGGCTGCCGTCCACGCCGCGTTCAAGCCCGAGTTCCTCAACCGCCTCGACGACGTCGTGCTCTTCGACCCGCTGTCCCTCGACGAGCTCAGCCGCATCGTCGAGATCCAGGTCAAGGCGCTGGGCGCTCGCCTGACGGAGCGCCGGCTCACGCTCGACGTGACCCCGGCGGCGCGCGAGTGGCTCGCGATCGAGGGCTTCGACCCGGCGTACGGCGCCCGGCCGCTGCGTCGGCTCGTGCAGCGCGAGATCGGCGACCGGCTCGCCCGGATGCTGCTCGGCGGCGAGGTCCGTGACGGCGACACCGTCCGGGTCGACCGGTCCGACGACGGCGCGGCCGGCCTCACGCTCGCGGTGGTGGCTCGTCCGGTAGCGTCGGTCGCGTGACCGACGCCCCTGGGACCGTCCCGTTCTCCGACCCCGCACTCCTCGCCGAGCTGCTCGACCAGGAGGACAGGCTGGCCCTGCCGCACCTGACCTACGAGGACGCGGCACGCCTCGGCGCGACTCTCGCCGACCTGGCGGAGTCGCGCGGCCTGCCGGTCGTCGTGCGGGTCGAGGTCGACACGTCCGGCGGTCCGCACACCGTCTTCCAGCGTGCGCTGCCGGGCACGTCACCGAACAACGACTGGTGGCTCGGCCGCAAGGCCGCGGTCGTCCGGCACTACGGCCACTCGTCGTTCGCGGTCGGCACGAGGTACCGGGTCGAGGGCGGCACGTTCGAGACCCGGGCCGAGCTGGACCCCGAGCGCTACGCGGCGCACGGCGGGTGCTTCCCGCTGCGCGTGAACGGGCAGCTCGTGGGGGTCGTCGGCATCTCCGGGCTGCCGCAGCAGGACGACCACGCGCTCGTCGTCGAGGGCCTGGCGGTCTACCTCGGGAGCGCCCGGTAGCGTCTGGGGGCATGACGACAGCACCCGCACCGACGGCCCTCCCGACCCCGCGCTTCCCGGACCCGCGGGACGCGCCTGTGCTGCGCTGGGGCATCCTCGCGCCGGGCAAGATCGCGGGGACCTTCGCCTCGACGGTGCTCGCGAACACGGGCCAGCGGGTCGTCGCGGTCGCGTCGCGGTCGGTCGAGCGGTCCGCGGCCTTCGCCGCGACGCACGGCATCGAGCGCTCGTACGACTCGTACGCCCAGCTCGTCGAGGACCCGGAGATCGACGTCGTCTACGTCGCGAACCCGCACAGCGAGCACCGCGAGCAGGCGCTCCTCGCGATCGCCGCAGGCAAGCACGTGCTCGTCGAGAAGGCGTTCACCCGCAACGCGGGCGAGGCGCGCGAGGTCGTCGCGGCGGCGCGCGCGGCCGGGGTCTTCGCGATGGAGGCCATGTGGACGCGGTACCTGCCGCACACCGACGTGATCCGCCAGCTGCTCGAGGACGGCGCGCTGGGCGACGTGCACCGCATCACCTCGGACTTCGGCCTGCGGTCGCAGCCCGCGCCGACCCACCGCCTGCTCAACCCGGAGCTCGGGGGCGGCGTGCTCCTCGACCTCGGCATCTACCCCCTCGCGTTCGCGGCGTTCGTCGCGCGTCACGCCGGCCTCGGCCTGCGCCCGACGGCGATCCAGGCCGCGGGCGTCCTGGCCGCGACGGGGGTCGACGCGCAGACCGCGATCCAGCTCAGCTACCCGGGCGACGCGCACGCCGAGCTGTTCACGACGATGCTCGCCGAGACCGCGCAGACCGGGACCGTCGCCGGCTCGCGGGCCCGCGTCGAGCTCGGTCCCAAGTCGTTCACACCGACGAGCGTGACCCTCGTCGCCGGCGAGCAGCGGGTGACGTGGGACGACAACCGGATCCTCGGCCACGCGGGCCTCTGCTTCCAGGCGGCGGCCCTCGCGCGGTACGTCACCGAGGGGCTCACGGAGTCGCCGCTGCTGCCGCTCGACGAGACGATCGCGACGCTCGAGACCGCCGACGAGGTCCGCCGCCAGGTCGGAGTCGTCTTCCCGGGCGAGTAGCCGCTGGTCACGGCGCCGCGGTGCGCGCCCAGCCGTGGTGAGAACACGGTCGGCCGAGGGGTGCGAGCGCTACCCTCGTGCTCGCTGTCGGGTCGAACGTGAGGGGTCGAGGGAACGTGACTGAGCTCGTGGTCCGCGGCTACGCGAACGGTCGGGCCCGGCGTCAGCTGATCCTCGACGAGGCGACCGCGCTGTTCGGCGAGGTCGGCTACCGCGCGGCGTCGCTGCGAGAGATCGCGACCCGGGTCGGCATCTCCCACCCCGGCCTGCTGCACCACTTCCCGGCCAAGCAGACGCTGC
Source organism: Cellulomonas sp. (assembly GCF_036279715.1). GTDB lineage: Bacteria > Actinomycetota > Actinomycetes > Actinomycetales > Cellulomonadaceae > Cellulomonas_A. The sequence goes on along the minus strand of NZ_DASUIR010000010.1, from coordinate 12,693 downwards.
TGCTCGCGGTCCTCGAGCACCGTGACGAGGTCGACGCGGAGCGGTTCGGCCTCGACCATCTCCAGGGCGTCGAGCTGCTGCGGCGCATGGTCGAGCTCGTGGCGTTCAACGCGACGCGGCCGGGCATCGTCGAGCTGTACTGCGTGCTCTCCGCCGAGTCGACGGCGGCGGACCATCCCGCGCACGGCTTCTTCGTGGCGCGGTACGCGCGCTTCGTCGGGCAGTGCGTGGGCGGGTTCGAGGGTGCGCGGGCGGCAGGTCAGCTGAGGCCCAGCATCGAGCCCGACGCCGCGGGGCGCGCGTTCGTCGCGCTGATGGACGGCCTGCAGGTGCAGTGGCTGCTCGACCGGGACAGCGTCGACATGGCGGCGGTGCTCCGGGCGACGCTCGCCGAGCTCCTCGTCGCGGATGCCTGACGGCTTCTTTTCCCCGGTCCTGGAATGGACTCGCTCCCGACCGCCTGGTAAGCACAAGCCCGAGATGACGACGACGGCGACGACAGGACGAGGTCGATGATGGCTGGCAGCACCCCGGACCCCCGGATCGGCGAGCTCGTCGCCCGGCTCACGCTGGCTCAGAAGGTCCGCCTGCTCACCGGCGCCGACTTCTGGTCGCTGCACGCCGAGCCTGCCGTCGGGCTGCGCACGGTCGTCGTCTCCGACGGCCCCTCGGGCGTCCGCGGCGCCGTCTGGGACGAGCGCGACCCCTCGCTCAACCTGCCCAGCGCGACCGCGCTCGCGGCGACCTGGGACCCCGAGATCGCCTACCGCTACGGTGTGGCGGCGGCGAACGAGGCCCGCCGCAAGGGTGTCGGCGTGGTGCTCGGCCCGACCATCAACCTGCACCGCAGCCCGCTCGGCGGCCGGCACTTCGAGGCGTACTCGGAGGACCCGCTGCTGACCGCCGAGATCGCCGAGGCGTTCGTCCGCGGTCTGCAGGACCACGGCGTCGCCGCGTGCCCCAAGCACTACGTCGCGAACGACTTCGAGACCGACCGGTTCACCGCGTCGGTCGAGGTGTCCGAGCAGGCGTTGCACGAGCTGTATCTCGTGCCGTTCGAGCGCGCCGTGGTCGACGCGGGCGCCTGGAGCGTCATGAGCGCGTACAACGCCGTCGGCGGCACGACCATGACCGAGCACCCGCTGCTCACCGAGCCGCTCAAGGGCACGTGGGGTTTTGACGGCGTCGTCATCTCCGACTGGACGGCCGTGCGCTCGCTCGCGTCCGCGGCGGCCGGCCAGGACGTCGTCATGCCCGGGCCGGACGGGCCGTGGGGCGACGCCCTGGTCGCGGCGGTCGAGGCCGGCGAGATCCCGGTCGAGGTCGTCGACGACAAGGTGCACCGGATCCTCGTGCTCGCGGCCCGCCTGGGCGCGCTCGATGGGTTCGACCCGGCCGTCCCCGTCCCGACGCTCCCGGCTTCGGACCACGAGGCGACCGTCGGCACCGACCCGGCCGACATCGCGCTCGCCCGCGAGGCCGAGACGCGCGCCATCGTGCTCGTGCGCAACGACGGCGTGCTGCCGCTCGGCACGCCGACCTCCCCGGCGCCGGCGACGATCGCGGTCCTCGGGCAGAGCGCGCTGCGCCCGCGCACCCAGGGCGGCGGCTCCGCGACGGTCGTCCCGGTCTCGACGGTCTCGCCCCTCGACGGGCTGCGCGCCGCGCTCCCCGACGCGACGATCACCTTCGCCACGGGCGCCCTCGTGCACGACGGCGTCCTGCCGTTCGCGCTCGACGACGTACGTGACCCTGAGACCGGTGCGCCCGGCGTCCGCACGAGGTTCCTCGCGGCCGACGGCGGCGTCGTGCTCGACGAGGTCCGGCAGGCGACGGACCTCATGTGGCTCGGCAACGCGCCGGTCGCGCACACGTTCGAGGTCCTGACCGACTACACCGCGCCCGAGTCTGGCCCGATCGAGCTCGGCTGGTCCGTGATCGGCAGCACCACGCTCGAGGTCGACGGCACCGTCGTGCTCGAGGCGGACCTCCTGGTCGCACCGGAGGACTTCGGTGCGGCGCTCATGGCCCCGCCGAGCACGACCGTCCGCGTCGAGGTCGAGGCCGGCCGCACCTACCGGCTGCACTGGACCCACCCGCTCACCGGCATCCCGTCGATGCCCGACGGCTCCGACCTGGCCGAGGTGCTGGGCTTCACGGCGGGCTGGCGGCCCGTCGTCGAGTCGACCGACGCGCTCATCGCCGAGGCCGTCGAGGCCGCCCGCACGGCCGACGTGGCCGTGGTCGTCGTCGGGACGAACGAGAAGGTCGAGTCCGAGGGCTTCGACCGCAGCGACCTGCGCCTGCCCGGCCGTCAGGACGACCTCGTCGCCGCGGTCGCGGCGGTCAACCCGCGCACGGTCGTCGTCGTGAACTCGGGCTCGCCCGTCGTGATGCCGTGGCGCGACGACGTCGCCGCGGTGCTGCTCACGTGGTTCGGCGGCCAGGAGTACGGCCACGCGCTCGCCGACGTCCTCACCGGCGCCGCCGAGCCCGGCGGGCGCCTGCCGACGACGTGGCCGAAGACCGAGGCGGACGTGCCGGTCCTCGACGTGACGCCCCACGACGGCGTCGTGCGGTACGACGAGGGCATCCACATCGGCTACCGGGCATGGCTGCGCGCCGGGATCGAGCCCGCGTACCCGTTCGGGTTCGGGCTCGGGTACACGACGTGGTCGTACGACGCCGTGCGCATCATGGACGCCGGCGTGCACTCGGGTGCGGTCGCGGCGTCGGGCAGCGTGCGGGTGAGCGTCGACGTGACGAACACGGGCGAGCGCACGGGCCGTCAGGTCGTCCAGGTGTACCTGGCGCGCGAGTCGTTGACGGTCGACCGCCCCCTGCGGTGGCTCGCGGGCTCCGCGGTCGTCACCGCCGACCCGGGCCAGACCACGACCGCCGAGGTCCTCGTGCGGGCACGCGCGTTCCAGCACTGGGACTCCGCGACGCACGCGTGGACGGCCGAGCCGGGTCGGTTCACGCTCGTCGTCGCGCGGGACGCCACGGACTCGGCCCTGGACGCGACGGTCATCCGCTGAGACCAGCGTCCGTCAGGGCAGGTGGACCGTCCCGTCGAGGAACGACCCGGTGAGCTTGCCTGCGTCGGTGGTGGCCAGGCACAGGCCGAGCCGGTCCCCGCGGGCCCACGAGGCTGCGGTGGGCGCCCAGGCGACCGCACGCACGCCGGCGTCCCGCTCGGTCGGGGTCAGGTCGCACGATGCCGCGACCCGGGCGTCCGCCGCGGCTTGACCGGGCCAGACGGCGGCGTCGTCGAACGCGTACTCCGTGACGACCTGGGCTGCGTGCGGATCGCCGCACGGCACGACCCGCACGGCGTCGACCTCCGCGCCGGTCGGCAGCGGGTCGACGCAGCTGCCTGTGACGAGCTGGCGCGCGTGGGCCTCGCGGGGCGCCGTGACGTCCGCCGGGAGCGGGCGCTGGTTGCGGGCCGTGAGCGCCGTCCCGACGAGGACGCCGACGAGCACGAGGGTGCCGACGACGCCGAGCGCGAGCCCGATCCAGGCGAGCCCGCGGCCGCGGGTGCCGCGCGCACGGATCCGGCGCAGCGCGAGGAACCCCAGCACGCCTGCGACCGGCCCCAGCGCGAGTGCTCCGGTGACGACCGAGGCCACTGCGAGCGGCTCGAGCGGCACCCGCGGAGCCTGCCAGCCCGGCGCGTAGTACGGCTCGTTCGACGAGCCGTCAGGGTCGGACCAGGCGGTCAGGACTGCACCTGCGGCGACTCGCCGGCGAGGGTCCCGTCGAGGGCCGAGCCGGTCAAGGTTCCAGGGCTGCTCACCAGCAGGCAGTAGCCCGACCGCACGCCGTTCAGCCAGTCGACGTCCGAGGGCGCCCACACGTTGGAGCCCGCGACCTGGGCCATGAGCGCGCCTGGCGCGAACGACGCGGCGATGTCGCTGCAGTCCGCCTGGACCGCGGTCGCCTCGTCGACCGACGACGGCGACGCGAGGAACTCCTCATAGGCGAGGACCTCCGCGGCATGCGGCGTAGCGCAGTCGACGAACGCCGGGTCGAGGAGGTCCGCGGACGGGAGGACCTCCAGGCAGTCGCCCGGCCACAGCCGCTCGTCGAACGCGAGGAACCCGATGGGCTCCTGCGTCTGCTCGGTGAGGGGAGTCGACGTCCTCGACGAGCTGCGCGTGCTGTTCCAGCCGTACTCGGCGCTGACGGCGACGAGCCACACGAACCCGATGATGAACAGGGTCATCACGATGCCGATGCTGATCCCCGCCCAGGCCAGGCCACGGCCGCGCGCACCCGTGCGCCGGATCTTGCGGAGGGACGCGATCCCGAGCCCGATCCCGACCGGACCGGTGATGCCCATCAGGACGATCCCGGCGCCGCTCGTCGAGATCGAGGCGATCGCGAGGCCGTCCCACGGAGGCTGCGGGTTGCCCCACTGCGGCGCCGGGTAGCCGTACGCGCCCTGGCCGTGCGCGTATCCGTACGACGGGACCTGCGACTGCGCCTGCGGGTAGCCGTAGGCGCCCTGCCCCTGCGGCGCTCCGTAGGCCGGGGCCGCCATCGGGTAGCCCGGGGCTGCGGGCGGGTACCCCGAGGCCTGCGGGTAGCCGGGCGTCGCCTGCGGGTAGCCGGGCGTCGCGGGCGGGTAGCCCGGCGTCGAGGCGGAGCCCGGCGCGAACGGGGGCTCGTGGCTGGGCTCGGGCTCGGGCGTCCAGGACGGCGGCGGCGTGGGTGCCGCGTCGTACCCGGTCGGCGGCGCGTACCCGGCCCCGTAGGGTGACGGCACCCCGGCGGTCGTCCCGTCCGGCTGCGCGGCGGGCGGCGCGAACGGGTTGGGGCGCTCAGGCTGCGGAAGAGGCCAGGTCGGCGGCGTGCTCATGGCGTCGAACCTAGCGGAGCGGGCGGGCTGGGAGAGGTCGTTCCACAGCCTGCCACCCGATCGGCTCGACGGGCTCAGAGGCCCCGCGCAGCTCAGTCCGCGAGGTCGAGGATGACCGGGACGTGGTCGGACGCGCCCTTGCCCTTGCGCTCGTTCCGGTCGATGGTCACGCCGGTCACGCGGGCGGCGAGGGTCGGCGACGCGTACGTGAAGTCGATGCGCATGCCCTCGTTCCGTGGGAACCGGAGCTGCTGGTAGTCCCAGTACGTGAACGTGCGAGCGCGGATGTGCTCGCGGGTGACCTCGGTGTACCCCGCGGTCGCGAACGCCGCGAACGCGGCACGCTCGGCGGGCGTGACGTGGGTCCGGCCGGCGAACACCTCGATGTCCCAGACGTCCTCGTCGAGCGGGGCGATGTTCCAGTCCCCGACGAGCGCGATCTGCGCTGACGGGTCGCCGACGCCGTCGGGCCCGGGCGTGAGCCAGGACGCCGCCTGCTCCTTGAGGCGCTCGAGCCACTCGAGCTTGTAGGCGTAGTGCGGGTTGTCGATCTCCCGCCCGTTCGGGATGTACAGGCTCCACACGCGCACGCCGCCGCAGGTCGCACCGAGCGCGCGCGCCTCGATGGCCGGCTCCTCACCCCAGGCGGGCTGCCCGACGAAGCCCCGCTCGACGTCCGCGATCCCGACCCGCGAGATGATCGCGACCCCGTTCCACTGGCTGTGGCCGTTCGTCGCGACCTCATACCCGGCGGCCTCGAAGGCCTCCCGCGGGAACTGCTCGTCCTTGCACTTGGTCTCCTGCAGCGCGAGCACATCCGTGCCCGAGCGCTCGAGGAAGGCCAGCGCCCGGTCGGCGCGGGAGCGGATCGAGTTGATGTTCCAGGTCGCGAGGCGCATGACGGTCAGGCTAGCCGGACCGACCGTCACCGGGCGGTCGGTGCGGATCTGCAGGACACCCGGCCCGGGGTCTGACAACCGGCGGGCTGGTCCGTAGGGTGGCCGCATGGGAACCGCACTGATCACCGGCGCGAGCGCTGGCCTCGGCCTGGAGTTCGCCTGGCAGCTCGCGACCGCGAAGCACGACGTCGTGCTCGTGGCCCGCGACGCCGACCGCCTCGAGCACCTCGCGAGCCAGCTCCGTGCCGCCGCAGGGGTGCGCGTCGAGGTCCTCCCCGCGGACCTGACTGTCCGCGCCGACGTCGAACGGGTCGCGGAGCGCCTGCGTGCGACCGAGCACCCGGTCGGGCTGCTCGTCAACAACGCGGGGGTCGGCCTGAACCAGCGGTTCGTCGGCGGCGACCTGGACGTCGAGGAGCGCGCGATCGCGGTCATGGTCCACGCGGTCCTCGTCCTCTCCCACGCGGCCGCGGGCGCGATGGTCGAGCGGGGTCGCGGCGCCATCCTCAACGTCGCGTCGATCGCTGCGCTGCTCGCGTCGGGCACGTACTCGGCGCACAAGGCGTGGGTGCGGACGTTCACCGAGGGCCTCGCGGTCGAGCTGAAGGGCACGGGAGTGACGGCGACCGTCGTCAGCCCCGGGTTCGTCCACACCGAGTTCCACGAGCGCGCGGGGATCAACATGACCGCGCTGCCGGACATCGCCTGGCTCGACGCGGATGCGGTGGTCGCGATCGCGCTGGCCGACGTGCGCCGCGGAGCTGTCCTGTCGACCCCGAGCCTGCGCTACCAGGCGGCGTCCGGGATCGCGCGCGTGCTGCCGCGGTTCGCCGTGCGGGCGCTCGGGAACTACCGCCACCGTCTGACCACCGCCGCGAGCGAGAGCGAGTCGTTGTGACCACCGAGACGTCCCGGGGAGCCGAGCTGTCGCCGACGCCGCGCGAGCAGCTCCGCGACCTCATCACCGAGCTGGCCGTGGTGCGCGGCAAGGTCACGCTGTCCTCCGGGCGCGAGGCCGACTACTACGTGGACCTACGCCGCATCACGCTGCACCACCGTGCGGCTCCGCTCGTCGGGCACGTGCTGCTCGACCTGCTCGAGGAGGTCGGCCTCGGCACCGCCGAGATCGACGCGGTCGGCGGCCTGACGCTCGGCGCGGACCCCGTCGCGACGGCCCTCCTGCATGCCGCGGCATCGCGCGGGCAGGACCTCGACGCGTTCGTCGTCCGCAAGGAGGCCAAGGCGCACGGGATGCAGCGCCGCATCGAGGGCCCGGACATCGCGGGCCGCCGCGTCGTGGTCCTCGAGGACACCTCGACGACCGGTGCGTCCCCCATCGCCGCGGTCGAGGCCGCGCGCGAGGCGGGCGCCGAGGTCATGGGCGTCGCGGTGATCGTCGACCGGTCGACCGGAGCACGCGAGAAGATCGAGGCGCTCGGCGTGCCGTACCACTTCCTGTTCGACCTGACCGACCTCGGCCTGGCCTGAGCAGCGGTCCCGTGCTCGTCCCGAGCGGCTCCGACGTCTTCCAGTCGTTCTGGCTCGTCCTGCTCGTCGTCGGCATCCCGCTCGGTCTCGTCGGCGCCTGGTGGCTCCAGCGCAAGCGGACCGAGCGGCTCACGGCCTGGGCGGCCGCGACCGGCTGGCGGTTCGAGGGCAGCGACCCGTCGCTCACCCAGCGGTGGACGGGTGAGCCGTTCGGCCAGGGCCACGCACGGCGGGCGACCGAGGTACTGCGCGGTCACTTCGAGGGCATGCCCGCGACGTCGTTCACCTACCGCTGGACGACCGGCTCCGGGAAGAACCAGTCGACGTACGTCCGGCACGTCGTCGCGCTGGACCTGCCCGCGTACCTCCCGAGCGTCGAGCTCACGCCCGACGGGCTCGGCGCGAAGCTCGCGAAGGTCGTCGGCGGCCAGGACATCCAGTTCGAGTCGGACGCGTTCAACCGCGCGTGGCGCGTCGAGAGCCGGGACCTCGCGGTCGCGCACGCGATCGTCAACCCGCGGCTGATGGAGCGTCTCCTGCGCCCCGACGCGACCGGTGAGTGCGTACGCATCGAGGGCACCTCGATCCTGTCGTGGGCGTACGGCGCGACCGACACCGACACCCTCGCCCGCCGGCTCGGGGTGCTCGTGGCGGTCGCTCGTGCGATTCCTCGACACGTGTGGATGGACCACGGCTACGATCCGATGACCGACCCAATCACCCGGGGGAACTCGTGACCGGCATCACCATCGCACTGCTCGTCATCGTGGCGATCATCGTCATCGTCCTGATCTGGGCCGTCGCCACCTACAACGGCTTCGTCCGCCTGCGCAACCTCGTGCAGGAGGCGTGGCGGCAGATCGACGTCGAGCTCAACCGACGCCACGACCTCATCCCGAACCTCGTCGAGACCGTCAAGGGCTACGCGGCGCACGAGCGCGGCGTGTTCGACGACGTGAGCCGGGCACGCGCCGCGGCGTCGGGTGGCGGGCAGTCCCCCGCGCAGCAGGCAGCCTCCGAGAACGTGCTCACGCAGGCCCTCGGACGGCTGTTCGCGGTCGCCGAGGCGTACCCCGTGCTGCGCGCGAGCGAGAACTTCCAGCAGCTCCAGGCCGAGCTGACCAACACCGAGGACCGCATCGCGGCGGGGCGCCGGTTCTACAACGCCAACGTGCGCACGCTCAACACCAAGGTCGAGTCGTTCCCCGCGAACCTCATCGCGGGGGCGTTCGGCTTCGTGCGCGCCGAGTACTTCGAGACCGAGGACCTCGCGGTGCGTGCGGCGCCGCAGGTCAGCTTCGGCGCGGGCGACGCCCCGGCACCGGGCGCGCCGACCGTCTGAGCCGGACCCCAGACCGCTGGGCTCAGCCGACGGCGACGAGGACGAGCGCGAGAGCCACCGACGCGCCGACCTCGCCGAGTCCGACGCTGCGCGGCGTGGCGTGCGGCCAGAGCCGGGGGACGACGGCGGCCCGCACGGCGAGCGCGAGGAACAGCACGCCCGCCCAGGGGCTCCACGCGAGTGCGGGCACGCAGACGAGCGCGTGGTACCCGACGGACTCGACGTACCGGCGCCGGTCGCCACGGTCGCGGATCATCGTCTTGACGTACAGCGCGGTGCCGAAGAAGTAGGCGAGCACGAGCCCCGTGACGGCCCACGTGGCTCCGTCTGTCGCGGCCGGAAGCCACGTCCAGGCGTGTGGCGTCGCCGGTCCCAGGCCCGCCGCGACGGCGACCATGACGCTCGCCGCGACCACGGTCGCCGCGTCGTTGACGAGCGACCGGTCGGTGCGCCGCACCGAGTGCCACAGGCTGACCGCGAGGAGCGGTGCGTACACGACACCCCACGTGACGAGCGCCGGACGACTCGAGAGCAGAGCGAGCCCGAGCGCGGCCGTGACCAGCGCGTACGCGCGCACCGGGGGCCAGTAGCGCGCCTTGCGACCGGACCGCAGCCAGAGCCCGGTCGCGAAGAACGCGAGATACGCGGCGAGCCACGCGACTCCGAGCAGCAGGTGACGCCACGTCGGTCCGACGCGCAGGGCGCCCACGACCACGGGCAGGACGAGCATCGCCCACGCGCCGTGCTGGTTCGGGATCCAGCCGGGACCGCGCCGCCGACGGGTCGGGGTGCGTCCCGTGCTGCTCGCGGGGACGGTCACACGCGCGAGACGAGGTCCGCGATCGAGTCGACGACGTGGCTCGGCCGGAACGGGAAGCGCTCGATGTCGGCGGCCCGCGTGGAGCCGGTGAGCACGAGGTAGGTCTGCAGGCCGGCCTCGATCCCGGCCACGATGTCGGTGTCCATGCGGTCGCCGACCATGGCGGTCGTCTCGGAGTGCGCGTCGATCCGGTTGAGGGCCGAGCGGAACATCATGGGGTTGGGCTTGCCGACGAAGTAGGGCTTGCGACCTGTCGCGGCGGTGATCATCGCGGCGACCGCACCGGTCGCGGGGAGGTCCCCCTCGGCGCTCGGACCGGTCACGTCGGGGTTCGTCGCGATGAAGCGCGCGCCGCCCTTGATGAGCCGGATCGCCTTCGTGATGGCCTCGAACGAGTACGTGCGGGTCTCGCCAAGCACGACGTAGTCCGGGTCGGTGTCGGTGAGCGTGTACCCGACCTCCCACAGCGCCGTCGTCAGGCCGGCCTCGCCGATCGTGTAGGCGCTGCCGCCCGGGACCTGGTCGTCGAGGAACTGCGCGGTCGCGAGCGCCGACGTCCAGATCGCCTCTTCGGGCACGTCGAGACCCGACGACGCGAGGCGCGCGTGCAGGTCACGCGGCGTGAAGATCGAGTTGTTCGTCAGGATGAGGAACGGCCGGCCGGCGTCCCGCAGCGCGCGCACGAAGTCGGCGGCGCCGGGCAGGGCCGTCCCCTCGTGGACGAGCACGCCGTCCATGTCCGTCAGCCAGCTGCGGATCTCGCGGGTCATGGTGTCCTCGCGGCTCGGTGGGACAGGTCGGTGGTTCGGTTCGGTGGGGAACCCGAGCCGTCAGACGGGCTCGTCGGCGGTCTCGTCGGCGACCACGACCACCGGGGCCCGACGCGCGGCGAGCCACGAGCGGGCGAGCTTGATCCCGATGGGGACGAGCGAGAGCAGGACCACGCCGATGAGCAGGTACTCGATGTTCGCCTTGATGAAGGGGATGTTGCCGAGCGCGTAGCCGAGCATCGTGACGCCGACGCCCCACAGCAGCGCGCCGACGACGTCGAACGAGACGTAGTGCCGGTACGACATGTGCCCGACCCCCGCGGCCACGGGCGCGTACGTCCGCACGAACGGGATGAACCTCGCGATGATGATCGTCCGGCCGCCGTACCGCTCGAAGTAGGCGTTCGTCTCGTCGATGTGGCTGCGCTTGAAGATCTTCGAGTCGGGCCGGTCGAACACCTTCGGGCCGAGCGTGCGGCCGATCCAGTACGCGCACTGGTCCCCGCCGAACGCCGCGAGGAACAGCAGCAGGCAGAGCAGCCACAGCGGGAAGTGCAGGACGTCCTGGGCGACCAGGGCGCCCGCGGTGAACAGCAGCGAGTCGCCCGGGAGCAGCGGGAACAGCAGACCCGTCTCGATGAAGACCACGATCACGACGCCGATGAGCGCGTACGCGCCGAACGACTCGATCAGATGATCGGGGTTGAGGAAGCTGGGTCCGAGGGTCGCCAGGTGACCGGAGCCGGACACGGCTGCGGTGAGGGCGGTCAGTGCGAGCACCAGACCAGGGTACGGGTGCGCTTGTGTCCTGACCCGACGGGCGACGTGAAGACCTCGCACGACTCGGCCCGTCGACTGGGATAATCGCCCGCATGACCACATCCCTGCCGCCCGTCACACCGGGCACCCTCGGTACCCCGCTGACCCCGGGCGCGACCCGCGTCCTGCTGCTCGGCGCGGGTGAGCTCGGCAAGGAGGTCGCGATCGAGCTGCAGCGCCTCGGGGTCGAGGTCGTCGCGGCCGACAGGTACTCCGGCGCCCCGGCGATGCAGGTCGCGCACCGCTCGCACGTGGTCGACATGCTCGACCCCGACGCGCTGCGCGCACTGCTGGCCGCCGAGCGCCCCCACGTCGTCGTCCCCGAGATCGAGGCGATCGCGACCCACGTGCTGGCCGAGGCCGAGGCCGCCGGGGTCCGCGTCGTGCCCACCGCCCGCGCGACGGTGCTGACGATGGACCGGGAGGGCATCCGCCGGCTCGCCGCCGAGGAGCTGGGACTGCCCACGTCGCCGTACCGGTTCGTCGACTCGCTCGCGGACCTCCGGACCGCCGTCGGCGAGCTCGGGCTGCCGGTCGTCGTCAAGCCGGTCATGTCGTCGTCGGGCAAGGGGCAGTCGGTCGTGCGGGTGGACGACGACGTCGTCTCCGCGTGGGAGTACGCGCAGCACGGGGGTCGTGCGACCGGCTCGGCGGACGGGACACCCGCGCGCGTCATCGTCGAGGGGTTCGTCGCGTTCGACTCCGAGATCACCCTGCTCACCGTCCGGCACGTCGGCGGGACGACGTTCTGCGAGCCGATCGGGCACGTGCAGGTCGACGGCGACTACCGCGAGTCGTGGCAGCCCGCCGCGCTCGCACCGGAAACCCTCGTCGAGGCCCAGCGCGTCGCCGCGACCGTGACGGACGCGCTCGGTGGCTGGGGCGTGTTCGGCGTCGAGCTGTTCGTCGTCGGCGACCGCGTGCTGTTCTCCGAGGTGTCACCGCGGCCCCACGACACCGGGCTGGTCACGCTCGTGTCCCAGGACCTCTCGGAGTTCGCGCTGCACGCCCGCGCGGTGCTCGGGCTGCCCGTGGGCGACGTGCTGCGGCTCGGCGCGGGGGACGGGCAGGGCGCGGCGGCGTCGTGCGCCGTGCTCGCGGAGGGCACGGGCGTGCCGGTCTTCTCGGGGGTGGAGGCGGCCCTCGCGGTGCCGACCGCGCAGGTGCGCCTGTTCGGCAAGCCGTCCGTCGCGGGCCGACGACGCGTGGCCGTGACGCTCGCCCGCGGCGTGGACGTCGCCGAGGCGCGGGAGCGCGCGCGGTCGAGCGCGACGGCGCTGCGGGTCGAGCTGACGTGACGGCGGTGGGTGACGAGAGCTCCGTCGTCGAGGGCGAGGTCGGCGTCGGCCCGTGGCCGGGTGGCCCGCGCGCCTGGCCGGATCTCGCCGGGCCCGACGGCGCACCCCGCTACGACCCGGACCTGCTCGCGCACGGCGACCGCCGCAACGTCGTCGACCGCTACCGGTACTGGACGCTCGAGGCGGTCGTGGCGGACCTCGACACCCGCCGCCACCCGTTCCACGTCGCGATCGAGAACTGGGCGCACGACATGAACATCGGGTCCGTCGTGCGCACGGCCAACGCGTTCGCAGCCGCCGAGGTGCACATCGTGGGCCGGCGCCGGTGGAACCGGCGCGGGGCCATGGTCACCGATCGCTACCAGCACGTGCGCTACCACGCGGACGTCGCCG
>NZ_DASUIR010000009.1:0-5522 GCF_036279715.1 Cellulomonas sp. | reverse complement strand
CGCGTATCGCATCGCGGACCGGTTCGACTCGCTGGCCGAGGCCATCGACGGGGGTCTCGACGCCGCGCTGGTGCACACGACATCCGAGTCGCACCCCGAGGTCGTCGCGACGCTGCTGCGTGCCGGGGTGCCGGTGCTCGTCGACAAGCCGCTCGCCCTCGATCTCGAGAGCGCGCGGGAGCTCGTCGCGCTCGCGCGCGGCGTGTCGCTCATGGTCGGGTTCAACCGGCGGTACGCGCCGGCCTATCGTGCCTTCGCCGACTGGGCCGACCGTGACGTCGTGTCGCTCCAGAAGCACCGTTCGCACGCGCCCGGACCCGCCCGGCAGATGGTGCTCGACGACTTCATCCACGTGATCGACACTCTCCGGTTCCTGGTCCCGTCCCCGCTCGACGACCTCGTGACGACCGCCCACGTCGACGACCAAGGTCGCTGCCGGCGGCTGTCGGTGCAGTTCACGGGTGAGGGCCGCCTCGCGACCGGCGTCATGAGCTGGACGGCGGGAGGGGCGCACGAGGTGCTCGACGTCATCGGGGACGGCCGGCGCCGCCAGGTGATCGACCTCGCGGACGTCGTCGACGTCGCTGCCGGCGAGCGCCTGACCCGACGCGAGCCGTGGCTGCCGCCGACGGTGCACCGGGGGTTCGTCGCGATGTGCGAGGAGTTCCTCGGGGCGGTGCGGGCGGGCCGGCTGCTCGACGCGTCGGACGCGCTCGTGACGCACGAGGTGTGCGAGCGCGTCGTCGCGCAGGCCTCCCACCCGCTATAGTGGTCTAGACCAGTCGCCGCCACACTCAGGGGGTCCTCGTGCTCGAACGCCGTGTCATCGTCGCGATCGCGGAGGGGCTGCACGCCCGCCCGGCCGCGCTGTTCGTCAAGCTGGCGGCGGGACTCCCCGCCGCGGTCACGATCCGGACCGCGGACGGCTCCCCGGTGCCCACGTCGAGCATCCTGTCCGTCATGACGCTCGGCGCGCGCCACGGCGACGAGGTCGTCCTCGCGAGCGACGACGCCGCCGCAGGCCCGTCGCTCGACGCCCTCGTGGCGTACCTCAAGAACGCCGGCTGAGAGCCTGCGCGGTCAGTCGGACCCGGCGCGTCCGGAACGCTCAGAGCCCGAGCTCGTCGAGCACCGGCAGGCGTGACCGGACGCCCTGACGTGCCGCCTCGGCCGAGTCGGCGCCCGTCGCGAGCGCGGCCAGCTCCCGGCACGTCGCGAGCGTGACCGAGCCGAGCACGGCAGCGACGTCGGGCAGGGCGCGGGCGGTCATCGACAGGGTCGCGACACCGAGCCCGACGAGCACGACGGCGAGGGCCGGGTCGGCCGCGGCCTCGCCGCACACCCCGACCGGCCGGTCGTTCTGCTCCCCGCCGCGGCAGGTCGCCGCGACGAGCTGCAGCACGGCGGGCTGCCAGGCGGTCGAGAGCGGGGCGAGCTCGCCGAGCATGCGGTCTGCCGCCATCGCGTACTGCGTGAGGTCGTTGGTGCCGATGCTCGCGAACGCTGCGTGCCGCAGGATCTGGCTGGAGCTCAGGGCCGCGCTCGGGACCTCGACCATGACGCCAGCGGTGGCGAGGCCGTGCGCGTGGCAGCGCTCGACGAACGCGGAAGTCTCGTCGACCGTGGCGATCATGGGGGCCATCACCCAGACGTCGGCGGTCTCCGCCTCGGCCGCCTGCGCGATCGCGGTCAGCTGGTCCTCGAGGATCTCGGGGTTGCGCCAGGACGTGCGGTAGCCGCGGACGCCGAGCGCGGGGTTCGGCTCGGTGCTGCTCGTGAGGAACGGCAGGGGCTTGTCCGCGCCGGCGTCGAGCGTGCGCACGACGACCTTTCTGCCGGAGAACGCCGCGAGCACCTGCCGGTACTGGGCGACCTGCTCGGGGACCGACGGCGCGTCGGTCCGGTCGAGGAAGCAGAACTCGGTGCGGAACAGCCCGACACCCTCGGCCCCGGCGTCGGCGGCGGCCTGCGCACCGTCGGGTCGGCCGACGTTGGCGAGCAGCGGGACGCGGTGCCCGTCGCTCGTGCGACCGGCGCCGTCGAACGTCCGCACCCGCGCCGCGAGGGCCGCCGCCTGAGCGACCTGCTCCGCGGTGGGGTCCAGGGTCACCGTCCCGGCGGCCCCGTCCACGAGCACGACGGTCCCCGCCGGGACAGTCGTGGCACCAGCGACCCCGACGACCGCGGGGATGCCGAGGGCGCGCGCGAGGATCGCGGTGTGCGACGTCGGTCCGCCGTCGCGGGTCACGAGCGCGACGACGCGGTCCGGGTCGAGCGTCGCGGTGTCGGCGGGGGACAGGTCCGCGGCCACGAGGACGAACGGGTGGTCCGAGTGCGGGACGCCCGGGGGCGCCTGGCCCGTGAGGGCGGCGACGATGCGGTCGCGCACGTCGGCGACGTCACGCGTGCGCTCGGCCATGTACCCGCCGAGCGCCGCGAGCTGAGTGATCACCCCGGCGGCCGCCTGCCAGACCGCGCGAGCGGGCTCGAGGCGGGTCTCGCGGACGAGGCGCTGGGCCGCGGCGACGAGGGTCGGGTCCGCGGCCATCATGGCGGTGGTCTCGAGCACCTCCCGGGCGGCGCCGCTCGCACGGGCGGCGGCGAGCTCGAGCTCGGTCTGGGCGTCGTGCGCGGCGGTCGCGATGCGCTCGGCAGCCTGGTCGAGATCCGCATCCGGGGCGAGGGTCGCGCCCGCGGGCGGCTCTGCGACGGGATCCGGCATCGCGACGACCGGACCGGAGGCACGGCCCGGGCTGACGCCGATGCCGGTGAGCCGGCGCTGCTGGGTTTCGTCGTCGGTCGGCATCGCATCCTCGCGGTTCGATCGGGTCGAGCAGGTGAGATCAGGTGGCGTGCCGAGGCCCGGCCGGAGCTCGCGCTCCAGCCGGGCCCCGGGCGTCAGGCGGACGTGCTGCCTGCTGCCGGGGTGGCGGGGCGAGCCGCCGTGACGGGCTCGTCGTCCGGCTGGTCGACCAGGACGTTGTTGGGGTCGACCGTCGCGTCGTCCTCCTCGCGTCCCGGGGTCCGCAGGTTCCAGCGCGTGATGACGAACCGGAACAGGAAGTAGTAGATCGCTCCGTAGGCCAGGCCGATCGGGAGGATCCACAGCGGGTGCGTGGCGATCCTGAAGTTGAGCAGGTAGTCGATCACGCCCGCGGAGAACCCGAAGCCGTCGTGGATGCCGAGCCAGTTGACGAGAGCGAGCGACGTCCCGGTGAGCACCGCGTGGATCACGTACAGCGGGTAGGCGAGGAACAGGAACGAGAACTCGAGCGGCTCGGTGACGCCGGTGACGAACGAGACCAGCGCGGCCGACCCCATGATGCCGAGGATGACCTTGCGCTTGCCCGGCTTGGCCGTGTGCACGAACGCGAGGGCGGCCGCGGGCAGCGCGAACATCATGATCGGGAAGAAGCCGGTCATGAAGGTTCCGGCGGTCGGGTCGCCGTGCAGGAACCGCGCGATGTCGCCGTTCCACACCTTGCCGCTCGCGTCGGTGTACGCACCGAACTGGAACCACGGCAGCGAGTTGAGCAGGTGGTGCAGGCCGATCGGGACGAGCAGCCGGTTGAGGGTGCCGTAGACGAACGCGCCGATGATCGTCGAGCCGGTCACCCAGCTGCCCACGGAGGTCAGGCCGGAGTCGAACCACGGGTAGATGAGCGCGCCGATCACCGCGACAAGGATCGCCACGCCCGCGGTGACGATCGGCACGAACCGACGACCGCCGAAGAACGCCAGGTAGGCCGGGAGCTTGATCCGCGAGTACTTCTGATACAGGAGGGCCGCGACGAGGCCCATCACGATGCCGCCGAGGACGCCGTAGTTGATGAGCTCCTGCTTGGCGTCGCCGACCGGCTTGCCCAGGATGTACGGCGAGAGCGCGTCGGTGACGCCCTTGAACACGAGGTACCCGATGAGGGCCGCGAGGCCCGTCGAGCCGTCGGACTTGCGGGCGTACCCGACCGCCACGCCGAGAGCGAAGAGCAGCGGGAGGTTGGCGAACAGCGCGTTGCCGGCAGCGCCGAGAACGTCGGCCACCGGGAGGAGCCAGTGGCCCCACGCCCCGGCGAGCCCGTCCTTGCCGAGCATGTCGTCCTGCCCGAGCCGCAGCAGCAGGGCCGCGGCGGGCAACGAGGCGATCGGCAGCATGAGCGAGCGGCCGATGCGCTGGAGCTGGGCGAGCCCGGGTATGCCGCGCTTCTCGCGTGACGCGGGGGCGGTGATGGCGGTCATGACAGGTGCACTCCTCATTGTGTGCGGGCCGTGAGCCGGTGGGCACCGGCACTCCCTCGTCCAGACCGGGGGAGCACGTGGCGATCTAGTGCGCTAGATGTCTGGACCAGTTGTCGTAACCATGATGGAATGGTGCATCCGGTGTCAAGGGCGGCATGCTTCGGCCGTCAGCACGAGTCGCGCAGCGAAGGGACCAAGGTGGGTCGCTCGGTTCTGAAGTACGTGCGCGTCCGGGACTACCTGCGCTCGCTCGTCACGCACGAGCTCTCGGCGGGAGACACCATCCCCTCGGAGCGGCTGCTCTGCGAGCAGTTCGGCGTGTCGCGGATGACGGTGCGCCAGGCGGTCGACGCGCTCGTCGTCGAGGGGCTCCTGGACCGGGAGCAGGGCCGCGGCACGTTCGTCGCGCCCACCAAGGTCGACCTCGAGGTGCGCCTCGCGTCGTTCGGCGAGGAGATGGCGCGGCGCGGCATGGAGCCGTCGTCGAAGGTCCTGGCGGCCGAGGTCGTCGCCGCCACACCGGACATCGCGGACGCGCTCGACATCCTCCCCGGGGAGCGGGTCTTCTCCCTGCACCGGGTGCGGTTCGCCGACGGCGTGCCCATGGCGATCGAGCAGTCGTGGCTCTCGTGCGAGCTGGTGCCCGGACTGTTCGACGGCCCCCTTCCCGACAGCATCTACGGCGAGCTGCGGCGGCGCGGGCTCGAGCCCGACTGGGGCGAGGACACCGTGTCCGCGACCGAGGTCGACGCGCAGGACGCCGAGCTGCTGGGCGTCGCCCCCGGCCGGGCGGTCCTGCGCCTCGCGCGACGGACCTTCGCCGGCGAGACGGCCTGCGTGTACTCACGGTCGACCTACCGGGCCGACCGCTACGTGCTCTGGGTCCCCCTGCGCGCGCCCAAGCGCGCGCTGACACCCCGGCGGACCTCGAGCGACCTGACGGCAGAACCCGCGACGACGGAGTTCGTGGGATGAGCGAGGGGCGGAACGGTGTGAGCGAGCAGGCGGCGGACATCCTGGCGGCGCTGGGTGGCGTGGCGAACATCATCGAGATCGAGCCGTGCACCACACGGCTCCGGTCCGAGGTCCACGACACGACCGTCGTCGACGTGAAGGCCCTGCGAGCGGCCGGCGCCCACGGCGTCATGATCTCGGGTCACGTGGTCCAGGTCGTCATGGGGCCGAACGTCGACACCATCGCGACGGACCTCGAGGAGCTGTTGTGAACAATCGGGACGCGCGGCAAACGGGCTGCCGTCGGTCAGCAAGGAGAAGCGCATGAGCAA
>NZ_DASUIR010000008.1:0-16289 GCF_036279715.1 Cellulomonas sp. | reverse complement strand
GTGCAATCTCAGATCCAGACGGGTGCGATGGGGCGAGCTCCTTCAACCGAGGCGTAGCTTCGCCATATGGGCAGGGGGTGACTTCACCCACGCTCGACTGAGTCGGGGTCAAAGACGACCACGCGGTCGCCACCGGCCGCTTTGGCGGCGTAGAGGGCGTCGTCGGCATCTCGCAGAACGTCATCGATATTCTGACCGGCCTTGGCGATGGTGACCCCGACGCTGAGTTTCGGATTCAGTGTGCTCCCCCGGAACTCCAGCGGTGCGGAGGCCGCCTCGCGGATTTTGGAGGCGATGCATTCCGCGTCGGTCAGGTGGTGGACCCCGTCGAGGATGACAGCGAATTCATCGCCCCCGACACGGGCAACCGTGTCACTGTCACGCACAGAACTGGTGATGCGTCTTCCGATAGCGACCAGGAGCGCGTCCCCGGCGGCGTGCCCGAGGCTGTCATTGACTGCTTTGAAGGCGTCCACGTCGCAGTACAGAACGGCCAGCCGGGTCCCGGTCCGGGTCTTCCGGGCCAAGGCAGCTTCAAGGAGGTTGGCGAGCTCACCGCGGTTCAGTAGTCCGGTCATCTGGTCGTGTCCGGCCCGGTAGGCCATCTGCGCGGCCGCGTGGCGCGTCTGGGTGATGTCCTGCATCTGGGCGGTTCGCGGACTCTGAACGCTACGGGTGGCAGGTGGCTCTCCGGGTCGCCGTTGACCTCAGCGCCAGCCGAGCTCCGGTGCCACGTACCGCAGGACGCTGTCGATGAGCTGCGCGTTGAAGTCCACGCCGAGCTGGTTGGGGATCGTCAGCAGGAGCGTGTCGGCTGCCGCGATCGCCTCGTCCTCGGCGAGGGCCGCGACGAGCTCGTCGGGCTCCCCGGCGTACGTGCGTCCGAACCGCGCGGAGCCGCCCTCGAGCTGCCCGACCTGGTCCTGGCTGTCGGCGGCGCCGCCGAAGTACGCGCGGTCCAGGTCGCTGACGATCGGGAAGATGCTCCGGCTGACCGAGACCCGCGGCTCGCGCTGGTGGCCGGCGGCCGTCCAGGCGTCCCGGAACCGTTGGATCTGCTCGGCCTGGAGCTGGTGGAACGGGACGCCGGTGTCCTCGGTGAGGAGCGTCGAGCTCATGAGGTTCATGCCCTGCAGGGCCGTCCACTCGGCCGTGGCGCGCGACCCGGCACCCCACCAGATCCGGTCGGAGAGGCCGGGGGAGTAGGGCTCGATGCGCAGCAGGCCGGGCGGGTTGGGGAACATGGGCCGGGGACTGGGCTGGGCGAACCCCTGGCCTTTGATCACCTCGAGGAACGCACGGGTGTGCTCCCGGGCCATCGCCGCGTGGTCGGACCCGTCGGCGGGCACGTAGCCGAAGTACCGGAACCCGTCGACCACCTGCTCCGGTGAGCCCCGGCTGATCCCCAGCTGGAGCCGCCCGCCGGCGATCAGATCGGCCGCCCCGGCGTCCTCGGCCATGTACAGCGGGTTCTCGTAGCGCATGTCGATCACGCCGGTGCCGATCTCGATCCGGCTCGTCCGGGCGCCGATCGCTGCCAGCAGGGGGAAGGGCGAGCCGAGCTGCCGGGCGAAGTGGTGGACGCGGAAGTAGGCGCCGTCGCCCCCGAGCTCCTCGACGGCGACCGCCAGCTCGATGGACTGCAGGAGCGCGTCGGACGCCGAGCGCGTCTGCGACTGCGGCGACGGCGTCCAGTGGCCGAAGGAGAGGAAACCGATCTTCTTCATCTGCTGCTCCTGGGTCGCGTGGCGTCGTCCATCGAACCACGATTCCCCTGCCTAGGACCTTTGCACCCTGCACGGCGGGCGGACGCCGACAGGCTGGGCCCATGGCGGCACAGACGACGTCCCCCGCACCTTCCGCGCACCCCCCGACACCCGGTGGCCACCGACGTGCGGCGACGTGGTGGGCCGTGTCCGCCGCGGGCGCCGCCGTCGCGTTCGTCGCCAGCGGGATCGGGCTCGCGGCCGTCGACGGGATCTACGGCCGGGAGACCACGGCGTTCATCGACCAGGCGATCGCCCAGGACCTCGTCAACCTGGTCATCGCCGCGCCCGCCACGCTGCTGCTCGCGTGGCTCGCCTGGCGGGGGTCGATGCGGGCGGGGCTCCTGTGGACCGGCGTGCTCACCTTCACCGCGTACAACTACGCCATCTACACGATGTCGATCCACGTCGGCCCGCGCTTCCTGGCGTGGGTGGCTGTGCTCGGGCTGACGTTCTGGTCGCTCGTTGGCGGGCTGCGGGCTCTGCGTCCGACCGCCGTGGCCGCGGAGCTGGCCGCCGCGCCGCGTCGCGTCGTCGGCTGGTACCTCGTCGTCGTCGCCGCCGCGTTCACGCTGCTGTGGCTCTCGGACGTGGTGCCGGCCATGATCGAGGGCCGAATCCCGAAGGGCGCGCTCGAACTCGCCCTGCCGTCCAACCCGGTGCACGTGCTGGACCTGGCGATCTTCCTGCCCGCCGTGATCGCCATCGGGCGCCTGGTGCTGCTGCGTCGGCCGACCGGGCTCATGCTCGCCCCGGCCGCGTTGGTCTTCCTCGTGATGACCGGCCTGCCGATCCTCGTCACACCATTCGTCACTGCGGCGCGCGGAGGTGAGCCGGCGTGGGCGGTCATGGGGCCGGTCGGGGTGATCACGGCCGTGGGGGTCGGCGTCCTGGTCGCGCTGCTGCGTCGGCGGTAGGTTCCCCACTGTGAGCGCAACGACGGAGGAACGCATCGCCCGGCGCTGGGACGGACGCGCGGACCGGGACGCGCAGGCCTACCTGGTCCGAGCCGCCGGGTGGACCCGGCGCATCGTCTGGGTCGTCGTCGCCGACTTCGCCGTGGCGGCAGCGATCCTGCTCACCGGCCCACTGGATGTCGGTCGGCTGATCGCCGTCTGTGCGGTGCCGTTCGTCGCGTCGGGGGTGGGGACCTACCTGATCTTCCGTCGGTCCCGCGAGTTCCGAGGCGCCGCCTCGATCGTCTCGAGTCGCGAGGGTCTGCCGACCGGCACGTACCTCGACTTCCGTGGCGTCACGGGGTTCGATCGGAGCCTCGCCGCAGCGAGGTCGCGCCCCGCGGCGCACTGACCGCAGGATCGAGGAACCGGTGGCCCGACGACACGCACGGTTGGTCCGCTACTGGGACGACGAGGCCGCCCGCTACGAGGAGACCACAGCCCCGGTCGAGCGTCGCTACCTCGCCGACAGCCGGCGCTGGGTGGGTCAGCGGGCCGCCGGATCCACCCTCGAGCTGGCCGTCGGCACGGGCCTGAACTTCCCGTACTACCCCGTGACCGTGAGCCTCACCGGGGTCGACTGGAGTCCGCTGATGGTGCAGGCGGCCGAGCGGCGCGCTCGCGGCATGCCGCGACCGATCGCCCTGACCACGGCGGATGCCATGGCTCTGCCCTTCGCTGACGACCAGTTCGACACCGTCGTCTGCACCTTCGCGCTGTGCTGCATCCCCGACGAACGGGCCGCGCTCACCGAAGCGATCCGGGTGCTCAGGCCAGGTGGCAACCTGCTGCTCGCCGACCACGTCGTGGCGTCCAACCTCGCACTGCGCGCGCTGGAGCACCTGCTGGAGCTGGTGACCATCCCCCTGCAGGGCGAGCACTACACCCGACGTCCGCTGAACACAGTCCGGGACCTCGGCCTGCCGATCGTCGACACCGAGCGACTGACCCACGGTGCGATCGAGCGCGTCCACGCCCGCAAGCCGGCCGCTGGGTGACCCGCGGGTCTGTGCGGGGCTCGTGACGGAGCGCGGCGATGCCGGGTCTCCGGCATCGCCGCGCCGGCCGGCTCAGGCCTCCAGCAGGACCGAGCGGGCGAACCGCTGCGAGCGCTCGCGCAGGCCCTCGATGCGGCGCTGCACCAGTCCGGCGGGATCGAGGCCCGCCTCGACGATCGTCGGCGTGCGCCGCACGTTGCGCGAGCACTCGAAGCTCGTGCAGATCAGCGTGCCGATCGTGTCGCCGTTGCGACCGGACGCCCCGGCGCGGCGCGCGACGTACATCGACGCGTCGTTCGTCGCGTTCACGTCCTCGCACCACGCGCACATCGCCCGACGCCGCGCCGGCACGACCTCGGGGGTGCGCAGCGTCACGCCGACGAGCGTCTCGTCGACGGTCAGGACCACATAGGCACGCAGCGGGGCCCTGCGGTCGATCCACCCGAGGTAGTCGAGGTGGTCCCAGCGGAGGTCGCTCAGGTCCAGGGGCAGGCTCAGCTGGGCGGCCTCGCGCTTCGAACAGTTCACGAAGGACGCGCGGATCTGCTTCTCGGTCAGGGGGTTCATGGTGGTCGGCTCTCGTGCGATCGGAAGCGCCAGTAGCCGTCGCGCCTGGAGCCTCGACGGAGGTCGACAGCGCAGATGCGGGCGAGTGGTGGCGCGGGAACAGGAGGTGCTCGCCGAGGTGTGCCGATCATCCGTCGGACCGGGTGGTCCGACGGATGTGTCGCCGTGAGGCGTCAGGCGTTCTGGGCGGGCGTCCGGGCCACGCCTGGGCAGGCCTGGACGGCCGCCCCGCTTCCCTGCTGCATCGTTGTGAGCTCCGCGCTCGATGGCCGTCGGCTCGTCCGACGGCGCAACACTGTGTCCATGATGCGATCGGACCGCGCAGCAGAGCAAACGAGGGGCCGCGCCGGACATGAGCGTCTACCCACGGTTGACGGCGTGCAGAAGCGGTATCCGCGGGCCATAGTGTTGGACGGCAGTGGTTCGCGCCCGCCGCGGACCCCGGCCTGGTGACGGGAATTCCCAGCCGTCGACCTGAACTGGCATCTCCCGGGTCTATCCTGCCGACGTGGGCGTGCGTCCTCGCCGCGCACCAACCAGTTGACAGCGCCGTCAGGGGGCAGTCGAGGTGACCAGAAGAGACCGCGCACGGGTCGCCTGGCCCGCAGGAGCAGATCCCGACGAGCTCGCGTCGCGACTGCGCGCGGCGCACGAGGACTTCATGGTGCGAGACCTCGCAGCCGATCCCCTCGGCGAGGTCATCCAGGAGCGTCATCGTGCGGTGCGCCGGGAGGTCATGGACTCCTGGATGCGCAGCAGGTCCGGCGGCGTCGACCCCGAGCGGAGTCTTCCACCGACCGACTTCAGCACGACCGACCTGCGTGCCTACCGGAGCGAGCACGTCCTCGCGCCGCTCATGCCGATCGTGCGACGCCTCCTGATCGACGGCACGGTCTCCGACGGCATGATCGTGGCCCTCACGGACGACTCCGGTCACCTGCTGTGGGTCGAGGGCGACCACGTCGTCCGGCGTGAGGTCGAGCGCATCGGCTTCGTCGAGGGGGCTCGGTGGGCCGAGCAGGACACGGGCACCAGCGCGCCCGGCATGGCGCTCGCGACCGGTCACGAGATGCAGATCTTCGCCGCGGAGCACTTCACCAGGGCCGTCCACCCGTGGAGCTGCACGGCGGCGCCCGTGCACGACCCCCGAACGGGTCGGGTGCTCGGCGTGCTGGACATCACGGGTCGGGCCCCCGCGGCGTCGCCCCTCATGCTGTCGCTCGTGCGGGCGACGGTGGCCGCGATGGAGTCCGCGCTCACGGTCCGGGAGCTGCGGTCGCACGCCACGCCGCGGCGGCCGGACAAGCCACGCCCGCAGCCCGGATGCCGGCTCGAGGTCCTGGGGACGTCAACGCCGGTGCTGACGTGTGCGGGCGCGCAGCAGACGGTCACGTTGCGTCACGCCGAGCTCTTGCTCCTCCTGGGCCGACACCCCTCAGGGCTGACGGGCGACGAGATCGCCGCGCTGCTCTACGACGGCAGCGCGTCGTCCGTGACGGTGCGCGCCGAGATCTCGCGCCTGCGGCGCTGCGTCGGCACGATGCTGACCGAGTCGCGGCCCTACCGGCTCGCGGTCCCGCTCCGCACCGACATCGACGACGTGCGCGAGCACCTCGCGCGCGGTGACGTCCTCGCGGCGCTCCACGCCTACCCCGGTCCTGTCCTGCGGCGCTCGGAGGCGCCCGCCGTCGTCGCCCTCCGGGACGAGCTCGCGGGCGAGGTGCATGCGGCGGTGATCCGGACCCAGGACCCGCGTGTCCTCGAGGAGTGGACGCGGCGCGACGACGGGTCCGCCGACTGGGCGGCGTGGCGACGGCTGCTCTCGCTGCTACCGGCGGGGAGCCCCGCGTCGATCCGCGCACGCGCGCACGCGGAGGCGCTCGACCGCGAGCTGCGAGCACCGCAGCCGATCGCCCACCGGGCGGCACGCACCCCCGGACTCCCGCGCATGGGCGGCCGGCTCGTCTGACGTCTGTCGCCGTCCGCCACCGACGTCCGGCAGTGCAACGGTCGTGCAACGTACCTAGGCTTAGCGTTCTGCACGTTGAGGGTCGCAACGACGCGGCTCCCTGGGTTGCCGACGATGCCGGCAGGCCAAGGACCTGCTGGTGTCGTACTCCGCCCAGAAGCTCGGCTTCTTCTGAGCCCGTATGCGCCCACAGCTGGGGGTGCGGACGGCGCACCTGACGACGTCACGATCAACAACAACCAGGAGAGCGCGATGCCGACCATGAAGGCAGCAGTTGTCAGGGAGTTCGGGAAGGCCCTCGCCGTCGAGGACGTCGTCGTCCCCACGCCGGGTCCCGGTCAGGCGCTGGTCAAGCTCATCAGCACCGGCGTGTGTCACACGGACCTGCACGCCGCCCAGGGGGACTGGCCGGTGAAGCCCAGTCCTCCGTTCATCCCGGGCCACGAGGGTGTCGGCACGGTCGTCGCGCTCGGCGAGGGAGTGACGGATCTCGCGGTCGGTCAGCTCGTCGGGAACGCGTGGCTCTGGTCCGCATGCGGGACCTGCCAGTACTGCCGCACCGGCTGGGAGACGCTGTGCGAGCAGCAGCAGAACGGCGGGTACAGCGTCGACGGCTCGTTCGGCGAGTACATGCTCGTGGACTCGCGCTTCGCTGCGCGGATCCCGGCGGGCGCCGACCTCGACGAGGTGTCGCCCGTGCTGTGCGCCGGTGTCACCGTCTACAAAGGGCTCAAGATGACCGAGGCCCGACCCGGCGAGTGGGTCGTCATCTCGGGCATCGGCGGCCTCGGGCACATCGCCGTGCAGTACGCGAAGGCGATGGGTCTGCGCGTGGCCGCGGTCGACATCGCCGACGACAAGCTCGCCCTCGCCACGAAGCACGGCGCCGAGCTGGTCGTCAACGCGCTCGAGCAGGACCCGGCCGAGGTCATCCAGCGGGAGATCGGCGGCGCGCACGGAGTCCTCGTGACGGCCGTGCACCCGTCGGCGTTCGGGCAGGCGATCGGCATGGCTCGGCGCGGCGGGACCATCGTCTTCAACGGGCTGCCCCCGGGGGACTTCCCCGCGTCGATCTTCGAGATCGTGCTGAAGGGGCTCACGGTCCGCGGGTCGATCGTCGGCACGCGACAGGACCTCGAGGAGGCCCTGGACTTCTACGCCCGCGGGCTCATCCACCCGACGGTGTCCACCCGTCGGCTCGACGAGATCAACACGATCTTCGACGAGATGAAGCACGGCACGATCGATGGTCGGGTTGTCATCCGGTACTGAGATCTGACCGTTCCGAAGGCTGGCCCGCGGACGATGCCGACGTCCGCGGGCACGCCGTCGTCAAGCCCCGGCAACGCCCGTCAGCGCGCTCCGCACCCGGTCTGACAGCGCCTTGCCGTCGAGCCGACCCACGCCGGCCGCGGAGGCGGTCGCGACCTTCATCACCGTGCCCATGTCCTTGAGCGTCGTGGCGCCGGTCGCGGCGATGGCGTCGGCGACGATCGCGTCGAGCTGCTCGGTGCTGACAACCGGAGGCAGGTAGGACTCGATGAGGTCCGCCTCGGAGGTCTCGGTCGCGGCCCGCTCGGTGGCGCCCGCGGTCGCGTAGATCTGCGCACTCTCGCGACGCTTCTTCACCTCGGCGCCCAGGACGGCCTGGACCTGGTCCTCGGTGAGCTCGCGGGCGACGGTCCCGGCCTTCTCCGCAGTGCGCACCGCGGCGATCACCTGGCGCAGGGTGTTCGTCTGGAACGCCGTGCGGGCCTTCATCGAAGCGGTCAGGTCAGCGGTCAGACGCTCGAGTGTGGTCATGCCTCCATCGTCCTCCACCGACGACCGCTCGGTCCCACGACAGGTGCTTGCTGGTCGGTTCGTTCGGCGGGAGCCGGCGAGCGCCACAGAGACGAGACCGAGATGGAGTGAGCGCACCGTTGAATCATGCCCATGCCGAGAGCGCAGTGACGTGGCGTGGAATCTCACCTCGGGGTAGCACGTTATGTCAGCCAGACGACACTGTGGAGAAGGAGTTGCATGGCAGCGAAGGTCGAATTCGAGAACGACGACGGGCAGGTCGTGCACTACGTGCGCCACGTCAACGGCGGCGGACTGGTCTCGCCATCAGCCCGGGTGCATGAAGGCGCGTCGGTAGCGCCCACGGCCTATGTCGAGGCCGGCGCGCGAGTGGGTGACCGCTCGCGCATCGGCGAGGGCAGCTGGCTGGACCACGACGTGCTCGTGGGGGAGGACGTGCTGGTCGACAGGAACGTCCATCTCGGGCCGCGCACCCGCGTGCACAACGGTGCGCGGATCGGTGCCGGAGCCCGGATCGGGTCCGACGTGGTCGTCGGGAGCGGCGCTCGGTTGCCCGCCGACGCCATCGTCCCGGACGGCACTGTCGTGCGTCGTGGCGCACGGTCGGGCCGGTCGGACTTCGGGATCGCGGCATAGCGGCGGTTGCCTGCGACCGGGCCCGGATACGACGGTCGTGCGTGCGGGCCCCGTGAGCAGGGCATGAGCCTCGCCGGGCCAAGGTGCGACCTCAGTGAGGCGCCGCGCCGGTGCTGGCCCGGACCGTCAGTGACGTGGCCAGCTCGACGTGCCGTGACGTGGGGTGGCGCCCCTCCGCCATCGCGAGGACGGTCTCGACCGCCATCCGTCCCATGCCCTCGAGGTGCTGATGGACGGTGGTCAGCGGTGGCGTCGTCCACGCGGCCTGCGGCGTGTCGTCGAAGCCCATGACGCTGAGCTCGTCCGGCACCCGGATGCCGAGCGCGTGAGCCGTGGCCAGCACGCCGACGGCGATCTCGTCGTCGGCGGCCATGATCGCCGTGGGCGGGTTCGTCGAGGTCAGGAGCTCGCGCGCGCGCCGCGCGCCCAGGGCCACGTCGAACTGGCCCGACCGGATCAGGGTCGGGTCGATCTCCAGCCCGGCGGCGTCGAGCGCCGCCTCGTAGCCGTAGAGGCGGTCGCGGGCGGCACTGGAGGCCTCGGGGCCGCCGATCCACGCGATGCGCCGGTGCCCGAGGCCGATAAGGTGCTCCGTCGCGGTGCGCGCGCCGGCCCAGTTGCTCGACCCGACGCTCACCATGCGACGGTGGCGCGTGTCCACCGGGTCGACGATGACGAAGGGGAGGCTCGCGTCGCTCGCGGCGTGGATGAGCCCGTCGGGCTCCGAGAGCGTGAGCCCGATGATGCCGACGACGCCGACGGCACGCTGGTCGGCGATCCACTCACGGGCGACGGACCGTTGTGTGCGTGAGGCACGCTCAGGGGCCAGCCGCGTGAGCAGATCGACGTGCCCGTCGGTGGCCGAGGCCAGCACGCCCTGGAGGACGCCGAGGATGTACGGCGAGGCCGGGATGTCGAAGACGACGGCGAGCGCCCGCCGCGCCGAGGTCGGACCAGGGGCCGTCGTCGGCCGGTAGCCGAGCTCGGTGACGGCGGCGAGGACGCGCTCGCGGGTCTCTGCCGAGACGTCGTCGCGGCCGTTGAGCGCTTTGGAGACGGTCGACTTGGAGACGCCGGAGGCCGCGGCGACGTCCGTCAGGGTGGCCCGCCGCAAGGCCCAATCACGTGACATGAGGCTCCTCAGACCGAAACTATTTCGATGATACACGACGTTCATCAAGCGAGCGTGATCAATTCCACCACCTGTCTAGCGCTCGGAGCGATCAGGCCTTACGCTCAAGCCACGATACACGTTGCGAAACTGTTTCGGAACGCGGAGGCTGCATCGGAGCCGCCCTGCTGACCAATGGAGGTCCTCATGTCGGTCGACGTATCGCCGTCAACGCTACAGATCGATGGTCGCTCCTCGACCGATCTGCCGTTGCGGCACGTCTGGAACGAGTGCCTCGGCGCTGGGCGGGCCAACGAGGCGCTGCGCGTCGACTGGCAGAACCACTTCCGCGAGGCCGTTGAGGTCCTGGGGGCCCGCTACGTCCGGTTCCACGGCGTCTTCCACGACGACATGTTCGTCTACCGCGCCTCGGACGGTGGCGGCTTCGGCTCACCCACCCGTCTGGAGAAGCCGGTCTACACCTACGCCTACGTCGACAAGGTCTTCGACGCGATCCTCGCCGCCGGCGCCCGCCCGTTCGTCGAGCTCGGCTTCATGCCCCGCGAGCTCGCGACGCAGACCGAGACGCTCTTCTGGTGGAAGGCGCACTGCAGCCCGCCCAATGACATGGGCGCCTGGGTCGCGCTCGTCACGACGACCGTCAACCACTGGATCGAGCGCTACGGCCTCGACGAGGTGCGCCGCTGGCCGTTCGAGGTGTGGAACGAGCCGAACCTCGTGCCCCACTTCTGGACCGGGACGAAGTCCGAGTACTTCCAGCTCTACGAGGCCACCGTCAGGGCCATCAAGGGGATCGACGCCGACCTCAGGGTCGGGGGACCCTCGTCGTCCGTGTTCGTCCCCGACGCCCGGTACGACGGCGAGTCCCACGACAGGTCCGTCGAGGCCACGACCGCCGAGGCGCCCGACCCCGACGCACTGCCGTGGAAGCCGGTGTGGATCCACGAGCTCATCGAGTACTGCGCCGAGCGCGACCTCCCGATCGACTTCCTCTCCACGCACCTGTACCCGACGGACTACGCGTTCGACACCCAGGGCGTCGGACGTCCGATCAGCCGCAATCGCGACGCGACGATGAACGACCTCGAGCTGCTGCGCACGATCATCGCCGAGAGCCCATACCCGGACGCCGAGCTGCACATCACGGAGTGGTCGACGTCGCCCTCGAGCCGCGACCACATGCACGACACGGTGTTCGCCGCGACGTACATCGCACGCGCGTTCCTGCAGTGCCAGGGCCTGGCTGAGTCGATCTCCTACTGGACGTTCACCGACGTCTTCGAGGAGGGCGGCGGCGGTATCGGCCCGTTCCACGGCGGCTTCGGCTTCGTGAACGAGCACGGCATCCACAAGCCCACGTTCCATGCGATGGCGATGCTGAACCGCCTCGGCCACTCGATCGCCCTGCAGACCGAGCACGGCGTCATCACGCGCACGGCCGACGACGCCGTCGCAGCCGTGTTCTTCAACTACCCGGACTCGATGGGCACGAGGTCGGTCGGCAGCGCGAACAGCTACGCCGACGCCCGTCGCCACGCCGGCGAGGGCCCCGCCCGCCGCATCACCCACACCGTCGCGGGCCTGAGCGCCGGTGCCGTGTACGACGTCGAAGTCCTCGACTGGGAGCACGGCAACGTCGCCGAGGCGTGGCACCAGAGGGGTGAGCCGCTCAACCTCTCGCGCCAGGACGTCATCGACCTCACGAAGGTCGCCGACGACCTCGACCGCCACACCCTCACGGTCGACGTTCTCGGCGTCCTCACGATCGACCTCGAGCTGCCCGCCTGGGCGGTCGCCTCGATCACTCGTACCACCACGCACTGAACCCACCAAGGAAGCACGAAAGGGACCTCATGATGACGATCACCAGGAAGTCTGCCGGAGCGGCAGCGTTCACTGCGGTGGCGGCCCTTGCCCTCGCCGCCTGCGGAGGTAGCGCCACCGGTGTCAGCACCGGTGGCAGCACGGCCGCGGCACCGAGCGAGGACAACAAGCCGAAGCAGCTCACGGTTGCGGCGTGGATGGACTTCCCGCAGGAGCTGCTCGACTCCTTCGAGAAGGAGTACGGCATCAAGGTCGTCGTGAACGCGTTCCCCGACGGCGCCTCGGCGCAGACCGTACTGCGCAACGGCCTCGCAGCCGACGGCGCTGGCCTGTCGGACGTCCACCTCGTCGAGCTCGACTGGTGGACCGAGATGATGGCCATCCCCGAGGACTGGGTCGAGCTCCCCGCGATCCCGGGTCGCTGGGTCGACTGGAAGGTCCGGCAGGGCTCGGTCGACGGCAAGATCACGGGCTACGGCACCGACATCGGGCCGCTCGGCATCGCCTTCAACCAGAACATGACCGAGGCCGCTGGTGTGGCCACAGACCCCGAGTCGTTCGGTGAGTTCATCGGGGGTGACAACGCCACGTGGCAGACGTTCCTCGACGCCGGCCGCAAGTACGTCGCGACCAGCGACAACTACTTCATCGACTCGCTGACCAACGCCTTCCAGGCGGCGATCAACCTGCGCCCGGCCGCCTTCGAGGACCCGAAGTCGGGCCTGCCGTACGACCTGGCGGCCAACACCGAGGTCAAGGACCTCTTCATGATGTTCGCCGATGCGGCCCAGGACGGTATCTCCGCGGGCATCGCCATCGGTCACGCCGACTGGGGCGCCGGATTCCAGAACAAGCAGTGGGCCACCGTCGTCACCCCCGCCTGGATGACCGGGATCATCGCCGACAACGCCGACGGCATCGACGGCTGGCGCATCGCCAGCGCTTTCCCCGACGGCGGCGGCAACTGGGGCGGCTCCTTCTTCGCCGTCCCCGCCACGGGCAAGAACACCGCGTGGGCCGTCAAGCTCTCCGACTACCTGACCTCGTCGGACGCTGCGGTCGCGTGGTTCAACACCACCGGCCAGTTCCCCTCGCAGCTCGAAGCCATGGCCAGCCCCAAGATCTCCGAGGCCGCGAACGAGTTCTACGGCGGACAGCGCGTCGGCAAGATCTACGGCGACCTGGCGGCTGCCGCCGGCGACGCTGCCGCCGGTGGCTTTCGTGGTGAGAACTTCGCGGGCATCCAGACGCTGGTCACGGACGGCATCCGGCTCGTCGAATCCGGCGCCGCGACCCCTCAGGACGCCTGGAGCTCCGTGGTCGCCAACTTCGATGCCCTGGGCTTCAAGACCGCCAGCTGATCGCTGACGCGGCTCGGCCCTCGCAGCTCGTCCGAGGGCCGGGCCGCGTCAACCAGACGAGCTTCACGGAAGGCGCCACACATGGCATCCAGTTCAGCGGCACTGCGCGCATCGCGCCGCGTGGGGTGGGGGCAGCGGCTGTCCCGGTGGGACATCAAGATCTCGCCCTACCTGTACATCTCCCCGTTCTTCATCCTGTTCGCGATCTTCGGGGCGTTCCCGCTCGTGTTCAACGTGGTCGTCGCACTCCACGACTGGCACCGCCGTGCCGGCATGGGCGACTTCGTGGGGCTCGACAACTTCACGTGGGTCCTGCGGCAGCCGCTGTTCTGGCGTTCGCTCGAGAACACCTTCTCGATCTTCCTGTGGGGCGCGATCCCGCAGCTGGTCCTCGCGCTCCTCATCGCGGCGATCCTCGACCAGAACCTGCGTGCCAGGACGTTCTGGCGCATGAGCGTGCTCGTGCCCTTCGTCGTGATGCCGGTGGCCACGTCGATGATCTTCGGTCAGGTCTTCGGCCAGTTCGGCCTCCTGGTGCCCAACCTCCAGGACCTTGGTCTGCTGACCCACGTCGGCTCGCCGTTCTTCCAGGACCGCCTGCTGTCGCACATCGCCATCGGCTCGATGGTCGTCTTCCGGTGGACGGGCTACAACGCCCTGATCCTCCTCGCCGCCATGCAGGCGGTGCCACGTGAGCTCTACGAGGCATCCACGGTCGACGGCGCGAGCCGAGCCCGCCAGTTCTTCTCGGTCACGATCCCGAGCATCCGCCCGACGATGATCTTCGTGATCCTCACCATGACCGTCGGTGGCCTGCAGATCTTCGACGAGGTCCGGATGTTCGACGGCGGTGGGACCGGCGGCGGGAACGGTGGCGCCGACAACCAGTGGACCACCGTGGTGCTGTACCTCTACAACCTCGGCTTCGGTGACTGGCAGGACCGACTGGGCCAGGCCGCGGCAGTCGGATGGATCTTCGCCGGCATCATCGGCCTCCTGTCGTTGGTCAACTTCATGCTCACCCGCTCGATCTCGTCGTCGAGCACGAAGACGACCCGCGTCTCGAAGGCGCAGCGCAACGCCGTCATCGCCACGGCGCGGGCGGGCGCGGCGGAGTCGGCGCGCAAGGCCCGCGAGGCCGGGGTTCCCACCATCCTCGGCCGCACGACGACGTCTGACGAACCGCGAACGGCTCATGCCGTCGAGCTCGAGGAAGGAGCGAACCGATGAACACGGGTCTGATCGAGAACACTGCCGGGCGGGGCGCCGCCAGGTTCGCGAAGAAGCGTGCTGCGACGGGCCGGCCCATCCGGGCGCACAACGCGTCGAGCCGCAGGCCCGGCGGGGTCACCTACGCGATCCTGACGTTCGTCTTCGTCGTGTCGGTCTTTCCGCTGTACGCGTCGGCGATGTACGGCTCATCGACCACCCAGGAGGTCGCACGAGCTGTGGGCACCCTGCCGACGTGGTTCCCGACCCTCACGCTCCTCGGGAACTTCAGGGAGGTCTTCGCCGCATCTCAGTTCAACTTCTGGACTGCGTTCGCCAACTCGGTCCTCGTCGCTGTCGCGGTCACGGCCTCGACGGTGTTCTTCTCGACGCTCGCCGGGTTCAGCTTCGCGAAGCTGAGCTTCCGGGGCCGTCAGGCGCTCTACCTCGCGGTCATCGCCACCCTGGCGATCCCCGCTCAGATCGGCACCATCCCGATGTTCGTCATGATGAACGACTTCGGGTGGATCGACTCGCTCCTGGCTCTGACCGTCCCGGTCCTGGTCAGCGCCTTCGGTGTGTTCTGGATGACGCAGTACCTCCAGTCGGCACTGCCGTTCGAGCTCGTCGAGGCAGCGCGCGTCGATGGGGCGTCGATGATCCGCACCTTCTGGTCGATCGCGATGCCCGCGGCTCGCCCTGCCGCCGCGACGCTGGCGCTGTTCACCTTCGTCGGCTCGTGGAACAGCTTCTTCTGGCCGTCGGTGGTGATGCGCTCGCAGCTGACCATGCCGCTCGTCGTCCCGCAGCTGCGGGGCGCGTTCACGACCGACACGGGCCTGGTCATGTCGGGCGTCTTCCTCGTTGCGGCACCGCTGCTGATCGTGTTCGTCTTCGCCGGCAAGCAGCTCGTCTCCGGCGTCATGGCCGGCGCGGTCAAGGGCTGACGTCGCCTCGCCGGCTGGCCGGGAGGCGGCCCGGTCGTTGGCCCCAACGTCATGACCTTCGCCGCGCAGTACCTCACAGCGGTCGCGCGGACGGTCCTGCTGCCGACGACCGGTCAGCGACGCGATCCAGCCATTCCTCGAGCAGGCCGCTCTCGCTCGGGGTGAAGATGGCGAGCTCGGGCAGCGCTGCGCGGAGGGTGACGGCCGCGGCGACCGGTCCCGATTGCGCGGCTGGGTCGGGGTCGGGGTCGGTGAGGATCGCCGCACACACCGCGTCCCAGGCGAGGTCCGCGAGTCCCGGGTCGCGCAGGTGCTCGGGCTGGTCGATGAGGGCGAAGACGACCCCCGTTCCGGCGGCGTGGATCAGCTGGACAGCGCGCTGCTCGGACACGCGAAGGCGGCCGGCGCGAGCCACCTGGAGGACCCGGTTCCGTAGCACGTCGGCACCCGCCTCGACGGCGGAGCGCCCGTCGGGCGTCTGCATCGCGGTGTGCATCAGCCGGAACAGCGCTGGATTCGCGAGCCCGAACCCCACGTGCAGATCCCACCCGGCGTGCAGGGCGGCGACCGGCCGTACGTGCCGTGGTTCTTGCGGCGCAACGAGGTCGTGCACGACGCGCGTTGGCTGGACAGTGCCTGAAACACCTCACGAGTGCGCGAGCTTCGACAAGGTGAGGATGTCGGCTCCGTCGTCGGTGATGGCGATGGTGTGCTCGCTGTGTGCTGTCCGGCACCCTGTCGCGCTGCGGAGCGTCCACCCGTCCGCATCGGTGACGAGCTCGGCGGTGTTCGCCATGACCCACGGCTCCAGTGCGAGCAGCAGCCCGGGGCGCAGCGTGTACCCACGGCCGGGCCGTCCGGTGTTGGCGACGTGCGGGTCCTGGTGCATCGTCGATCCGATGCCATGACCTCCGAACTCGGTGTTGATCGGATACCCCGCCGCGCTGAGGACCGAGCCGATGGCATGGGAGATGTCGCCGATGCGAGCTCCGGGCCCGGCAGCCGCGATGCCTGCGCTCAGTGCGCGCTCGGTTGCGCTGATCATCGCGACGCTCTCCGGGGGCTGTGAGCTGCCCACGATGAAGCTGATGGCCGAGTCGGCAGCGACTCCGCCGAGGGAG
>NZ_DASUIR010000007.1:0-35785 GCF_036279715.1 Cellulomonas sp. | reverse complement strand
GTCGTCCTGGGTCTCGAAGACGAGCGACCCGGCGGGGTCGGTGACCCACCACACCTGAGACGTGGGCCCCGCGGTGCCCTCGACCAGGCCGGGGTAGGCGGCACGCAGCTGCTCGAGAGTGGACCCGATGTGGATCCCTGCGGTCGTGGGGAGGTCCGACCAGATGACGTCGATCCGGGAGACCCGGGTGTCGTCGGCCTCGACGGCGAACAACGCTCGCGGCTCGCCGTCCGCCTCGACGATCGGCTCGTACGTCGGGACCCACCGACCCGGGTTGGTGCCGACGGACTCGACCCCGACGTCCTCGCAGTACCTCGGCCTGAACTCGATCATGACCGCGCCCGGGTTGGTCGCGGGTGGCAGACCGACGGTGAGCGGTCCGAGGCCCGATGTGCCGAGCCGGAGATCAGCCGCTGCGGGCCGCGTGGCCGGTGTGGTCGGCATGGCCGACGAGGGCGCTGTCGCCGCCGGTTCCGGTGTCGAGGTCGCCGTGCTGGTCGTCGTCGATGTCGCAGCCGGGGTGGTCTCGACCGGGCCCGGCTCGGAGCCTGCGCACGCCGCGGCGACGCCGAGCAGGAGCCCCGCGAGGACCAGTGAACGCCCCCGAGCCGACACCCACGACGCCCCCCGGATCATGAGATCCACGCTAGTCCTCGCGCCGGATCTCGCCGGGGGACGGTGCCCCGCGGTGCGGGCTAGGGTCGCTGCATGGCTACCCCCCACATCGGCGCTGCGCCGGGAGACTTCGCCCCTGACGTCCTCATGCCCGGCGACCCTCGCCGTGCCCGTCGCATCGCCGAGACGGTTCTGGACGACGCGCGGCTCGTCACCGAGGTCCGCGGCATCCTCGGCTACACCGGCACGTTCGAGGGCCGACCCGTGTCGGTCCTCGCCTCGGGGATGGGGATGCCGTCGATCACGATCTACGCGACCGAGCTGTTCCGGTTCTACGGCGTGCAGCGGATCATTCGCATCGGGACCGCGGGTGGCATGGCGACCCACCTCGACCTCGGCGACGTCGTGATCGCGAACGCCGCGCACACCGACTCGGCGATGACCGCGCAGCGGATCCCGGGCATCCACTACAGCCACGCACCGAGCTTCGCGCTCCTCTCGGCCGCCGCGGTGGCCGCCGGGTTCCGTCCCGGGTTCAGCCCCGCCGGCGTGCACGTGGGTGCGGTCGTCTCGAACGACGCGTTCTACGTCGACCGCCCGGCGACCAACGAGCTGCTCGTCCAGTACGGGACCCTCGCGGTCGAGATGGAGGCCGCGGCCCTCTATGCGGCCGCCGACGCCGAGGGGCGTGAAGCCCTCGCCATCTGCACGATCTCCGACCTGCTGTTCCGCGACGCCGCGCTCTCGGCTGACGAGCGCGAGGAGCTGTTCGACCGCAGCGTGCGGCTCGGGCTCGCCGCGTTCGCGACCGCCTGACCGGTCCGGCGACGCCCGCGCGGCTCAGGTCCGGCCGGCCGCCGCCGCGGCGAGCTCGCGCGCCCGGAGCAGGACCGCGTCGAGCATCGGCTCGGTCAGCCGACCCGTGAAGGTATTCTGCTGGCTCACGTGGAAGCACCCGAGCAGGGTGAGGTCGCGTCCGGCCGGTCCGGCGAGGCGCACCTCGGCGCCGTGCGCGAACCGTGGCCGCGGCCGGGGCACGTCCCAGCCCTGCTCGGCCAGCGTCGTGAGCAGCGCCTGCCACCCGAACGCGCCCAGCACGACGGCGACGTCGGGCGCGACCAGCTCGAGCTCGCGGGCGAGCCACGGGCCGCAGGTGCGCCGCTCGGTCGGGGTCGG
This sequence comes from Cellulomonas sp., assembly GCF_036279715.1. Taxonomy (GTDB): domain Bacteria; phylum Actinomycetota; class Actinomycetes; order Actinomycetales; family Cellulomonadaceae; genus Cellulomonas_A. Next base: position 33,994 of record NZ_DASUIR010000007.1, on the reverse strand, counting down.
CGCGTTGCCCGGCGGGGCACAGCGCACCGGGGCGGTGACGCGGATCCCCGTCAGGGTCAGGCCGTCGTCCGCGCTCACGGACGTCGGCCGGGAGGCCAGACCGGTGCGGTGCATCGCCGCGAAGAGGAAGTCCCCGCTCCGGTCGCCGGTGAACATCCGGCCCGTGCGGTTGGCGCCGTGCGCGGCCGGCGCCAGCCCGACGACGACGATGCGGGCAGCCGGGTCGCCGAACCCGGGGACAGGCCGCGCCCAGTACGTCTCAGTGCGGAAGGAAGCCCGTCTGACCTCGCCGACGTGCTCGCGCCAGGCGACGAGCCGCGGGCAGGCGCGGCACTCCACGAGCAGCGCGTCGAGCTCGTCGAGATCGGCAGCGGTGCCAGCAAGCACCGGGTAGGCGGGGTCGTCGGGCGGGCGGCTCACTCGAACCGGCTGGGGTCCCCCGCGCCGACCCGCACGACCACCGGGGTGCCATCGGAGAAGTCGACGACCGTCGTGGGCTCGGTGCCGCAGTCGCCAGCGTCGACGACCGCGTCGATCACGTGGTCGAGCTCCTCCTTGACCTGCCAGCCCTCGGTCATCGGGCTCTCGGCGCCGGGCAGCAGCAGCGTGCTCGACAGCAGCGGCTCCCCGAGGGCGCGGACGAGCGCGAGCGCGACCGGGTGGTCCGGGATGCGCACGCCGACCGTCTTCTTGTTCGGGTGAGCCAGCCGCCGCGGCACCTCCTTGGTGGCGGGAAGGATGAACGTGTACGCGCCGGGCGTGCTGGCCTTGATCGCGCGGAAGGCCGAGTTGTCGAGGTAGACGAACTGGCCGAGCTGGGCGAAGTCCGAGCACACGAGCGTGAAGTGGTGCTTGTCGTCGAGGTGACGCACGGTGCGGATCCGGTCGGCGCCCGCGTGGCTGTCCATGCGGGTCCCGAGCGCGTAGCACGAGTCCGTCGGGTAGGCGATCAGCGCGTCGTCGCGCAGCAGGGTGACGATCTGGGCGATCAACCGTGGCTGCGGGTCGTGGGGGTGGACGTCGAAGTACTTCGCCATGCGTCGAGCCTAGGCCCGGCGGGCGGCGGGGCGCCCGTCAGGACGGCGGGAGCTCGGGCGTCCTGGGGTGCGCCAGCTCGAACCACACGGTCTTCGCAGGCTTGCCGACCTCGGCGTCGTGCGTGACGGTGCCCCAGCGGGACGACAGGTGGTCGATGAACGTCATGCCGCGACCTCCTGGCTGGGTCGGCACGGCCTGGCACAGCACGGGCGCGGCGGACGTGCCGTCACGGACCTCGACCCGGGTCCGCTCGGCGTCGACGTCGAGGCACAGGACCAGCGGGGGCCGCGCGTGCACGACGGCGTTCGTCACGGACTCGCTCACGAGGAGCACGAGGACATCGAGCGTGGGCTCGTCGAGACCGGCGGCCGTCAGCCGCTCACGAGCCCAACGGCGCACGAGTGCGACACGAGCGACGTCGGGCGCGATGTCGGTCTCGGCGAGCATTGCTGCCTCTCTCTCGGGCTGGAGCTCTCGCGCCGCGGGAGCGGTCGGACCAGCGACGTCGCACGTCCGGCTCGACCCGATGAGTGCGCTCTCAAGCCTAGATCTCGGCGGGTCGCACACCTGGGCCATCGGTCCCTCGCGGGGTCCGTGTCGCCGAGCTGCGAAGAGCTGCCCGGCGGCGAGGATGCGAGAATCACCCCCGTGCAGACCGCCATCGAACCCGCCGCCGACCCCTCGCGACGCGTCCCGAACCGCCGCGATCACCGTCGCTGGAGGCAGTACCTCGCGGACGAGCGAGCCGAGGCCGCCGTCTACCGGGACCTCGCGTCGCGTCGGACGGGCGAGGAGAGGGACATCCTGCTGGCGCTCGCCGACGCCGAGGGGCGGCACGAGCAGCACTGGCTCGACCTGCTCGGGGACGACGTCGGGCGACCGCTGCGCGGTGACTCGCGCACCGTTGCGCTCGCCTGGATGGCTCGTCGGTTCGGGTCCGTGTTCGTGCTCGCTCTCGCGCAGCGCGCCGAGGCGCGGTCGTCCTACGAGACCGACGCCGACGCGACCGCGACGATGGCCGCCGACGAGCGCATCCACGAGGAGGTCGTGCGGGGCCTGGCTGCGCGTGGCCGCAACCGCATGTCGGGGCAGTTCCGCGCGGCGGTCTTCGGAGCCAACGACGGGCTCGTGAGCAACCTCGCGCTCGTGCTCGGCATCGGGGCGAGCGGGGCGTCGAACAGCGTCGTCCTGCTCACCGGGGTCGCCGGCCTGCTGGCGGGCGCGCTGTCGATGGGTGCGGGCGAATACGTCTCGGTGCGCTCGCAGCGTGAGCTGCTCGAGGCGTCGGCCCCCGGGCAGCAGACGCACGCCGCCGTCCCCCACCTCGACGTCGAGGCCAACGAGCTCGAGCTCGTCTACCGTGCGCGCGGGATGTCGGTCGAGGACGCCCGCGTCCGCGCCGGTGAGCTGCTGCGATCGTTCGGCACGATTGCGACCCCGACGCTCGGGGTCCCGCGCGTCGGCCCCGAGCTCGTGGCCGGTACGGACGGTGCGGCGCGAGCCGCGGGGGTCCCGGTGGCGGATCTCGTCGACGAGCACGAGGCCGTCGGGACCGCCTGGGGTGCGGCCGGCGCGAGCTTCTGCTTCTTCGCGTCGGGCGCGATCATCCCGGTGCTGCCCTACCTGTTCGGGCTCGGTGGCCTGCGCGCCGTGCTGGTCTCGACGTTCCTCGTCGGCCTCGCGCTGCTCTGCACGGGGGCGGCCGTCGGCGTGCTCTCGGGCGGTCCGCCGGTGCGGCGCGCGCTGCGCCAGCTCGCCATCGGCTTCGGCGCTGCTGCGACCACGTACGTGCTGGGACTGCTCTTCGGCGCGAGCGTCTGACCGCGTCGCGGCACCACGAACCGTCCCATGTGCCCGGTTCCCTGGTCTTGCTGCGATGGCGAGCCTAGGCTCGATGCGTCCGACGGAGTCGGGGACGTGTCGGGGGAGATCCCGCCGACCGCGGTCTCGCGTCGGCACTGGAGGACTGGACAGATGAGGACGAGAGCAGCATTCCTGGTCGGAGCCGGGATCGGGTTCCTCGTGGGGACGCCGGCCGGGCGCCGACAGATCGAGCGGATCACGGCGCGGGCGGACGCGTTGCTCGGTGAGGACGGTCCCTGGTCGGGACCGGCCCGGGCGCGACTTGGCGGCAGACGCGAGCGGCCTGCGCCGACCGCCCCGCTGAGCAGCAAGGTGGTCGCAGCGGCGCGCGCCGCCGCGCGTGCGGCTGCCGCAGCGGCGCCGAGGATCGTTCGACCCGTTGCTCCTCGACCGTCCGATCGCCAGATGAGCTACCGGATGCCCGCGCAGCGGTCGCCCGCCCGGGACTGGGACGGGGACGGGGACGGTCAGGCGAACGGATCGGAGTCGTGACGGCGCGCGCTCCGGTCCGCCCGTGACGCGTGCTCGCGCCTGAGACGACCTGACCCCATCGCTACGACAACGAGTCGAGCACCACGACCCGGGTCCCGTCGCCGAGCGTCGCCGCCACGGGCTCGTCGACGAACATGAGCTCCGAGGTCGCGGACCGCAGCGTCCGCAGCGCGGCCGCCGTCGCCCCGAGGACCGCGAGGGCAGCCACGACGACGACGAGGTAGCCGCCGCGCGAGCCGTTCGCGTCGATCGCCAGCCCGGCGATCGACGCGCCGAACGAGACGCCGACGCCGAGCATCGTGCCGACCAGCGCGAGGCCCTCGGTCAGGCGCGCACGCGGGACGAAGCTGCGGACCAGGCTGTTGCCGTTGATGATCGTCGGCGCGATCGCGAAGCCCGCCACGAACATGACCCCCGCGAGCATCGCCATCGACGTGACCAGCACGAACAGGGAAGCGCCGAGCGCGAGGGCGACGGTCCCGAGCACGAACCGGCGCCACAGCGGCGCGGTCCAGTGGCGCGCCCCATAGAGCAGTCCCGCGATCATCGACCCGAGCGCGAAGACCGCCAGGACCACGCCGGCCAGCTCGGGGTGACCCTGCTCGCCCGCGAACGCGACGGTCGCGACGTCCGTCGCCCCGAAGATCGCGCCGACCGCGGCGAACACGAACGCGAGGACGACCATGCCGCCCGACCGCATGACGGACCGGGTCCGGGCCGCACCGTCCGGTCGAGCCACGTGCGGCGGCTGCGTGCCGTGCAGGCCGAGGAACCAGTACCCGCCGACGAGCAGCCCCGCGATCGAGACGACCAGCGCCGCGACGGGTGACACGCCCGCCGCGAGGGTGGTCGCGAGGACCGGTCCGACGACGAACACGAGCTCGTCGAACGCCGACTCGAGCGAGTACGCCGTGTGCAGCTCACGCGCCGTGTGCACGACGTGCGACCACCGCGCGCGGACGAGCGAGCCGAAGGACCCCATCGTCGCGCCCGTGACCACGGCTGCGACGTACAGCCAGCCGACGGGCAGCTGCAGGGTCGCGGCGACCGCCAGACCGGCCAGGCCGAGGGAGGTGACCGCGATCGCGGGACGCATGACGCGCGCCTGCCCGTGCCGGTCGACGAGGCGTGCGAGTCGCGGGGAGCAGAGCGCCAGGGTCAGGACGTACGCCGCCGAGACGCGTCCGGCCAGGGCGTACGAGTCGTATCCCGCCACGACGACGAGCACGATCCCGATGCCCGCCATGGACATCGGCAGGCGGGCGAGCAGCCCCGACGAGGAGAAGGCCAGTGCGCCCGGCCGGGCGAGCAGGGTGCGATAGGGCCGGAACACGGCCCCAGTGTGTCACTGCCTGCGCGCTGGCCCGGCCCGCCCGGGTGCCCGATGATTCGGGCATGGACGAGCTCACGGTGACCGACAACCGCGCTGACGGACAGTTCGAGGCGCGCGACCCCGACGGCGCCGTGCTCGCGTTCGCCGCCTACGTGCTCGACGCGGACGCCGTGGTGTTCACGCACACCGAGGTGGTCGAGGCGGCCGAGGGTCGCGGGGTCGGGTCGGCACTCGCGCGCGGCGCGCTCGACCAGGTGCGGGCGTCCGGACGGCGGATCGTGCCGCTGTGCCCGTTCATCCGCGCGTTCGTCGCCCGGCACCCGGAGTACCAGGACCTCGTCCGGCACGCCCCCGACCCGGCCGGCTGACGGTCAGCCGAGCGCGTCCGACACGACGTCCTTCGCGGCCACCTGCACCTGTGCGAGGTGCTCGGGGCTGACGAACGACTCCGCATAGATCTTGTAGACGTTCTCCGTCCCGGACGGTCGGGCCGCGAACCACGCGTTCTCGGTCGTGACCTTGAGCCCGCCGATCGACGCACCGTTGCCGGGCGCCGCGGTCAGCTTCGCGGTGATGTCCTCGCCCGCGAGGGTCGTGGCCGTGACCTGCTCGGGCGACAGCTTGCCGAGCGTGGCCTTCTGCTCGAGGGTCGCCGGGGCGTCGACCCGCGCGTACCAGGACTCCCCGAACTGCGCGACGAGGTCCGCGTGGTGCTGCGACGGCGACCGTCCGGTCGTCGCGAGGATCTCCGACGCGAGCAGCGCGAGGATGATCCCGTCCTTGTCGGTCGTCCAGACGGTGCCGTCCTTGCGCAGGAACGACCCGCCGGCCGACTCCTCGCCGCCGAACCCGACCGAGCCGTCGAGCAGGCCCGGGACGAACCACTTGAACCCGACGGGCACCTCGAGCAGCCGACGGCCGAGCGAGGCCGCGACCCGGTCGATGAGCGACGACGAGACCAGGGTCTTGCCGATCGCGGCGTCCGCGGGCCAGCCGGGACGGGCGCCCGAGTACAGGTACTGGATGGCGACCGCGAGGTAGTGGTTCGGGTTCATGAGGCCCGCGTCGGGCGTGACGATGCCGTGCCGGTCGGAGTCGGCGTCGTTGCCCGTCGCGATGTCGTACGGGGCGTTCTCGCCCATCGCCGTGACCAGGGAGGCCATGGCCGACGGGGACGAGCAGTCCATCCGGATCTTGCCGTCCCAGTCGAGCGTCATGAACGAGAACTGCGGGTCGACCCGCGGGTTCACGACCGTCAGGTCGAGGCCGTACCGCTCCCCGATCGCGGCCCAGTACTCGACCGACGCGCCCCCCAGCGGGTCGGCGCCGATCCGCACGCCGGCCTCGCGGATCGCGTCCATGTCGATGACGTTGGCGAGGTCGTCGACGTAGGCGGCCATGAAGTCGTGGCGGTGCGTGGTGTCCGCAGCGAGGGCCTGCGCGAGGGGCACGCGGCGGACCTGCCCGACCCCGGTGCGCAGCAGCTCGTTGGCGCGGGCGGCGATCCAGCCGGTCGCGTCGGAGTCCGCCGGGCCGCCGTGCGGGGGGTTGTACTTGAAGCCGCCGTCGCGCGGGGGGTTGTGCGACGGGGTCACGACGATGCCGTCCGCCAGCCCGGTCGGCGCGCCCGCAACAGCGCCCTCGACGTGCGTGCGGACACCCTCGGCGCTGGTCGCGCCGTTGTGGAGCAGGATCGCGTGCGAGACGGCGGGAGTCGGCGTGTAGGAGTCGCGGGCGTCGATGGCGACCTGGACGCCCGCGGCGGCGAGCACCTCGAGCGCGGTCTCCCAGGCGGGCAGCGACAGCGCGTGGGTGTCGCGGCCGATGAACAGCGGGCCGTCGGTGCCTTGCGAGCGGCGGTACTCGATGATCGCCGCCGTGATCGCCACGATGTGCGCCTCGTTGAAGGCTCCGTCGAGGCTCGACCCCCGGTGCCCGCTCGTCCCGAACACGACGCGCTGCGCCGGGTCGTCGAGGTCGGGGACGCGATCGCGGTACGCGCCGAGCAGCGCGTCGACGTCGACGAGGTCGGACGGTTGGGCGAGAGTTCCGGCGCGCGGGTCCATGCCCTGATCCTGCCACCCACGGGGTCGGGCCCGCCGGGCGTAGCGCGCCCAGGGTGTCGGGCACGCAGGGTGTCGGGCGCGCCGGGTCCGGTAACCTCGACGACCATGGCCTCTGCTGCAACCTCCGGTTTCGTCCTCCGTCCCTTCGAGGGCCTCCCGGGTGAGCCGGACTGGGTCGCGCTCAAGGAGATCGTCCCCGCGGCGACCGCGACCGCCCGCACCACCGCCGAGCACGGCTCCCGCGACGTGCTCGTGACCACCGTCCTTCCGATGGGGTGGCAGGCGCTGCACCGCGCCGACGGCGTGATCCTCCTCGCGCTGCAGACCTCGCGCGGCTCGGGTGACGCGAGCCGCGACCTCGCCGCCGCGCTGCTCGAGGCCCTCGACATCGAGCCCGGCTCCGCCGTCCAGACGGCCGGCCTGCCCGGCCCGGGTCCGCGACTGCAGGACGTCCTCGACCTGTCCGTCCCGTTCGAGGTCACGATGCAGCCCGGGTACAGCTACTGGCTCGCCCCCGACATCGAGGTGACCGCCGAGCTGTCGAGCGCGATCGAGGAGGCCGACGCGGGCATCGTCCCGACCGTCAAGCTCGCCGCGGCCGAGTCGGCGTACTGGGCGCGGCTCGGCACGCGCGAGTTCCTGCGCTGGGCGCAGCCGCACGACGAGCAGAAGGTCCTCGACGCGCTCGCACGCCTGCACGCCAAGCGTGAGTCCGGGTTCGACGACGCGAAGTTCGTCGGCTACTTCCGCGCGAACGGGATCGTCGTGCCGGTGTGGGAGCTTGCCCCCGGCACCGAGGCCGCCGAGATCGAGAAGCCCGTCGCGGAGTTCCTGCCGCGGTTCACCGCCGCGCTCGCGGACGACTCCCCGCTCGACGCGAACGCCCGCCGCGCCCGCGCGGGTCTGGTCGCCCGGCAGGTCACCCTGCGCTGACGCCCGCCTCGCCGGGATCTGGGGTCGCCGGCCCCGGGCGGTAGGCCGGCCGGGGGCTCGCTAGGCTGGGCGTGTGACCCGGAAGCGCGGGAATTCCGCCGACGACGACGAGGCGGACGTGACGCCCGCGTCGGACGACGTCCTCGTGATGCCCGCAGCCACCGAGGCCCTTGCCGCCACCGACGGGCCCGCCGCGACGAAGGCCCGCGCGCGCCGTGCGTCGCGTCGCCGCGCAGACAGCAGCGAGCCGCTGACCGAGGCGACCACGAAGGAGCCTGGCAGCCGGTCCCGCCAGCGCGTCGCGGTCGTCATCCCGGCCAAGGACGAGTCCCGCCGGATCGCCGCCACCGTCCGTGCCGCGCGCGCGATCCCCCGCGTGGACCTCGTGCTCGTCGTCGACGACGGGTCCGAGGACAGCACGCAGCACGTCGCACGGGACGCCGGTGCCGTCGTCGTCCGCCACTCGCACAACCGGGGCAAGGCCGCCGCGATGGAGACCGGGGCGGCCGTCGTCGCGATGCGGGACACCCCCGACCGGCCGCCGCGCCTGCTGCTGTTCATCGACGGGGACCTGGGTGAGTCGGCCGTGAACACCGCGCCGCTCGTGCCGCCGGTCCTCGAGGGGAGCGCCGACTTCTCCATCGCGCTGCTGCCGCCCCAGGTCGGCGCGGGCGGCCGCGGGATCGTGGTCGGCGCGGCGCGCCGGGCCATCGCCGCGATGACGGGCTGGACGCCGACCCAGCCGCTGTCGGGCATGCGCTGCCTGACCCGCGCGGCGTTCGAGGCCGCGACCCCGCTCGCGCGCGGGTGGGGCGTCGAGACCGGCATGACGATCGACCTGCTCCGGCAGGGGTTCACGGCCGTCGAGGTGCCGTGCGACCTGCGGCACCGACCGTCGGGCTCTGACCTACGGGGCCAGCTGCACCGCGCCGCGCAGTACCGCGACGTCCAGCTCGCGGTCAACGCCCGCCGGGTCCGCCGCGCCGCCGGGGCGATCCGGTCGACCCTGACGCCGGGTGCGTCACCGCCGATCACCCACCGCTGACGGGCGTCAGGCCCGCAGAGGGGCTCGTCACGGGGCTCGGGCGCAGGTGGATCAGCCAGTTCGCGCTGACCGAGGCGAGCAGGGGGACCACCAGGGCGACGCCGATCGCCGGGATGAGGATGCCCGAGTCGTTGAGCGCGAACCCGATCGCCATCGTCACCGCGAGCGCGATCAGGCCGGGACGCAGCATCGGGGCGTCGGTGCCGAGCCGCTTGAGCGGCTCGCGCGCGGACAGCCACCCGTAGGAGCCGCCGTCGGGCGCCACGACGGCCTTGCGCAGGGGCCGACCGAGCACGAGGACGACGAGGACGAGGCCGGCGACCGCGAGCAGGGTCAGCTCGCTGCCGACGAGGATCTTGACGTTCTGCGCGAGCTTGCGCTCGACGACCTGCCACGCACCGCCGTCGAGCACGGTCTCGACGAACCGGCCGAGGTGCGTGCGCGAGTCGGCCGGCCGCAGGTAGTCGACGACCGCGAACGCCGAGACGGTCAGGGCGCCGGCGCCGAGCACCCCGAGCATCCGCCACCAGTTCAGCCGGATCCCGGCGGTGAGCAGGGCGAGGATCGCGAACCCGGGCACGAGCGCGGGGGGCCCGCCGAAGTCTGCTCCGACGGACGGGAGCCCGTCGAGCGCCGTGGTCACGAGGCCGATCAGGACGACGACGCCGGCCGCGAGCCCGCGCCGGCCGCGGAGGACGAGCGGGTTGGCGAGGGCGACGGCGAGGAGGATCGACGCTGCGGCGACCAGTGCGAACGCGGTGTTGTTGAACCCGTAGAACCGTCCGGCGACGAGCGCCTGCGGTCCCATGAGCGAGGACAGCTGAAGGCGGGCACCGGCGGCGATGTCGACGCACACGACGGCGACCGTGATCGCGGCCACGATGCCGAGGGGGGCGAGCACGGTGTCCCGCCACCGCGGCACGAGCGCGATCGCCGTGATCACGACGACCCACACCACGATGGCCGCGGCCACCGCGTACGACGGCGGCGAGACGCGCCACCACGGCGTGAGGTTGGCGAGGAACGTCGCGACGGGGATCGCGGACACCGCCACGCCCAGCGCCCGCAGGGGGCGGAGCACAGTGCCCGGGTGGCTCAGTGCCGCCACGACCCTCCGGCCCTGACCCGGCCAGCGCTTGTCGAGGACACGGCTCCACCAGGCAAGCACGCGCCCGTTGAGCCCGATGGTCACGAGCAGGTAGAGCAGCAGGTTGATGCCGACGAGCGTCAGGTAGAAGACCCGGATGAGCGGGCGTGCGGCCTGCGCGTGCCGGTTCGCGTCGACCAGGGCCGCGACGCGTGCGCTCGCGACGTGCGGGCCGGCGACGGGCGTGACCGGCGAGCCGATGAGGGCACCCTGCGGGGCGTCGGCGCGCAGGCCGAGGGCGCTCAGCACGGTCGGGGTGATGTCGGTGGTCTGCAGGTAGCCGGGCTGGCGCGTCGAGCGTGAACCGAGCAGCGTCTCGGCGTACGTGCCGCCGCGCTCGGCGACCGGACCGCTGGCCACGGCGAGCTGCAGCTGGGGGCTGCGCCCGGAGTCGGCGAGCGAGACGACGAGCACGGTGGGATCCGTCTTCGACGCGTCGATCGCCGCGAGCACGGCACGCACGCGCGCGTCGATGGCCTGCGCCTGCTCGCTGCGGGTCGGTTCCGTGACCGCGATGGCGGCGTCGAGGTCGGACGTGAGGTCCTCGCCGTCGGGTCCCATGACGACCGGCTCACCGGCATCCGCGGCGTCGGCCGGCACACGGTCGCGCGTCGCGTAGCCCGGGTCGCGCACCGAGCCGGCGTCGACGACGACGAGGTCGGAGGTCGCGAGCGAGTCGCGCACGATCGAGGTGAGCCGGGTCGGGTCGGTCGGCAGCCGGACGTGGGTGCCGACGGTCGTCCCGGCCGCGTCCGCGAGCGCGATGGCGGCACCCGGGCCGATACCGGTGACCGTCGCGCCCCCGGCGGCGAGCGCATCCCCGAGCAGCCCGACGTGCGCGGAGAACGAGCCGGCCGCGGCGGACTCGACGTAGTCGGCCCATCCCGGCACCGCCGAGCCCGCGACCGGCTCGTGCAGGCGGCGGCACGTCCCGTCGTGCGCCGGCAGGTCCGCGGCGCGCGTGCCCGTGGACACCGCGAGCCAGCCGTCCGCGGGGCACGACGACGGCCGCACGCTGCGCACGACCGTCGTCCCGACGGCCCCCTGGCGCGACAGGCCCCACAGCGCGGGGGTCGTGAGCGAGCCGAGGTCGTCCCAGCGCAGGCCGGTCACCCCGACGAGCACGACCGGCGACCCGGTCCCTGCTGACGCTGCTGTCCCCGCCGACGCGGCCGCGAGGGACGCGGGCACCGTGAGCAGCGCGAGGAGCCCGGCGAGGCCCGCGAGCGCGCCGACCATCGAGAGCCGCCGGACGCGGGTCGCGCGAGCCGGCCGGGTCGCACGGGGGGGCATCGGCACCGCTCAAGACTACGGTCGCACTAGGCTCGCACCGCTTTCGCCGCCGCATCCCCGCACCACCGGAGGGCAGATGTCCGTCCCGCGCTACGCCTACCTCGGCCCTGCCGGGACGTTCACGGAGGCGGCTCTCCGCCAGGTCGTCGGCCCGGACGAGGCTCTGTACATCCCGCAGGTCGACGTCGTCTCCGCGATCGAGGCCGTCCGCTCGGGCGAGGCCGACTTCGCGGTCGTCGCGATCGAGAGCACCGTCGAGGGCGGGGTCACGGCGACGCTCGACTCGCTCGCGGTCGGTGAGCCGCTCGTGCTGCTGCGCGAGGTGCTCGTCCCGGTCGACTTCACGCTCGCTGCCGCCCCCGGGACGGACCTCACGGACGTGCGGCGCGTGGCCGCGCACCCGCACGCCTGGGTGCAGTGCCGCCGATGGCTCGCCGCGCACCTGCCCGGCGCGGTGCACGTCCCCGCGACCTCCAACACCGCACCTGCGGCGCTCATCGCCGACTCGCTCGCCGTCGAGTTCGCACCCGCCGGTGGCGGATCAGCACGGCGCCCGCTCGGGTTCGACGCGGCGCTCGTGCCGCCCGCAGCCGTCGAGTCCTACGGTCTCGAGGTCCTCGCGGAGCACGTCGCGGACAACCCGTCGCTCGTCACGCGCTTCGTCGTGGTCGGCCGCCCCGGAGCGGTCCCGGCGGCGACGGGAGCCGACAAGACGACGCTCGACGTGCACCTCCCCAGCAACGACGCCGGCGCGCTGCTCACGATGCTCGAGCAGTTCGCCGTCCGGGGCGTCAACCTGTCCCGCATCGAGTCCCGTCCCGTCGGGGACTCGCTCGGCAGGTACTCGTTCTCGATCGACGCCGAGGGGCACATCGCCGAGGAGCGCATGGGCGAGGCTCTCATGGGTCTGCACCGGGTGTGCCCGCACGTGCGGTTCCTCGGCTCCTACCCGCGGGCCGACGACGTGCGTGCGACCGTGCGCATCGGCACGTCCGACCGGGACTTCCTCGACGCGCGCGAGTGGCTCGGGCAGCTGCGGGACGGCCGCGCGCACTGAGCTGTGCTCAGGGCTTCGGCACCCGCACGACGAGCCCGCCCGCCTGGATGTGCGCCGACAGGGCCCGCGCCGTGCCGATCACGTCGCCGTCGACCTGCACGTGCTCGGGCGTGGAGACGCGGACGAGCACCCGGCGGGCCCGGGCGTGGTCGATCCGGCCGATCTTCGCGGGCAGCTCGGCGCGAACCCCGACGCCCTGGAGCACGACCTCGCCGAACAGCTGGGCCCATCCGGCGACGCCGCCGCGCGTGTCGATCGCCGCGACGTCGAGCCAGCCGTCGTCGAGGACCGCGTCGGGCAGGAGCGTCAGCCCGCCGGGCAGGCGCCCGCAGTTGCCGACGAGCAGGCTGCGCAGCCGTAGCGCGGTCGGCGGCCGGTCGTCGAGCCGCACGAGGGCACGCAGCCGGCGACCGTGCAGGTGCCGCACCCCGGACATGAAGTAGGCGATCCACCCGACCCGCGCCTTGAGGCCGAGGTCGGTGTCCGCGACCATCGCCGCGTCGAAGCCGAGGCCCGCGATGACGAGGAAGATGTGCTCGCTCAGCTCGTCGCCCGGCGCGTCGTCGTCGGGGTCCGCGTCGGTCGGCCACCGGGTCGGGTCGAGCTCCATCGGGTCCAGCTCCGCGACGGGGCTGCCTGCTCGTGCGGGCACAGGTCCGGGGCCGCCGTCGAGGATGCGCACCCAGCCCACGTCGATCGCCCGGTCGATGCCCGTCAGCGCGATCTCGAGGGCGCTCAGCGGGTTCCCGATCGGCAGGTCGAGGTTGCGGGCCAGCAGGTTGCCGGTCCCGAGCGGGAGGAGGCCCATCGGGACGCCGGTGCCGACGAGCGCCTCGGCCACGGCCCGGACCGTCCCGTCACCCCCCATCGCGACGACGATGTCGGCACCCGCGGCGACGGCCTGGCGGGCCTGCCCGACGCCGGGGTCCTCGACGCTCGTCTCGAGCCACAGCATCTCGGGCATCCTGCCGTCGGCCACGGCGACGAGGATCTCCTTGCGGAGCATCTCGACGTCGGGCTTCGTCGGGTTCGCCACGAACGCGATGAGCCGCCCGGGCTGCTCGGGCCCGTCGACCGCCGCCTGCGCGTCACCTGGCGTCTGCGGGGGCCGGCCGTCGAGGCCGAGGCGTCCACGGAGCTCCTGCTGGCGGCGGAGCAGGACGATCCCGAGCACGAGGGCGGCGACGGCCAGCACGGCGGCCGCGATCGCGACCCACGCCCACCAGCTCATGGTGGTCAACCTAGGCGCACCGCGACGCCGAGCACACCCCGGGCCCTTGGTCCTGCCGCGCGCACGCGGCCCGCCGCGCCCGTCCGGGCATTCCTCTCGCGGGTCGTTACGCTCGGGGGGTGATCGACCTTCGACTCCTCCGTGACGACCCCGACCTCGTGCGTGCCAGCCAGACCGCTCGCGGCGACGACCCGGGCCTCGTCGACCAGGTGCTCGACGCCGACGCGCGCCGCCGGGCCGCGCTGACCGACTACGAGAAGCTGCGGGCCGAGCAGAAGGCGCTCGGCAAGCAGGTGGCGGCCGCGCAGGGCGAGGAGAAGCACGCGCTGCTGTCGCACGGCAAGCACCTCGCGGACCGGGTCAAGGCGCTGCAGGGCGACGCCGACGCCGCCGAGGCGACCGCGACCGAGCTCGCCCGGTCGATCGGCAACGTCATCGAGGACGGGGTCCCCGCGGGCGGCGAGAACGACTACGTGGTGCTGCGTCACGAGGGCAAGCCGCGGGACTTCGAGGCCGAGGGGTTCGCGCCCCGGGATCACCTCGAGCTCGGCGAGCTGCTCGCCGCCATCGACATCGAGCGGGGCGCGAAGGTCTCGGGCAGCCGGTTCTACTACCTGACGGGGATCGGCGCGCGGCTCGAGCTCGCGCTGCTCAATGCGGCCGTGGACCTCGCGCTGCGGGCGGGGTTCACCCCCGTCATCACGCCGACGCTGGTCAAGCCCGAGATCATGGCGGGCACCGGGTTCCTGGGTGCCCACGCGGACGAGATCTACCGGCTCGAGGCCGACGACCTGTACCTCGTCGGCACGAGCGAGGTCGCACTGGCCGGGTACCACTCGAACGAGATCCTCGACCTGTCGCGCGGCCCGAAGCGGTTCGCTGGCTGGTCGGCCTGCTACCGGCGCGAGGCCGGTTCGTACGGCAAGGACACGCGCGGGATCATCCGCGTGCACCAGTTCCACAAGGTCGAGGCGTTCACCTACACGACGGTCGAGGACGCCGCCGCCGAGCACCGGCGGATCCTCGCCTGGCAGGAGGAGATGCTCGCGCTCGTCGACGTGCCGTACCGCGTCATCGACACGGCCGCAGGCGACCTGGGCATGAGCGCCGCGCGCAAGTTCGACTGCGAGGCCTGGCTGCCGACGCAGCAGCGCTTCCTCGAGCTCACGTCGTCGTCCAACTGCACGACGTTCCAGGCTCGACGCCTGGGTATCCGTGAGCGCACCACGACGGGGGAGATGCGTCCCGTCGCGACGCTCAACGGCACGCTCGCCACGACCCGTTGGATCGTGGCGATCCTGGAGAACCACCAGCTCGCCGACGGTTCGGTGCGTGTCCCCGCGGGGCTGCGGCCGTACCTGGGCGGGCTCGAGACGCTGGATCCGGTGACATCGTGAGCCATCCCCGTACGCCCTCTGACCTGCTGGTCGCCCTGGACGTCGACGGGACGCTGATGTCCTATGACGGGGTGATCTCGCCCGAGATCCGCGCCGTCGTGGCGGACCTGCTCGCCGCAGGCGCGCGCGTCGTCC
This sequence comes from Cellulomonas sp., assembly GCF_036279715.1. Classification (GTDB taxonomy): domain Bacteria; phylum Actinomycetota; class Actinomycetes; order Actinomycetales; family Cellulomonadaceae; genus Cellulomonas_A. The sequence goes on along the minus strand of NZ_DASUIR010000007.1, from coordinate 18,964 downwards.
TCGCGACCGGTCGGTCGGTCGTGGCCACGCTGCCCGTCGCGCAGGAGCTGGGGATCGAGCGCGGCTGGGCGATCTCCTCGAACGGCGCCGTGACCGCCCGCCTCGACCCCGACCTCGAGGGCGGCTACGAGTTCACGGACGTCATCACGTTCGACCCCGAGCCCGCCCTGCGGGTCCTCGCGATGGAGCTGCCCGACGCGCTGTACGCGGTCGAGGACCTGGGCCGCGGGTTCCGGGTGAGCGCGCCGTTCCCGGACGGCGAGCTGGGCGGCGAGTTCGAGGTCGTCGGGTTCGACGAGCTCTGCGCCCACCCGGCCACCCGTGTCATCATGCGCAGCCCCGACAGCACCCCCGAGGAGTTCCACGAGCTCGTCCAGCGGGTCGGGCTCCACGAGGTGACGTACGCGGTCGGGTGGACGGCGTGGCTGGACCTGACCCCCGGTGGCGTGTCGAAGGGCAGCGCGCTCGAGGAGCTGCGGCGCTCGCTCGGCGTGCAGCCGTTCGCGACCGTGGCGATCGGCGACGGCGGCAACGACCGCGAGATGCTCCAGTGGGCCGCGCGCGGCGTCGCGATGGGCCACGCCCCCGAGGACGTGCGCGCCGCTGCCGACGAGGTCACGGGCACCATCGACGACGACGGTGCCGTCGCGGTGCTGCGGAGCCTGCTGCACTGACGAGACGCCCGCCGGGTGGACGGCAACCCCCGGGGGTGAGACAGTCGCGGTCGTGGCCCACAGCATCGACGACGTTGCGCGGGCTGCTGGCGTCTCGACGGCGACGGTGTCCCGTGCGCTGCGCGGGCTCCCCAACGTCTCGGAGGCCACGCGTGAGCGCGTGCGGACCGCCGCGCTCAGGCTCGGATACGTCGCCTCGCCGTCGGCCGTCTCTCTCGCGTCGGGACGCACCCGGACCATCGGTCTGCTCACCCCGTGGATCAGCCACTGGTTCTTCTCGAACGTCATCGAGGGCGCCGAGCGAGCGCTGCGGGCGGAAGGCTTCGACGCGCTGCTGCACACCTTCGAGGTCTCCCGTCGCATGCCCCGGCTCCGCGTCGACCCCGACGTGCTGCGAGGGCGCGTGGACGGGATCCTCGTCGTGGGTCTCCCGCTCGACAACAGCGAGGTGCAGTCGCTCGTCAGTCTCGGGCGCCCGATGATCTTCATCGGCTCGGGCGTCTCGGGGCAGGTCACGGTCCGCCTCGACGACCTGGCCACGGCGCGCACGGCCACCGAGCACCTCATCGGACTCGGCCATCGCCGCATCGGGCACATCGGCGGGGCTCCCGACGACGTCACCCCGTTCTCCCCGCCGGTGTTCCGCCGCCAGGGCTGGATCGCGGCGCTCGAGGCCGCGGGGATACCGGTCGAACCGGCGCTCGAGGTGCACGGGCATTTCGACCTCGACGGCGGCCGGGAGTCGATGCGCCTCCTGCTGCGTCAGGCTCCCGACCTGACGGCGGTGTTCGCGGCGTCCGACGAGATGGCGATGGGCGCGATCCTGGCCGCCTGGGACCTCGGGCTGCGCGTGCCCGAGGACCTCTCCGTGGTGGGGATCGACGGGCACGACCTGGGTGTCCTGGTGGGACTGACGACGATGGCGCAGCCTGCCATCGAGGAGGGAGCGAACGCTGCACGACTCCTGCTCCAGATGATCGCGGGGGCCTCTGTGCCCGAGGATGTCGTGTACCAGACCGAGCTCGTCATGCGGGGTTCGACCGCTCCGCCTCGCGCACCGGTGCGAGGTGTGACCGAATCGTTACCGAATTGAGTCCCGTCCCTGCTTGCGCCCCCGTGATGTAAGCGCTTGCATGAATGCGTGCCTTTCTTGAGACCACGCTCGACCCGCTCAATCATCCAACGACCACAACGACGTGGAGGTCATCTCGTGTCAAGCAAGCGATCCAGCCGCACTCTCGCGGCGCTCTCCGGCGGTCTGGGCCTCGCCCTGGCTCTGACGGCATGCTCCAGCGGGGGCTCCAGCGGGACCACCACCAGCGGCGGGACGACCGCCGCCAGCGGAGCCTGTGCCGCGTTCGCCTCATACGGGGACCTGACCGGCAAGACGGTCGACGTCTACACGGGCATCGTCACGCCCGAGGACCAGCCGTACATGGACTCGTACAAGCCCTTCGAGGACTGCACCCACGCCAAGATCAACTACGTCGGTGACAAGGCCTTCGAGACCCAGATCCTGGTCCGGGCCAAGGCCGGCAACCCGCCGGACATCGCGATCGTCCCGCAGCCGGGTCTGCTCCAGCAGCTCGTCGCGACGGGCGCGGCCAAGGCTGCCCCGAAGGCAGTGGCGGACAACGTCGACAAGTTCTGGGGCGCCGACTGGAAGGCCTACGGGTCGGTCGACGGCAAGTTCTACGCCGCTCCGTCCGGTGCGAGCGTGAAGTCGCTCGTCTGGTACTCCCCGAAGGAGTTCTCGGACAACGGCTACAAGGTCCCGACGACACTCGACGAGCTCAAGGCGCTCTCGGACAAGATCGCGGCGACCGGCAAGAAGCCGTGGTGCGCGGGCATCGGCAGCGGTGAGGCCACCGGCTGGCCGGTCACCGACTGGATGGAGGACTTCATGCTCCGTCTGTCCGGGCCTGACGTCTACGACCAGTGGGTCACCCACAAGATCGCGTTCAACTCGGCGGCTCCGACCGCCGCGCTCGACGCCGTCGGCGAGTACCTGAAGAACGACAAGTACGTCAACGGCGGCCTCGGCGACGTCACGAGCATCGCGACCACGACGTTCCAGGACGGCGGCCTGCCGATCCTCGAGGGCAACTGCTCGTTCCACCGCCAGGCCAGCTTCTACGCCTCGAACTTCCCCAAGGGCACGAAGGTCGCGGAGGACGGCGACGTCTACGCGTTCTACCTGCCGGGCGTCAAGGCTGCTGACCACCCCGTCCTCGGCGGTGGCGAGTTCAACCTGGCGTTCTCCGACCGTCCCGAGGTGCAGGCCTTCCAGACCTACCTGTCCTCGGACCTGTGGGCGAACACCAAGGCGAAGATCAGCTCTGAGGCAACAGGTGGCGGCTGGATCAGCGCCAACAAGGGGCTCGATGTCGCGAACCTGACGAACCCGATCGACAAGCTGTCGGCGACGATCCTCCAGGACCCCAAGACGGTGTTCCGTTTTGACGGTTCTGACATGATGCCGGCTGCCATCGGTTCGGACGCCTTCTGGAAGCAGGCGACGGCCTGGATCACCGGTCAGAGCACCAAGGACACGGTGGACAAGATCGAGGCAGCCTGGCCGAAGTCTTGACCTGACAGGCGCAGTCTGGTGTCCGGGCGGGTGTGCGGCGCACGCCCGCCCGGACACCTGTCCGTTCTCCCGATGACGTGAGGAACTCGGATGGACATCTCCACCAAGCTGTTGACGATGGTGTTGGCGATCTTGCTGTTCGTGGCCGTCGTCGGTCTGATGCTTTTCATCGCCAACTGGACGGAACGCCGGAGCGCGTCGATCGTCGGGTACGTGTTCCTGCTCCCGTCGATCCTCATGGTCAGCGTCGGACTGCTCTACCCCGCGGTGCGGACGATCTTCCAGTCCTTCTTCGACGCCGCCGGCAAGGCCTTCGTCGGGCTGGACAACTACCAGACGATCTTCACCTCGCCCGACGACCTGCTGGTCCTGCGGAACACCGCGCTCTGGGTCGTGGTCACGCCCTTCGTGGCGACCGCGGTCGGCCTTCTCTACGCGATCCTCGTGGACGGCGCCCGGGGCGAGGCGTTCGCCAAGGCCCTGATCTTCCTCCCCATGGCGATCTCGATGGTGGCCGCGTCGATCATCTGGAAGTTCGTCTACGAGTTCCGCCCCGACCAGCCCAACATCCGACAGATCGGTCTGTTGAACCAGGTGGTCGTGTGGCTGGGCGGCTCGCCCCAGCAGTGGATCGTGAACTCTCCGTGGAACACGTTCTTCCTCATCGTCGTGATGATCTGGATCCAGGCCGGGTTCGCGATGACCATCCTCTCGGCCGCGATCAAGGCGATCCCGGACGACATCATCGAGGCGGCCCGGCTCGACGGCGTGAACGCCATCGGGATGTTCCGCTTCGTGACGCTGCCGAGCATCCGGCCGTCGGTCATCGTGGTCCTCACGACGATCGGCATCGGCACCCTCAAGGTGTTCGACATCGTCCGGACGATGACCGGTGGAAACTTCAACACCAACGTCGTGGCGAACGAGTTCTACACCCAGAGCTTCCGGGCGTCGAACGAGGGCCTCGGGTCGGCGCTCGCCGTCCTGCTCTTCGTCATGGTCCTCCCGATCGTCGTCTACAACATCCGCCAGCTGCGCGCTTCGGAGGCACGATGAGCACCGTCACGCCCCAGGTCGACCTCACTCCCGAGCAGCTGGCCGCGCTCGCGAAGAAGTCATCGATGGCCGGACGCGCCGCGTCCAGCGCCCGGAAGAAGGTGACGTCACCGGTCGCGTCGGCCATCGCGGTGGCTATCGCCGTGCTCTGGACCATCCCGACCTTCGGTCTGCTCCTGTCGTCGATCCGGCCTGAGAAGGCCATCAAGACCACCGGTTGGTGGACGTTCTTCGGCGACCCGCAGATGACCCTCGACAACTACAAGACCGTGCTGAGCAGCGAGGGCCAGGCGGGCATGGGCAGCTTCTTCATCAACTCGTTCGTCATCACGATCCCGGCCGTCCTCATCCCCATCTGCCTTGCGGCGCTCGCCGCCTACGCGTTCGCGTGGATCGACTTCCGGGGCAGGAACTTCCTGTTCGTCCTGGTGTTCGCACTGCAGATCGTGCCGCTCCAGGTCGCGCTGCTGCCGCTGCTCACCATGTACGTCAAGGCAGGCATCGCCGGGACGTTCTGGACGTTGTGGCTCTCGCACTCGGCGTTCGCGCTACCGCTGGCGATCTACATCCTGCACAACTTCATGAGGGAGATCCCCAAGGAGCTCATCGAGGCGGCTCGCATGGACGGGGCCGGCCACGTGAAGATCTTCTTCCGCGTCATGCTCCCGCTCCTGACCCCGGCGCTCGCGGCCTTCGGGATCTTCCAGTTCCTGTGGGTGTGGAACGACCTGCTCGTGGCCCTGACGTTCGCGAGCGACAACACGGTCCTGCCGATCACCGTGGCGCTGGCGAACCTCAGCGGCACGCGCGGGACCGCCTGGCACCTGCTCTCGGCGGGTGCGTTGATCTCGATCGTCGTGCCGGTCGCGGTGTTCATCTCGCTGCAGCGGTACTTCGTCCGCGGGCTCCTCGCCGGCGGACTGAAGGGCTGAGGGCATGCAGCTCATCGCCTACGCGGACAGGCTCGGGGGGAGCCTGTCCGCGTTGCACGAGGTCCTCGACGGTCCGCTCGCCGGGCTGTTCACGGGCGTGCACGTGCTGCCGTTCTTCACGCCGTTCGACGGTGCGGACGCGGGGTTCGACCCGGTCGACCACACCGCGATCGACCCCCGTCTCGGGTCGTGGGACGACGTCCGTGCGCTCGCGGACGAGTACACCGTCGTGGTCGACCTCATCGTCAACCACGTGTCGGCGGACTCGGCGGAGTTCCGCGACGTGCTGGCCCGCGGGGACGCGTCGCCGCATGCGGGGATGTTCCTCACGATGTCCGACGTCTACCCCGACGGCGCGACCGAGGCCGAGCTCGTCGGGATCTACCGGCCGCGTCCGGGGCTCCCGTTCACGGTGCTGACGCTGGGAGACCGGCGGCGCCTCGTGTGGACGACGTTCACGAGCCAGCAGATCGACCTGAACCTGGCCGACCCCGCGGCCCGCGCGTACCTGGACCGGGTGCTGACCACGCTCGCCGACGCCGGCGTCACGATGGTGCGGCTCGACGCCGTCGGGTACGCCGTCAAGACGGCCGGCACGTCCTCGTTCATGACGCCGCAGACATTCGCGTTCATCGACGAGCTCACGGCCCGCGCGCGCGAGCTCGGGATGCAGGTCCTCGTGGAGATCCACGCGCACTTCGAGCGGCAGATCGCGATCGGCTCCGCGGTGGACCGCGTGTACGACTTCGCGCTGCCGCCGTTGCTGCTGCATGCGCTCTCGACCGGCGACCCCGCGCCGCTGCACCGCTGGCTCGACGTGCGTCCGACCAACGCCGTGACGGTGCTCGACACCCACGACGGAATCGGTGTGATCGACGTCGGGTCCGACCAGATGGGTGAGGGCAGCCCGGGCCTGCTGACCGACGAGCAGGTGCACGCGCTCGTCGAGGGCATCCACGAGCGCTCGGGCGGCCAGTCCCGGCAGGCGACCGGCTGGGCCGCGTCCAACCTCGACGTCTACCAGGTCAACTGCACCTACTACGACGCGCTCGGCCGCGACGACACCGCCTACCTGATCGCGCGCGCGGTGCAGCTGTTCACGCCCGGGATCCCGCAGATCTACTACGTCGGCCTGCTCGCCGGGCACAACGACATGGACCTGCTCGCCGAGACCGGCGTGGGCCGCGACATCAACCGGCACCGGTACACACCCGACGAGATCACGCGCGAGCTCGCCCGACCGGTGGTCGCCGCGCTCGCGGGTCTCATCCGGCTCCGCACGGCCCATCCGGCCTTCGCCGGCACGTGCGAGGTGGCCGGCCAGGGCGACACCTTGACGCTGACCTGGACCGGCGGTGACCAGTCCGCCGCTCTGACCGTCGGCTTCGCGACGCCGCACGCGACCCTCATCTGGACGACGGACGACGGCGCGACCCGGACCTGCGACGACCTCCTCGACCTGTCCGTGCTCTGGCCGGGCGCCTCGACGGCGAGGTAGCGCGCACTAGCGTGTGGGCGTGCCCCTCCGCCCCGGTCAAGTCCTGGACGGGGTACCCGCGCCCGCGCTCTTCGTCGCGTCGGGGCTCACGCAGTACCTCGGGGCCGCCGTCGCCGTCGGGCTCTTCGGTCAGCTGCCGGCCGCGACCGTCGCGTGGCTACGGATCGTCGTGGCCGCCGCGGTCCTGATCGTCTGGCGCCGCCCGTGGCGGACCCGATGGGAACGCGCCGACCTGGTGGCGATCGCGCGGTTCGGGCTCGTGCTCGCCGCCATGAACGTCGCGTTCTACGTCGCGATCGCCCACCTTCCGCTCGGCACTGCCGTGGCGATCGAGTTCCTCGGTCCGGTCGCGGTCGTCGCCGTCACCGGGCGGGGGTGGCGCGAGCGCGTGGCGATCGTGCCCGCGGCCGTCGGGGTCGTGCTCCTGGCCGGGGTCACGCTGCGGACGCAGGGCGGGCGGAGCGTCGTCGTCGGCCTGGTCGCGATCCTCGCCGCGGCTGGGCTGTGGGCGGGCTACATCGTGCTCGGTCGGCGGGTCGCGAACCGCGGGGCGCACGGCCAGGGCGTCACGTCGCTCGGGCTTGCCATGGCCACCGGCGGGCTGGTCTTCGCGCCCTTCCTCGCGCCCGGCGCGCTCCCCGTGCTGCACGACGTGCGGCTCGCGGGGCTCGTCGTCGTGATCGCCGTCTTCTCCTCGGTCGTGCCCTACGCGGTCGAGCAGGTCGTGCTGCGGCGCGTGAGCGCGGCGACGTTCGCCGTGCTGCTCGCGCTGCTGCCCGCGACCGCTGCCGTCGTGGGCGCGGTCACGCTGCGCCAGCTGCCGCAGTGGCTCGACCTCGTGGGCCTCGTGCTCGTGTCGTGCGCGATCGCCCTGACGTCGCTCAGAGGTACTGGCCCGGCCCGTCGTGCTCGCCGCCGGGAACCTGCTGCACCGTCAGGATCTGCGGGCCCGGACCCCCAGGGATCGCCCGACGCATCTGCGTGAGCTGCGCCTGAGCGGCCATCTGCTGCGCGACCAGTGCGGTCTGGATGCCGTGGAACAGCCCCTCGAGCCAGCCCACGAGCTGCGCCTGCGCGATCCGCAGCTCGGCGTCGGACGGCGGGCGGTCGTCGTCGAACGGCAGCGTGATGCGGTGCAGCTCCTCGAGCAGCTCGGGGGAGAGCCCGTCCTCGAGCTCGCGCAGCGACCGCTCGTGCACCTCGGCGAGCCGCGCGCGGGCGTGGTCGTCGAGCGGCGCGCTGCGGACCTCGTCGAGCAGCTGCTTGACCATCGTCCCGATCCGCATGACCTTCGCGGGCTGGCCGACCATCACCGACGGGTCCTCCTCGCGGGAGTCGTCATCGACCTCGACGGGCTGCGACGGGGCGGCCTCGACCACCATCTCGTCGTCGCCCCCGTTCTCGGTGCTCTCGCTCATGAGCGCATTGTCGTCGGTTCGCGGCACGTCCGCACGGTGCGCGCCCGTCCGCACCGCGCCGCTAGGGTTGAGACATGACCTGGCTGACGATGCCCGCCCACGCCCGCTGGCTCGAGCAGGAGACGGACCGGCTGCTGTCGTTCGGCGCCGCCTCCGCGCGCGACACCGGCGGGTTCGCCCGGCTCGACGACGACGGCGCACCCCTCGCCGGGCCGACAGAGCTGTGGATCACGTGCCGGATGACCCACGTCTACTCGCTCGGTGTCCTGCTCGGACGGCCCGGCTCGGCGGCGCTCGTCGACCACGGGCTCGCGGCGCTCGACACGGTCTTCCGCGACGCGCAGCACGGGGGCTGGTACGCGGAGGTCGGGCCCGACGGCGCGACCGACGACGCCAAGGCTGCCTACCCCCACGCGTTCGTGGTGCTCGCGGCGGCAAGCGCGACGGCCGCCGACCGTCCCGGCGCCCGCGCGCTGCTCGACGAGGCGCTCGCGGTCTCCGAGCTGCGGTTCTGGGACGACGAGGCCGGCATGGCGGTCGAGAGCTGGGACCGCACGTTCACCACGCTCGACCCCTACCGCGGCGTCAATGCCAACATGCACACCGTCGAGGCGTACCTCGCGGCGGCCGACGTGACGGGTCACCGGATCTGGCTGGACCGCGCGGTGCGCGTCATCGAACGCGTCGTGCACGGGTACGCCCGCGGGAACTCGTGGCGCATCCCCGAGCACTTCACGACCGACTGGCACCCGCACCTCGAGTACAACATCGACGCCCCGGCCGACCCGTTCCGGCCGTACGGCGCGACGATCGGGCACTGGCTCGAGTGGTCACGCCTCACGCTGCACGCACGCGCAGCGATCACCGCGCGCGGCGACGTCGCGCCCCTGTGGATGCTCGAGGACGCCGTCGCGCTCTTCGACGCCGCGGTCGCGGAGGGCTGGGACGTCGACGGCGCGCCCGGGTTCGTCTACACGGTCGACTGGGCGGGCAAGCCTGTCGTGCACGAGCGCATGCACTGGGTGGTGGCCGAGGGGATCGCTGCGGCGGCGACGCTGCACGCCGCGACGGGCGACGAGCGCTACGACACCTGGTACGCGACCTGGTGGGACTACGCGGCCCAGTACCTGATCGACCCGGTCGGCGGCTCGTGGTGGCACGAGCTCGGCACGGACAACCACGTCTCCCGGACCGTGTGGGCCGGCAAGGCCGACCTCTACCACGCGGTGCAGGCCACGCTGATCCCGCGGCTGCCGCTGACCCCGGTCCTCGCACCCGCGCTCGCGGCGGGCGCGCTCGACTGACCTCGACGCCGGGCTGACGTCGGCTCGCGCCTCAGGGCACCAGCAGGATCTTGCCGAACACCGTCCCGGACTCGAGCATCCGGTGCGCGTCGCCGGCTCGGTCGAGGGGCAGCAGGGCGTGCACGACCGGCCGGAGGCGCCCGTCGTCGAGCATCGGCCACACGTTCGCCCGGACGGCCGCGACGATCGCCGCCTTCTCGACCGCCGGCCGGGACCGCAGGGTCGTGCCGGCGACGGTCAGTCGGCGTGCGAGCAGGAGCCCGAGGTCGATCTCGGCGCGTGCTCCACGCTGCAGCCCGATCACGACGAGCCGGCCACCGGTCGCGAGCATCGCGAGGTTGTCGGCGAGCGCGCCCGCACCGAGCACGTCGAGCACCACGTCGACCCCGCGACCGCCGGTCGCCGCCAGGACGGCCGCGACGACGTCGTCCGCACTGTGGTCGATCGCGAGGTCGGCGCCGAGCTCCATGCACCGCTGAGCGCGCTCGGGTGATCCGGCGGTGGTGATCACCCGCGCCCCGAGCGCCGCCGCGAGCTGTACCGCGACGGATCCGACACCGCCCGAGCCACCCTGGACGAGCACGGTCTGCCCGGCCCGGAGGCCTCCGGTGTCGACCAGGTTCGTCCACGCGGTGCACACCGCCTCGGGGAGCGCGGCCGCATCGACGAGCGACACCGTGGTGGGCACAGGCATCAGCTGACCTGCGGGGACAGCGACCCGCTCGGCGTAGCCCCCGCCCGCGAGCAGGGCCGCGACCTGCTGCCCGACGCGCCACCCGCCACCGTCGGGCGGCGCGGCGTCCGGGCCCAGGGAGACGACGACCCCCGACACCTCGAGGCCCGGCCAGGCGGGCGCTCCCGGTGGTGGGGGGTAGTGCCCGGCCCGCTGCAGCAGGTCGGCGCGGTTCACCCCGGCAGCAGCGATCTCGACGACCACCTCACCGGGCTGGGGGACCGGATCGGGGACCTCGGACATCACCAGGGACTCGAACCCGCCAGGAGAACTCACCACGACTGCACGCATCCGTCGAGACTAGGTGGCCCCAGTGGGTGCACGGGGGGGTGAGGTCGTGACAAACTCTCGTCCGGGCTAATGGTCTGCTGCCCAGCAGCCGATGACATGTCAGCGGTGGCCCGTCCCTTGTGGGCTGGGCCGCCGGGCGCCGTCGTGCGACGCCCGAGCCGGTTGAGGGAGAGAGGTCGACATGCTGCGCAGGCTTGGCATCCGCGCCAAGGTTCTGGCGGTTCTCGCCGTGCCCATCATCGTGCTGCTCGTGGCCGGTGCGTACATCTCGAACTCCGCGATCCAGAAGGTGCGGGCGGCATCGGCCGCAGCCCAGGTCGTCCAGGTCCTCGACCAGTACGCGCCCGTCAGCGCCGCGCTGCAGACCGAGCGGGCCGTGACGACTGCTGTGCCGATCGACAAGGACAAGCTGGCTGCAGCGCGTGCGGCGACCGACAAGGCCCTGGTCGGGGTCCGGCCCTACACCGCGAAGCTCGACCTCAGCCAGTTCCCCAAGAGCGTCGTCACGATGTTCCAGCGGTCCCAGCGCTCGCACGACGTCGACCTCCTCGACGTCCGTCACCTCGTCGACACCGATGCCAGCCCCGCCGTCATCCAGAGCAAGTACACCCTGATCATCGGGAGCGAGATCGACCTGGTCAGCGAGGTCTCGCAGGTGCTCGCGAACCGCGACCTCGCCGCCTACGTCACGACCTACCACTCGATCGCCCAGACCGGCGAGAGCCTCGTCATCGAGATGAGCCAGGGTCTGTCGATCATCCAGGCCAAGGCGTCGTCGGCCACAGCCATGCGGACGTTCCACACCCAGACGGTCACGACCGAGCTCTTCCGCACCGGCATCCACACCAACATCGACGCGCTGAACACCGCCAACGTCACGCTGACGGCCGCCGACCCGACGTCCGCGTTCGCGCGCGAACGGTCCCTCCTGTCCAACGGCATCTCGGGCGCGACCATCAGCGTCGACCCGACGCAGTGGGTGGGAGACATCCAGAAGCAGCTCGTGACCCTCGGCCAGACGCGGACCGAGCTGCTCACCGAGGCTGCCCAGGTCGCGCAGGCGGACGTGTCGGCGCAGCGGAACACCGCCATCGTCACGATCGGCGCAGCGGTGCTCGCGACCGTCCTGTCGCTGCTCTTCGCGCTCGTCGTCTCCCGAAGCATCGTCATCCCGCTGCGGCGCCTGACGGTGGCGACCGCCGAGGTCCGCGAGCAGCTGCCCACCCTCGTCGAGCAGATGGCCGTCCCCGGCCAGGGCCCGTCGCTCGAGCTCGTGCAGATCCCGGTGACGTCCTCCGACGAGGTCGGCAAGCTTGCGGCCTCGTTCAACGCGGTCAACTCGACCACTCTGCAGATCGCCCAGGAGCAGGCCGCCCTGCGTGGCTCGATCGCGGAGATGTTCATCAACGTCGCGCGTCGCGACCAGGTCCTCCTCAACCGGCAGCTGTCGTTCATCGACTCGCTCGAGCGTTCCGAGGAAGACCCGAACGCCCTCGCGAACCTGTTCCGCCTCGACCACCTCGCCACCCGGATGCGCCGCAACGCCGAGTCGCTGCTCGTCCTGGCCGGCATCGACACGGGCCGTCGCGTCCGCGACGCGATGCCGCTGTCCGACGTGGTCCGCACGGCCTCGTCCGAGATCGAGCAGTACGACCGCATCGAGCTCGAGCTCGCGGTCGACCCGCAGATGCACGGCTTCAACGCCCTCGGCGCGGCCCACCTGCTCGCGGAGCTCTTCGAGAACGCCACCGTCTTCTCGGAGCCCGAGACGCCGGTCGAGGTCAAGACCGGTGTCGTCGGCGACCATGTCGTCGTCCAGATCGTCGACCACGGCCTCGGCATGTCCGCCACCGAGCTCGAGGCCGCGAACCTCAAGATCCGGTCGACGTCGGCAGCCGACTCGCTCGGCGAGCAGCGCCTCGGCCTCTTCGTCGTCGGCCGTATCGCGAACCGCCTCGGCGCCTCCGTCGTGCTCAGCAAGGGTTCGACGGGTACCGGCACGGTGACGACCGTCAACTTCCCTGCCACGCTCTTCGAGACGACCGAGGGTGCGCTGTACGGCACGCGGCCGGTCCAGTCGACCGCGCAGGTCCAGGAGTCGGTCGACGCCGACGCCCCGCTCGCCGAGGCCGTCGACCTCGCGATGCTCACCGACGGTGAGACCTCGCTCGGCCTGCCGCGTCGCCGCCAGCGGTCCGACCAGGACTCCGCGGAGATCGCGCTGCCCGGCGCCCGGACCCTGCAGGGCCGCCCCGGCAAGACGTTCGACGAGAGCAAGATCGTGCTGCCGGGACTCGCCGAGGCGACCCTGGCTCCCGAGCTGTCGACCCGGGGGTCCGACTGGACGCCCGCCATCAGCGCTGCACCGTCGGGTGGCGGCCTGCCCAGCCGGTCGCGCGCCACCAGCGCGTGGCAGGCACCGGCGGACGCCGCGGCAGACGCCGCAACCGCTCCCGCCGCTCCGACCGCACCCGAGGCCCGCGCCGGACTCTTCTCCGGGTTCCGTACCCGCGGCGAGCTGCCCGCGCCCGCGCCGGCGGACGTCCCGGCAGTGCCGCACCAGCACACGGAGAGCGCGTCCGCGGCATTCGTGATCCCGGGTCTCGCGCCCGACGACGACGCCCCGGTCGACGACGCGCTCTGGGCTCCCACATGGGCGCAGGGGGCAGAGCCCTTGCTCGCCGCGGCGCCGGCGATCGAGCCGGACGTCACCGAGGACCTGGCGGGCAGCTCCCAGGAGCAGCACGACCAGGCGGTGGAGCCCGTCGAGGTATGGGCACCTGTGCAGGCCTGGGACGAGCCGGTCGCCGAGCAGTCCGCAGCATCCCGTTCGGTGGACCATGGCGCGCACGCGGCCACGTCCGACTCCTGGGACGCGCCCGCGGCAGCCTGGTCGGCCACACCCGAGCAGGACGTCGTCGAGGAGACCGTCGAGCCGTCCACCGAGCCGTCTGCCCCGCAGGCCGCCGAGCAGCCTGTCGAGCTCCCGGCCCAGCCCGTGGAGCACGCCGAGCAGCCTGTCCAGGCAGAGGTGACGCCCGAGCCGCACGTCGTCGCGACGCCGCCGTCGTCGTACTCGGAGTTCAGCGCCTTCAGCGGCTACGACGACCACCGGAGCTCGCGCTACAGCGCATCCGTCCGGTCCGACTTCGCCCCCATCGGCTTCGGACCCGTGCTTGACGAGGCGCGCGCCTGGAACGCCGGCGAGCCCCACCCCGAGCCCGTCACGGCGTCTGAGCCGGTCGCGAGCTCGCTCGCCGAGCCTCAGCCCGTCGCCGAGCAGCCGGCGTGGGCCACTCCCGCCGTCGAGGACCACGCCTGGGCCGCGCCGGCACCCGCGGCAGACGCCACCTGGGACGCACCCGCAGCTGAGGCGGCGTGGGAAGCTCCCGCCCCCGAGGCCGCGTGGGAGGCGCCCGTCGCGCAGTCCGCCTGGCAGATGCCCGTGTCGGAGACCCCCTGGCCCGTGCCCGACGGCGAGGCCCAGTGGACCGCGCCCGAGGCAGCGCCGCAGCAGGCGAGCTGGACCATCCCCGCCCTCGCGGAGGACGAGCCCGAGCAGGTCGAGGCCCCGGCCCCCGTCGAGGCGACGGCGCCGACCGAGCGGTTCGACCCTGTCGAGGCCGAGCTGCTCGCCGAGTCCGCAGCACGTGAGCCGGACCCGTTCGCGGCGCCGCACGTCGTGACGGGCACGCCCGCATGGGCCGCCACGACCGCGCCCGCCGCTCAGCCGGTCGTGCCGGACTTCACCGAGCTGTTCCAGGGATCGCACAGCAGCGACCAGCAGTCGAAGGCCGGCCGGCGCAAGTGGGGCCTCTTCGGCAAGCGCAAGGCTGACGAGGCGACGGGCCCGGCCGCGGCCAGCCCGGCTTCCCCGGCGGCGAGCTTCGCCCGGCCGTTCGAGCCGACGTTCGCACCTGCCCCGGTCACCGAGCAGCCGCAGCGCGCGTCCGCCTGGGCCGCGGCCGAGCCCGCCGCTCCGGCGCCGGTCATCCGCCCGAACGAGACCTTCCCGACCTTCGACCTGGCGGCCACAGGCTTCCCTGCGATCCCCGAATCGGTGCGGACGACGACGAGTGCAGCGTGGTCGCCGCCGTCCGAGCCGGTCGAGCAGGCGTCAGCGCACGGCGCCCCGCACCAGCTCGGGTCGTTCTTCGGGTCGCGCACCGCGCCGACCCGTCCGGCCTCACCCGCGGGCTGGTCGCCCGACCCGGCCCCGCGCCCTGCCGAGCCGAGCCCACTGCAGCCCGCGGCCCAGCCGTCGGCGCCGCACCGCATCGGTGCGCTCGACGACGAGGTCGCGGCGATGCTCGCGCTGCGCTCTGACATCCAGGAGCAGGCCCTCTCCGAGCTCAGCCAGCTGTCCGCCTACCGTCCGAGCGCGCCGACGAGCGGGTCGACCAGCCCCTCGCTCGCGAAGCGGGTGCCGCAAGAGATCCCGGCGTCGCCGGAGTTCGTGCAGGCACTGGCCGGGACACCCGATCGCGACGCGGAGCAGCTCCGCTCCCGCTTCGCGAGCTACCAGTCCGGGACCGCACGCGGTCGCCGGGCAGTGGTGGAGCCCGCCGGGCCCGCCACGCGCGTCGACGACGACCCCCTGGTCGATACTGACCAGGCGAACACCCCGCCGGCACCGTCATGGTGACGACATTGACCGCAGTCAACTCCGGCTGCCACCGCAAGGAGGAAGTGTGACAGCTCTCAGCACAGAGGCAGCCAACTTCGGCTGGCTCCTGGACAACTTCGTCCGGACCGTGCCCGGGACCCGGCACACGCTGGTCGTGTCCGCGGACGGTCTTCTCATGGCGATGTCCGAGAAGCTCGACCGCACCAGCGGCGACCAGCTGGCGGCCATCGTCTCGGGCATGTCGGCACTGACTCGCGGTGCCTCGCGCCAGCTGCGTGCGGGGGAGGTGCGCCAGGCGATCATCGAGATGGACCAGCTCTTCCTGTTCCTGATGAGCGTCTCGAACGGCTCCGTCCTCTCGGTCGTGGCCGAGGCGAGCTGCGACGTCGGCCTCATCGGCTACGAGATGGCGATGCTGGTCTCTCGCACCGAGGCGACCCTGACCCCGCAGCTCATCAGCGAGATGCGTGGCCAGCTGCCGACCGACGGTGCCACTCGGACCACGGTGGGCTGAGGCGGCCATGAGCGATCACATCGAGTACGAGGCCCGAACGGTCCGGCCCTATGCCGTGACCGGCGGGCGCGTGCGGTCGGCACGGTCCGACCTTCCGCTCGAGGCGCTTGTCGAGCTGCTGCCCGGCGCCGCAGCGAGTCGTGGACTGACCCCCGAGAAGCGTGCGATCCTGCAGCACGCCAGCTACGACTACATCTCGATCGCTGAGCTGTCCGCCCTTCTGCACATGCCTCTGGGCGTCGTGCGGATCCTGGTGGCCGACCTCTCCGATGCGAAGTTCATCCGCGTGCACACGTCACAGCCGGTGGAAGTCAACACCGGCCAGTCCCCCGCCCTGTCCCTGAGCGTGCTGGAGAGTGTTCTCAATGGCATTTCCGCCCTCTGACGCCGCCGTCGCCGCTCCGGCGGGGACTCCCGGAAGCGTCGCCCCCACAGTCGTCAAGATCGTCGTTGCCGGTGGCTTCGCCGTCGGCAAGACGACCTTCATCGGGTCCATCTCGGACATCGAGCCGCTGAACACCGAGGCGTCGATGACCGAGCACTCCGTCGGCGTCGACGACGCCGGTGGCGTCTCGGACCGCAAGACCACCACGACGGTCGCCATGGACTTCGGCCGCATCGCACTGCCGGGTCACCTGTGGCTCTACCTGTTCGGGACCCCCGGCCAGGACCGGTTCCTGTTCATGTGGGACGACCTGGTGCGTGGCGCCATCGGCGCGGTCGTCCTCGTCGACACCGACCGCCTCGACCAGTGCTTCCCCGCGGTCGACTACTTCGAGAGCCGGGGCATCCCGTTCGTCGTCGGCGTCAACTGCTTCGACGGCGTCGCGAAGCACCAGCTCAACGACGTGCGTGAGGCACTCGCGATCCCGCCTCACGTCCCGGTCCTCTACACGGACGCGCGCTCGCGCGCGGCCACGAAGCAGGCGCTCATCGCGCTCGTGCAGCTCGCGATGGAGCGGCTGCGCAGCGGTTCCTGAGACCAGTGGCATGCTCCGGCCGGCAGCCCCGTGGGTTGCCGGCCGGACGTGCGTCCGGCGCGTGATCTGGCGCGGCTCCCGGACGGATCCGAGCGGGGGTCGACCCCGTCGATAGGTTGGTGCTCGTGCGGATCTACGTCGACGGGTCGGCGTTGTGCCGGTACCTGCTCGACACCGACGAGGCTGCCGACTGGCGGGCCTGGGCGTCGACGCGGGAACCCACGCTGCTGACGAGCCCCCTTGCGCTCACCGAGCTCCGACGGGTGGCCGACAGGGGCGGCCCGAGGCTGCGTGCAGCCGCGCACGACGTCGCCGAGCGGCTCGAGATCGTGCGGTTCTCGGACCAGGCGCTCACGTGGGCCACCCGGGTCACGTCGGTGCTGTCGCCGTTCGGGGCGCTGCACCTGGGCATCGCCGTCGCGCACCCGGACGTGACCACCGTGGCGACATACGACGCGCGGCTCGCCACGGTCGCGGTGCTCCACGGCCTCGAGGTCGTCGCACCGGGACGCGCGGCGGGCTGGTGGGACCGTTCGTAGCCGATGCCCGACGGCGGCGTGCCAGAATGGCCGCGCACTGGAGGGCTGGCTGAGCGGCCGAAAGCGACGGTCTTGAAAACCGTTGGGGCGGGACAACCCCGTCCTCGTGGGTTCGAATCCCACGCCCTCCGCCACACGGGTCGTCCGGGCCGGACGTCCCGGTCCGTCAGCGCGAGCACCGCCATGATGGTCCGGTGCCTACGCAACCCCCTGACGACGAGCTCGAGCTCATCCGCCAGTCCGGAGTCGCCCTGCGCGTCGGACGCCTGAGCCTGTCTGCCGGAACCGGCAGCTACCGGGTGAAGGCGTCGATGGCTCGGGTCGCGCGCGCGATGGGGGTCGAGCGCCACGAGGCCCACGTCACCCTCACCGAGATCACGACGACCTCGCACCGCGGGAACAGCTTCCGCACCGAGGTCGCCGAGGTCCGCTCGATCGGCATCAACGCCGACCGGCTGGCCAAGCTCGAGGTCCTCGCGTCGTCGCTCGAGCGCCGAGCCGTCGTCAACGAGCGCCCGGTGACCACGGACGAGGTCACGGCGGAGCTCGACCGGATCACCGGGACGCCGCCCCTGTACGGGCCGATCCGCAACGCGCTCTGGTCGTCGATCGCCTGCGTCGGGTTCTCGTTCCTCAACAACGGCGGGCCGATCGAGATGGCGTGCGTGTTCGTCGGCGCGGGCCTCGGCCAGCTGCTGCGTCGCGCGATGCTGCACCGCGGCTACAACCAGTTCGGGGTGACCATGCTCGCGGCCGCGGTCGCGTGCATGACCTACCTGACCCTGGTGCAGGGGCTGCACTCGCTCGGCGCGACGAACGCGCTCCACCAGGCCGGGTACGTCTCGGCAGTCCTCTTTCTCATCCCCGGGTTCGCTCTCGTCACGGGCGCCCTCGACCTCGCGAAGCTCGACTTCTCCGCCGGCGTCGCGCGACTCACCCACGCCTTGATGCTGCTGTCGTCGGCGGCACTTGCCGTCTGGGGCGTGTCGGCCATCGTGGGCCTGTCGCCCGAGCCCGGCAAGCGGTTGGCGCTGTCGACCGGCGTCCTGCTGCTCCTGCGGTTCGTCGCGAGCTTCGTCGGGGTGCTGGGGTTCGCGCTCATGTTCAACAGCCCGTGGCCGATGGCGCTGGCCGCGGCAGGCGTGGGCATGGTCGCCAACGTGGTGCGGCTCGAGCTGGTCGACGTCGGCGTGGTCACGCAGGCCGCAGCCGCGGGCGCGTGCCTGCTCGTCGGCCTCATGGCGGCGTGGGTGGCACCCAAGATGCGCGTGCCGCGGATCACGGTCTCCGTGCCGGCCGTCGTCATCATGGTGCCCGGCGTGACTGCCTACCGGGCCGTGTTCTACCTGGTCAACGGCGACACGACCCAGGCGCTCGCGTACGGGGTCCAGGCCGGGCTCGTCGTCGTGGCGATCTCCATCGGGCTCGCCGTGGCACGCATGCTGACCGACCAGGCGTGGGCCTTCGAGCGGTAGCGGGCGGTCCCGGGATCCCGGCTTTGGTCCAGGGCTGTCGGCCCGGTAGCCTGTGCTGGCTTGGAGACGTCGCATAGCCCGGTCTAGTGCGCGACCCTGCTAAGGTCGTGAAGGGGTAACCCTTCCGTGGGTTCAAATCCCACCGTCTCCGCTCTTCTCGGCCCCGGTCCTCACAGACCGGGGCCGAGGGCGTTTCACCGCCGGTTTGGGCGCAGGGCCGCGGGACGGTATCGTCATCCCCGGCCCTTGGGCCATGCGCCCGTAGCTCAATGGATAGAGCATCTGACTACGGATCAGAAGGTTGGGGGTTCGAGTCCCTTCGGGCGCACAGTG
>NZ_DASUIR010000006.1:0-16752 GCF_036279715.1 Cellulomonas sp. | reverse complement strand
GGGAAAGCCGGAGGACTCCTTCTCCGACGACCCGCTGCGGATGATGCGGGCGGCACGCTTCGCGGCCCAGCTCGGCTTCACGGTCGCCCCCGAGGTGGTGGCGGCGATGACCGACATGGCGGATCGGATCACCATCGTCTCCGCCGAACGGGTGCGCGACGAGCTGGTCAAGCTGGTCTGCGCGCCGTGGCCACGGGCCGGGCTCACGCTCCTGGTCGACACCGGCCTGGCGGCGTACGTCCTGCCGGAGCTGCCCGCCCTCGCGCTCGAGCGCGACGAGCACCACCGGCACAAGGACGTCTACCAGCACACGCTCACCGTGCTCGAGCAGTCCATCGACCTCGAGGACCGGCTGGGGGGCGGGCCCGACTTCGTGTCGCGCTTCGCCGCCCTCATGCACGACGTGGGCAAGCCGAAGACCCGGAAGTTCATCGAGGACGGCACCGTCACCTTCCACCACCACGACGTGGTCGGGGCCAAGCTCACCCGCAAGCGGATGCAGGCGCTGCGGTTCTCCAGCGACGAGATCGCGGCGGTGGTCAAGCTGGTCGAGCTGCACCTGCGCTTCCACGGGTACGGCGAGGGCGGCTGGACCGACTCGGCCGTGCGCCGCTACGTCACCGACGCGGGGGACCTGCTCGAACGCCTGCACCGGCTCACGCGTTCCGACTGCACGACGCGCAACCGTCGCAAGGCGGACCGGCTGTCCGCCGCGTACGACGACCTCGAGGCGCGCATCGCCACGCTGCGCGAGCAGGAGGAGCTCCGCTCGATCCGGCCCGACCTCGACGGCGCGCAGATCATGGCGATCCTCGGCGTCCCCCCGGGGCCCGTCGTCGGGCAGGCATACAAGTACCTGCTCGAGGTGCGGATGGACCGCGGACCGCTCGGGGCGGACGACGCGCGCGAGGCGCTCCTGAGCTGGTGGGCCGACCAGCCCCACTGACGGCCGGGCTCTTGCTCGGGGCCGGGCCGCTGCTCAGGCGGCGAGGACCACCCCGCGGCGCGAACCCGCCAGGTACACGAAACCGGCGACGAGGTACGCGAGGGCGAGGGCGCCGAAGAGCCATGGGGAGTGGCCCGTGTCCGGCAGCGTGAACGCCGCGAGGGCGGCGGCGCCGACGAACGCGCCGTTGTAGAGGACGTCGTACAGGGCGAACGCGCGCCCCCGGAAGTCGTCGGCCGTGTCCCGCTGGACGATCGTGTCGACCGCGATCTTTGCTCCCTGCGCCGCGAGGCCCAGGCCCGTGGCGCCGATGATGACGGCGACGGTCGAGACCGTCACGGTGAGCACGACCTGGCTGACCGCTGCGAGGGTCATGCAGATCGCGATCCAGCGGTGCGGGCCTGTGGTCGGGCTGAAGATCGGCGTCAGGACGACCGCGAGGACGAACCCGGCGGCCGAGGCGCCCAGCGCGGTGGCGAACACCGCGAGTCCCGCGGCGGAGTCGGCCGGGTCGGCGAGCAGGTTGCGGGAGATGAGGATGAGCGCGATGAACGTGACGCCGTAGAGGAACCGGTGCGCGGCCATGACGCCCAGCGCCCACGCCGGCGTGCGGCGCGCGACGAGGTGCCGGGCGCCGGCGACGAGGCCGTGGGCGAGGCTCGACAGCGCGCGCCGCAGCTGGCGCGCGTCGGCGAGGGCGTCCGGGCCGAGCAGGTCACGCCCCATGCGCGTCGCGAGGGCCGCAGCCACGCCGAACACGAGGGCTGCGACCGTGAGGACCGACGCGTCCTTCGTGCGGCCCGGCTCGAGCGCGAGTCCCAGCACGAAGCCGATCGCTGCCCCGACGCCCGCCGCGACCGCGCCGAGGGTCGGCGTCACGGAGTTGGCGGTCAGGAGCAGCGGCCCGCGCACGACACGGGGGAGGCCAGCGGACAACGCCGACAGCAGGAAGCGGTTGATCGACAGGTCGAGGAGGGCGAGCACGTAGACCGTGGGCCCGACCCCCTGGGTCAGCAGGAGCAGCGCGATCACGAGCGTGATGACCACGCGCAGCATGTTGCCGAACGCGAGCACCTGACGCCGGCGCCACCGGTCGAGCAACACTCCGGCCCACGGGCCGACGATGGTGAACGGCAGCAGCAGCACCGCGAACGCCGACGCGACCCCGGTGGCGGTGCTCGCGCTCTCCGGGGAGAAGAAGAAGAGGGTCGCGAGCCCGACCTGGAACAGGCCGTCGCCGGCCTGGCTCACGAGCCGCACGGCGAAGAGCTTGCGGAAGTCGGGGAGCTGGAGCAGTTCCTTCAGCTCCTGGGTCACGCGCACCGCGCCACTGTAGCCGCGGGATCGGACGCAGGTCGGTGCGGGTCCGACTCCACAGATGAGCGCTGAGCCGCGTCTTAAGGGGGCAGGTACATCCGCAACGTCTCCAGGAGGATCCGATGAACAGGACCGACACGCCCACCACGGCCGCTCACTCGCGCCGCCGTCGTCTGCTGGCCGTCGGCGTCGTCGCCGCCGGCCTGTCCGTCGTCGCTGCCGGTGCCGGTACCGCCATGGCCGTCGCGCCCACCTCATCGCTGTCCAGGGCCGTCGCCAGCGCCCTGCACAACGCGGGCGGGACAGATGATCCTGGACGACGTGACGCTGCCCATCACCCCGGGCCAGGCCGCCAGCGCCGCCGGGCGCTGAGGTCCCGGACGCGCGACCGCGCTACGCCGGCCATCCGGTGACGAGCCGGTTCACGGCCGAGATGCGGTCGGCGACGGCCTGCGCCTGCACCGCAGGGTCGGCCGACGCGGTCGCGCTCGCAAGACCGACGAGGAACGCCGTCATCGGTGCACCGGGCCGGCTCGGTCCGTGCGCGACGTCGCGGATGAGATCGAGCAACCCCGTCGTGTTCGCGTCCATCACTGAGCGGTCGACCCCGAGCTCGGCGCACACGGCGTCGAGCCACGCATTCATGACCGCCATCTTGTCGCTCTCGTCGGCCGTCATGCCTGCTCTCCCACGACCTCGGTCATCCACTGCCACGCGGCGACGGTCGCCGGGAACCCGCGGGTCGTCATGGCGAGCAGGATCACCTGCTCGATCTCCGCGACGCTCGCGCCGGCCGACAGCGCCTTGCGCACGTTGGAGCGGACGGCGCCGTCCGCCTGGGCACCGACCGCGATCCCGAGCTTGACCAGTCGCTTCGTCTTCTCGTCGAGCGGTCCGGCCGCGTCGACAGCACGCGCCAGGGCGTCCTGGCCAGCGGCGACGCCAGTGAACCGCTCCCGGAAGCCCCGGTACACATCCGGGAGGTGATCGGACTGGATCTCGGGCATGCCAGGCTCCTCCGTGGCAGGACGTCCCCGCCTGACGACGGGGTTGCGCACGTGCGTCATCGTGGCACAGCGGGCATCCTCGACGTCCCTGCCGGGCGTCACGATGCCGGGTGCACCGACGTCCCGCTGAGAGTCGGGTCCTCCGCGAGTCCCCGCGTGAGCTGGGCCCCCTCGATGTCGACGGACGGCAACGCCCGGTCGAGCCAGCGCGGCAACCACCAGGCGGCGCTCCCGAGCAGCGTCATGGCCGCGGGGATGAGGGTCATCCGGACGATGAGCGCGTCGACGAGGATGCCGACGCCGAGCGCGAAGGCGATCGGGGCGATCGTCGTGCTCCCGCCGAAGACGAAGGCCACGAAGACGGACGCCATGATGATCGCGGCCGCGACGACCACCCTCGAACCGTGCTCGAACCCGACGATGACAGCGCGCCGCGCGGTCGCCCCGTGGACGAAGTCCTCCCGCATGCGCGAGACGAGGAACACCTCGTAGTCCATGGCCAGCCCGAACAGCACCCCGACGAGCAGCACCGGCATGAAGCTGAGCAGCGGACCCGGCCCGCTGACGTTGAACACGCCGGCGAGCCACCCCCACTGGTAGACCGCGACGGTCGCGCCGAACGACGCGGCGACCGACAGCAGGAACCCGATGGCCGCGGTGACCGGCACGAGGATCGACCGGAACGCGACCAGGAGCAGCACGAGCGCGAGCCCGACGACGAGCAGCAGGAACGTCGGCAGGGCCGAGGCGAGCTTCGCCGAGATGTCGATGTTCGCCGCCGCCGCCCCGGTGACCGTGATGTCCGCGCCCGTGGTCTTCTCGAGGTCGGCGCGCTCGGCCCGGATGGCATGGACGAGGGTCGCGGTCTGCTCGCTGTTGGGGCCGCCCGTCGGGATGACGGTGACGATCGCGGCATCCCCGGCCTGGTTGGGGATGGGGGGTGCGACGAGGGCGACGTCGGTGAGGGTGCCGAGTCGCTCGGCGACGGTCACGGCGGCCGCGGTCGCCCCGCCGGCGGGGGAGTCGACGAGGACGACGAGCGGCCCGTTGAACCCGGGTCCGAACGTGTCCGCCTGCAGGTCGTAGGCCTGGCGCGCGTGGGTGCTCGCGGGGAACTGGCTGGCGTCGGGCAGGCCGAGGCGCAGGCTCAGGGAGGGGATCGCGAGGGTGCCGATGACGACGATCCCGGCGACCAGCACCATGACGGGGTGACCGGTGACGAGCCGGCCCCAGCGGCTGGCGACGATCGCGTCGTCGTCCTCGTTGTCCGCCGCGCGGGCGCGACGCGGGGTCAGGCGCGTGCCCGCAAAGCCGAGCAGGGCGGGCAGCAGCGTGATCGCGATGAGCACGGCGACCGCGACGGTCGCCGCGGCGGCGATGCCCATGGTGCCGAGGAAGGGGATCCCGACGACGGTCAGACCAGCCGACGCGATGATCACCGTGACGCCCGCGAAGACGACGGCGCTGCCGGCCGTCCCGACCGCGCGCCCGCCGGCGTCGAGCGGGGTGCTGCCCTCGGCGAGGAGGGTGCGGTACCGCGACAGGATGAACAGCGCATAGTCGATGCCGACCGCGAGCCCGAGCATCAGGGCGAGCGCGAGGGTCGCGGAGGACACGTCGGTGAACGCCGCGACGCCGAGGATGCCGGCTGCGCCGATGGCCACGCCGAGGAGCGCGGTGACGATCGGCATGCCGGCCGCGAGGAGCGAGCCCAGCGTCACCACGAGGACGACGAGGGCGGCGAGCAGCCCGACGGACTCGGTGCCGGAGATGATCTTGAGCGCGGGGTCGAACGGTCCGCCGCTGATCGTGGCGCGCCAGCCGCTGTCCTGAGCGGCCTTGACCACGGCCTCGAGGGCGGTGACGGTGGCCGCCGGGACGTCCGCCGTCGGCGCGGCGAGCTGCACGTCCGCGTAGAGGGCGGAGCCGTTCGGGGCGATCGTCCGGGCGGTGAACGGGTCGCTCACGCCGGTGACGCCGTCGACTGCCCCGGCCTGGGCGAGGATCGCGCCGGCCGCCTGCGCCGTCGTCGGGTCCATGACCGTGGTGCCTGCGGGAGGAGCCAGGATCACGCGCGCAGTGGCAGGTGTGGCCGTGGCCCCGTCGTGGCCGCCCAGCGACGCGGCCTCCTGGGCGAACTGGCTGCCGAACCGCTCGGCGAGAACCTTCTGCGCCTGGGCCGACTCGGTGCCCGGGATGGAGAACGAGTCCGAGAACGTCCCGCCGCCGGTGACGGCCGCCGTCCCGATGCCGGCCAGCACGAGCAGCCATGCGAGCAGCACGTACCACCGGCGCCGCATGGAGAACCGGCCGAGCCGGTAGAGAGCAGTAGCCACAAGATCCTCGTCTCCTGAAGTCCAACAGACGTAGGATACCCGACAGGTGTTGTCCGACAAGACGAGGCAGACTGGACCTCACGAGCTCGGAAGGAGGGCAGGACATGGCAACGACGCAGCTGGACCCGCGCATCGCGCGAACCCGTCGCATGCTCCAGGCTGCCCTCCTCGACCTGGCGCGTGAGCAGCCGCTCGACGAGATCACGGTGGCCGAGATCGCCGACCGCGCCGAGGTGAACCGCAGCTCCTTCTACCAGCACTACAGCGACAAGGAGACCCTGCTCGCGGACGCGCTCGACGCCCAGGCCGCCGCTGTCGGTGCCGACCTCAGCTCGCTCGATGCCGCCGCACTCCCCGGGGACACCGCTCCACCGGAGCTCGTGGTGCGCTACACGCGCCACGTGCACGCGCATGCCGCGCTCTACCGTCTGGCACTCGGGGAGCACGGCTCGTCGATCGCCGTCGCGCGCCTGCGGAACCGGATCGCCGCGGTGGCCATGACCGGGTACGCGCAGTACGGCCAGGGCGAGGCGGACCTGGGGATGCCGGTCGAGATCGCCGCGGCCTCCGTCGCGGGGTCGCTGCTCGGCATGCTCATCGCGTGGCTCGAGTCGACCGATCCCGCGCCGCCCGAGCAGGTCGCCGTCTGGATCTGGAACGCCCTCGCACGACCGCACTGCTAGGTACCCCTCGAAGGAGTCGCATGACCGAGGTCGTCGTCGTCGGACCGGCGTCGTGGAACCAGATCGTCTCGCTCGACGCGCTCCCCGAGCCGGTGCCCCACATGGTGTTCGCTCGCGGCAGCCACGAGACGATCGGGGGCACATCGGCCGGCAAGGCGCTGCACCTCGTCGAGGTCGGGCGTGACGTCCTGCTGCACACGGTGGTCGGGACGGACGCCGCCGCTGGGCGCATCACGTCAAGGCTCCGCGACGCGGGGGTGCCGCTCGTCCTCGCGGTCGCCGAGGGCCCGAGCGAGCGCCACCTCAACCTCATGGATCCCGACGGGGGTCGGGTGTCGATCTACCTGTCGCTCCCCTCAGAGGTCCCCGCCCGCGACCCGCACGTCGTCGCCGAGATGGCGGTGGCCCGCGCCGTCGTGCTCGACCTCTCCGGGCACTCGCGCGCCCTGATCGACGACGCCGTGGCGACCGGGGTCCCGATCTGGACGGACCTGCACGACTACGACGGCAGCGCGGAGTTCCACCGGCCCTTCCTCGCCGCCGCGTCGTACGTCTTCATGAACGCCGACCGGATCGGCGACGACCCGGTCGCGTTCCTGCACGAGGTGGTCGACGACGGCGCGGTGCTCGCGGTGTGCACGCTCGGAGCGCGCGGAGCCGTCGCGGTGGACGCGAACCACGAGGTGCACACGGTCGAGGCTGTCCCGGTCGAGCGGGTGGTGGACACGAACGGTGCCGGTGACGCCTTCATGGCCGGGGTGCTCGCAGCGACCCTCGACGGGGCATCGACGCCCGACGCCCTCCGCGCGGGTGCGGTCCAGGCGGCCCGGGCACTCGGCTCGGAGCACCTGAGCGCGCTGCTCGACGAGCGTGGGTAGTGTCGGCCCAGCCGGGCGGACGGGTGCCAGGCGCACCGCACCGGCGACCCGAGAGACGCAAGGAGAACGACTGTGACTGAGCACGGCGAGCTGACGCACGTGGACGCGCGGGGTGCCGCGCGCATGGTCGACGTCAGCGCCAAGGAGGTCACGGTCCGCAGCGCGACCGCGAGCGGGTTCGTGCACACGACCGCGCACGTCGTCTCGCTCCTGCGGGGCGAGGGTGTCCCGAAGGGCGACGCGCTGGCGGTCGCGCGCATCGCGGGCATCCAGGCGGCCAAGCGCACGCCCGATCTCGTGCCCCTGTGCCACCCCATCGCGATCCATGGCGTCGTCGTCGACCTCGACGTCACCGACGCGGGCGTCGCGATCCAGGCGACGGTCCGGACGGCCGACCGGACGGGCGTCGAGATGGAGGCCCTCACCTGCGTGGCGGCCGCCGGCCTGACGCTCATCGACATGGTCAAGGCCGTCGACCGCGCCGCGGTCATCACCGACATCCGCGTCGAGGAGAAGACCGGCGGCCGGAGCGGCACCTGGCGGCGCAACCCCGACGAGTGACCAGCCCCGCGTGCCGCGAGCCGCGGCGGTAGCGTGAACGACGGTACGTGCGGCAGCCGGCGAACCCCTCGAGGCCCGCACGGCCGGACAGGAGTGCACGCCATGCGAGCAGCCCGATTCCACGCGCAGAAGGACGTCCGGATCGAGGACATCCCGGAGCCCGTCACGCAGCCGGGGACGGCCAAGATCAAGGTCGCGTGGTGCGGCATCTGCGGTACGGACCTCCACGAGTACCTCGAAGGCCCGATCTTCATCCCCGCCCCGGGTCACCCCCATCCCCTCGCCGGCGAGGAACCCCCGGTCACGCTGGGGCACGAGTTCTCGGGCACCGTCGTCGAGATCGGTGACGGGGTCGACGACCTCGACGTCGGGGACAACGTGGTGGTCGAGCCGTACTTCACGTGCGGCGAGTGCGCCCAGTGCCTCGCCGGCAACTACCACCTGTGCGTCAAGATGGGGTTCATCGGCCTGGCCGGCGGTGGTGGCGGGCTGAGCGAGGCCATCGTGGTGAAGCGCCAGTGGATCCACAAGATCGGCGACATCCCCCTCGACGAGGCCGCGCTGATCGAGCCCCTCTCCGTGGGGCACCACGCCGTGACCCGCAGCGGCGCCAAGCCGGGCGACGTCGCGCTGATCGGCGGCGCCGGGCCCATCGGGCTGCTGACGGCGGCGGTGCTCAAGGGCCTCGGGGTGACGACGATCATCAGCGAGCTCAGCGAGGCCCGCAAGGCCAAGGCGCTGAGCAGCGGGGTCGCCGACCACGTCCTGGACCCCAGCAGCGAGGACGTCCCGACCCGTGTCCTCGAGCTCACGGGTGGCGTCGGGGCGGACGTCGCCTTCGAGTGCGCCGGCGTCGACGTCGTGCTCGACACCCTGTTGACGGCGCTCAAGCCGACGGGCGTGCTCGTGAACGTCTCCATCTGGGGACACAGGGCGACCGTCGACATGCAGAAGCTGGTCCTCAAGGAGATCGACCTCCGCGGCACGATCGCTTATGTGCGGGACCACGAGGCCGTGATCAAGCTCGTCCAGGACGGCAAGATCGACCTCAAGCCGTTCATCACCGGTCGGATCGACCTCGCCGACCTGATCACCCAGGGTTTCGACACGCTGATCCACCACAACGACACCGCGGTGAAGATCCTCGTCCACCCGTAGCCCGGACGCCCCGCCGCTCAGTAGCGCGGCTTGTGGGGCTCCACGAGGTCGACCCACGCGAGCACCCCGCCGTCAAGGTGC
This sequence comes from Cellulomonas sp., assembly GCF_036279715.1. GTDB lineage: Bacteria > Actinomycetota > Actinomycetes > Actinomycetales > Cellulomonadaceae > Cellulomonas_A. The sequence continues at coordinate 7,785 of NZ_DASUIR010000006.1, read as the reverse complement.
CGCGCGTCAAGCCCACGCGCGGTCGCGAGGGCCAGCACCTCGGCCGACCGCACGCCCGACCGGCAGTGCAGGATCAGCTCCCGGTCGGGGTCGACGAGGGCGAACGCTGATCCGTCGAGGAACCCGGCGCGCGGCACGAGCCGCGCGCCGGGGATCGCGACGAGCGCGTGCTCGGCGGGTTCGCGCACGTCGACGAGGTCGAAGTCGTCGGCGCCGCGGTCGCGCGCGGCGAGCCGTTCCGCGAGCCGCGGAGCGGAGATCGTGCGGAGGGCGTCGTCCGACGCGGTCGCCGCCGCGGCCGGGATGCCGCACGCGATCGCGATGTCCTCGAGGCGTCCGGCCGGCGCGCGGTGCGGGTCGGGCCGGACCGGGATCTCGCGCCACCGTGCGCTCAGAGCGTCGAACGTGAGCAGGCGGCCCAGCAACGGCTCGCCGAGCCCCGTGATGAGCTTGACGGCCTCGTTCGCCATGACCGAGCCGATCGCCGCGCACAGGACGCCGAGCACACCGCCCTCCGCGCACGACGGCACGGTGCCGGGCGCCGGCGGGTTCGGGAACACGTCGCGGTACTGCACGCCCGCGACCCCGCTGTCTGCGGGGGGGTCGGCCCAGAACACGGTCGTCTGGCCGTCGAACCGGAGGATCGAGCCCCACACGCAGGGCTTGCCGAGCAGCGCGCACGCGTCGTTCACGAGGTACCGGGTCGCGAAGTTGTCGGCGCCGTCCAGGACCAGGTCGTACCCGGCGAGGATCTCGAGCGCGTTCGACGCGTCGAGCCGGACGTGGTGCGTCACGACGTCGACGAGCGTGTTGACGGACCGGATCGCGTCGCGCGCGCTGTCGACCTTCGCCCGGCCGACGTCGTCGGACCCGTGGATGACCTGCCGCTGGAGGTTCGACAGCTCGACGTCGTCGTCGTCGACGACCCCGAGGGTCCCGACGCCCGCGGCCGCGAGATAGAGCAGGGCAGGGGAGCCGAGACCGCCCGCGCCGACGACCAGCACCCGGGCGTTCTTGAGCCGGCGCTGCCCGTCGAGACCGAGGCCGGGGATGATCACGTGCCGCGCGTAGCGCGCCAGCTCGGCTGGGCTCAGGCCGTCGGCAGGTTCGACGAGGGGTGGCAGCGGCACAGCGCCACGGTACGCCGGACGGGCGAGGGCCCCGGCGAGACGTGCTCGCCGGGGCCCTCGACCTGCCTACAGGATGCTGCTGGTCAGCGCTCGACCTCGCCGCGGATGAAGGCCTCGACGAGCTTGCGCCCGTCCTGGTCCTCGTGCTGGACCGGCGGCGACTTCATGAAGTACGTCGACGCGGACAGGATCGGGCCGCCGATGCCGCGGTCCTTGGCGATCTTCGCGGCGCGGACGGCGTCGATGATGATGCCGGCCGAGTTGGGGGAGTCCCAGACCTCGAGCTTGTACTCGAGGTTCAGGGGCACCTCGCCGAACGCGCGACCCTCGAGGCGGACGTAGGCCCACTTGCGGTCGTCGAGCCACTGGATGTAGTCCGACGGGCCGATGTGCACGTTGCGCGGCTCGAGCTTGTGCTCCATGTTCGACGTGACCGACTGCGTCTTGGAGATCTTCTTCGACTGCAGGCGGTCGCGCTCCAGCATGTTCTTGAAGTCCATGTTGCCGCCGACGTTCAGCTGGTACGTGCGGTCGAGGATGACGCCACGGTCCTCGAACAGACGCGCGAGCACGCGGTGCGTGATGGTCGCGCCGACCTGCGACTTGATGTCGTCGCCGACGATCGCGACGCCGGCCGCCTCGAACTTCGCAGCCCACTCGGGGTCGGACGCGATGAAGACGGGCAGGGCGTTGACGAACGCGACCTTGGCGTCGATGGCGCACTGCGCGTAGAACTTGTCGGCGATCTCCGAGCCCACCGGGAGGTAGGAGACGAGCACGTCGACCTTGCGGTCCTTGAGGATCTGCACGATGTCGACCGGCTCGGCGTCCGAGGCCTCGATGGTCTCGGAGTAGTACTTGCCGAGGCCGTCGTAGGTGTGGCCGCGCTGGACGGTCACGCCGAGCGGCGGGACGTCGGCGAACTTGATCGTGTTGTTCTCGGAGGCGCCGATGGCCTCCGACAAGTCGAAGCCGACCTTCTTGGCGTCGACGTCGAACGCGGCGACGAACTCGAGGTCGCGCACGTGGTACGGGCCGAACTGCACGTGCATGAGGCCGGGCACGGTGCTGCTCGGGTCGGCGTCGGCGTAGTAGTGGACGCCCTGGATCAGCGACGCGGCGCAGTTGCCGACGCCGACGATGGCGACGCGGATGGAAGTCATCCTCGCTCCTTCTCGGTGGTGTCTGCCGGGACGGTGTGTGCGCCGTCGTCAGCATGGGGGATGTCGACAACGGCCGGTCGGCCGGTGCCAGGGGTACGGACGCGGTCGTTGCCGCGCTCGTTGTCGATGAGCCCGTCAAGCCAGCGGACCTCGCGCTCGACCTGCTCGAGGCCGTGCCGCTGGAGCTCGAGCGTGTACTCGTCCATGCGCTCGCGGGTCCGGGTGAACGACTGCCGGATCGTCTCGAGCCGCTCGGTGAGCCGGCTGCGCCGACCCTCCAGGATCCGCAGCCGGGTCTCGGCGTCGGTCTGCGCGAAGAACGCGAAGCGGACGTCGAAGTTCTCGTCCTCCCACGTGGCGGGGCCCGACGAGGAGAGGATCTCCTGGAACTTCTCCTTGCCGTCCGCGGTCAGCTCGTAGACGATGCGGGCCCGCTTGCCGGCCAGCGCGTGCGGCGGTGCCGCGTGGGAGTCGGAGCCGACGATCCAGCCCTGCTCGACGAGCGAGCGCAGGCACGGGTACAGCGAGCCGTACGACAGAGCCCGGAACGAGCCGAGCACGACGTTCAGGCGCTTGCGCAGCTCATAGCCGTGCATCGGCGTCTGGTGGAGCAGGCCGAGGATGGCCGGCTCGAGGACGTCGGAGCGTCCGCGCACGTGCCACCTCCTGCTGGTCTGCCCTAGGGTCTTGACTCACAGCCCGCCGCAGAGCAGCGCGCTCGATGTATCGAATGGATACATCGCCACACTACGTCCGGGTGACCCGCACGGCAAGTACCTGACGGTTCGACCCGGTGTGTGCGCGTCGCTGCGAGCGGCGGATCGGTGCCGATCATGTGAAGGTGGTGGCCCCGGGGCCGCCGTTCGACAGCCCGAGCAGCGGGGTCCTCCATACTGAACCGGCAGTCACGTCCCAGCCCTCGGCCGACCTGGCTGCGGACCGGATCGTCAGCAGGAAGGCAGTGCGTTGGCAGGCACGAACCGTCGGGCAGCACAGCCCACGAGACGCAGCGCGTCGCGCGCAGCAGCGACCCCGAAGCGACCTCGTCGGTTCTTCGACTACCCCCGGCACGGCTACCACGGCCTGCACCGGTGGCTCCCGTCGTGGCGCTTCCTGGTCGGCACCTTCCTCACCGTCTGCTTCCTCGGCCTCGGCGCGGTCGTCGCGGCCTACGCGCTCACCCCGATCCCCGACCCGGCCGACGACACCTCGAAGCAGGTGTCGACCGTCTACTACGCGAACAACCCCGACGGGTCGCCCGGCGAGGTCATGGGGACGTTCGCCGTCCAGCGGCGCGAGATCGTCGACTTCGCCACCCTGCCCGACTACGTCGGCAACGCGGTCGTCTCGGGCGAGGACCGCACCTTCTGGAAGAACAGCGGCGTGTCGATCACCGGGACCGCGCGCGCGTTCGTCAACAACATCCGGGGCGGTGCCACGCAGGGCGGCTCGACCCTCACGCAGCAGTACGCCGAGCGGTACTACACGTCGGGCACGACGAAGGACTACATCGGCAAGGCCAAGGAGGCGATGCTCGCGATCAAGATCTCGCGCGAGCAGGACAAGAAGGTCATCCTCGGCAACTATCTGAACACGATCTACTTCGGCCGCGACTCGTACGGCATCCAGGTCGCTGCCCGGACCTACTTCGGCGTCGCCGCCAAGGACCTGACGATCCCGCAGGCCGCGCTGCTCGCTGCGATCATCCCGTCGCCCAACAACTGGGACCCCGCCAAGAGCCCCGACAAGGCTCTGGCGAAGTGGAAGGTCGTCCTCGAGCACATGGTCGCCGACGGGCACATCACCCAGGCCGACTACGACGCGACGCTGGCCGGCGGTCTGCCGCCGACGATCGAGTACAAGCGCTCCAACACCCTCAAGGGCGTCAACGGCTACATCCTCGAGCGTGTGCGCAACGAGCTCACCACGAGCGGGGCCTTCAAGGACGAGGACATCGACACCAAGGGCCTGACGATCATCACGACGATCGAGAAGCCGGTGCAGGACGCCGCGGTGGCCGCGGTCGGTGGTCTGCTCGACGGGACCCTCGCAGGTGCTCAGCCCAACCCGAAGCTCCGGGTGGCAGTCGTCTCGATCCGCCCGCAGACCGGTGCCATCGTCTCCATGTACGGCGGGCCCGACCTGCTGACGGACGCGGCCAACACCGTGACGTTCGACGCCATCCAGGCGGGCTCGACGTTCAAGCCGTTCGCGCTCATCGCCGCGCTCCAGGAGGGCGTGCCGCTCACGACGACGTTCAACGGCAAGAGCCCCCAGACGTTCGGTGACTGGCCCGTGGGGAACTTCAGCAACGACCAGTTCGGGAACATCGACCTGGTGAAGGCCACCGAGCAGTCGGTGAACACTGTCTACGCGCAGCTCAACCTGCAGATCGGCCCTGAGAAGACAGCCGCGGTGGCCAAGGAGGCCGGTGTCACGACGGATGTCACGCCCAACCGGGCCAACGTCCTGGGGACCGACTCGGTGCACCCGCTCGACATGGCGAGCGCGTATGCGACCATCGCGGCACAGGGCACCTACTCCACGCCGTTCATCGTCAGCGAGGTCCGGTACCTCAAGGACGACAGCGTGGCCTACAAGGGTGAGCAGGCGCACCAGCAGCGGTTCGCGCCCGACGTGATGGCCGACGCGACGTTCGCGATGCAGCAGGTCGTGCAGAACGGTTCCGCGAAGCAGTGGGTCAAGCCGCTCGGCCGACCCATCGCAGGCAAGACGGGCACCAACCAGACCAGCCAGTCGGCGTGGTTCGTGGGCTTCACCCCGGAGATCTCGACGGCTGTCGCGCTCAGCCAGGTCGGCGGCGACTCCGGGCACGACCCCGTGACGATCGACCCGTTCGGGAAGTCCGGCGGGCGAACGGTGAAGACCGTCACCGGTGGCACCTGGCCGGCCGCGCTGTGGGCGTCCTACATGAAGCCGGTGCTGGCCATGGCGCCGTACTCGAACGAGACACCGTTCCCGGCCCGCGCGAACGTCGGCAAGGGTGCAACGCCGACGGCGACCCCGACCGCCACCCCGACGGACACCGCACCGCCCGTCGCGACGCAGGCACCGGCGGCCCAGGTCGCGGTTCCGAGCGGCCTCGAGGGCAAGCTCCAGTCGGACGCGGAGGCGGCGGTGCTCAATGCCGGGCTGCAGCCGGCGGTGGCCAAGGAGTCGTCGGCCACCGTGCCGGCCGGCAAGGTCGTCCGTGTCGACCCGGCAGCAGGCACGATGCTCGATCCGCAGGGCGTCGTGACCCTCGTCGTCTCGACCGGCCCGCCGCCCGTCGCCACCCCGGCGCCGACGGTCGCACCCGCGCCGACGGCCACGCCTGCGGTCACGGCCGCCGCAGGATGACGAGTCCCCGGTTCGGACCAGGGGTCCGGACCGGGTAGCCTGGAACACTGCTGTGCCCACCGGTCGTCGGCGCCTATCGTCGTCGGCCACGGGCAGCACCCCCGCGAGGCGCAAGCCGGACGAGGGTGCAGCGACGCACGATAACCCTCCTGTCACGGACAGACCGTGACCGTTGAGACCAGAGGAGGTGGGTATGAGCCTGCGTCAGTACGAGATCATGATCATCCTCGATCCCGAGATCGAGGAGCGCACAGTCGCTCCCTCGCTCGACAAGTACCTGACCGTCATCAAGAACGATGGCGGCACGGTCGACAAGGTCGACATCTGGGGCAAGCGCCGCCTGGCGTACGACATCCAGAAGAAGTCCGAAGGCATCTACGCGGTCGTCGACTTCACGTCGTCGCCTGCGACCGCCAAGGAGCTCGACCGTCAGCTGGGCCTCAACGAGGTCGTGCTGCGCACCAAGGTCCTCCGCGCCGACGCCTGAGCGTCGGACCACGTGAGTAGCCTGCGCATCAACTGAACGTCTCAGACGAAATCTCTTGTACGAGGAGCTGGCATGGCTGGTGAGACCGTCATCACGGTGATCGGGAACCTGACCGGGGACCCGGAGCTGCGCTTCACCCCTTCGGGTGCTGCTGTCGCGAACTTCACCGTGGCATCCACTCCGCGCACGTTCGACCGTCAGACGAACGAGTGGAAGGACGGCGACACGCTGTTCCTCCGCTGCTCGATCTGGCGGGAGGCAGCCGAGTCGGTCGCCGAGTCGCTCACCAAGGGCATGCGCGTCATTGCGACGGGCAGGCTCGTGCAGCGCTCGTACGACACTCGCGAGGGCGAGAAGCGCACCGTCGTCGAGCTCCAGGTCGACGAGGTCGGCCCGTCCCTGCGCTACGCCAGCGCCAAGGTCACCCGGACCCAGCGGTCCGGTGGCGGCGGTGGCGGGTTCGGCGCAGGCGGCGGTGGCGGCTTCAACGGCGGTGGCGGCGGGGGTGGCAGCTTCGGCGGCTCCTCCGGCGGTCAGCAGGACGACCCGTGGGCCACGCCGGCCCCCGGCGGTTCTGCGAGCACTGGCGGCTTCTCCGACGAGCCCCCGTTCTGATCGACTGACCGACGTTCGGCACCACTGACACACCATCCCGGGGTATGGCAACGCCCCGGGCTCCAGCACTTCATGACAAGGAGCACCGCGATGGCCAAGGCCGTTGTCCGCAAGCCTAAGAAGAAGCTCAACCCGCTCAAGGCGGCGAAGATCGACGTCGTCGACTACAAGGACACTGCGCTCCTGCGCAAGTTCATCTCCGACCGCGGAAAGATCCGTGCGCGCCGGGTGACCGGTGTGTCCACGCAGGAGCAGCGTGCGATCGCACGTGCAGTCAAGAACGCCCGCGAGATGGCACTCCTGCCGTACTCGTCGTCCGCACGCTGAGAAGGAGGTAACCCCATGGCCAAGCTCATTCTGACCCACGAGGTCACCGGTCTCGGCGAGCCCGGCGACGTCGTCGAGGTGAAGGACGGGTACGCCCGGAACTTCCTCGTCCCGCGCAGCCTCGCGACCAACTGGTCCAAGGGTGCCGAGAAGGAGATCACGGCGATCCGTCAGGCCCGCAAGTCGCGCGAGATCGCTTCGCTCGACGAGGCCAAGGCCGCTCGTGACTCGCTCCAGGCGAAGCCCGTCGTCGTGACCGCGAAGGCCGGCGACTCCGGTCGCCTGTTCGGCGCTGTCACGACCGCCGAGATCGCCGCGGCCGTCAAGGCCACCGGCGGTCAGTCGATCGACCGTCGCAAGATCGAGATCGGTCAGCCGATCAAGTCGGTCGGGGAGTACAAGGTGCAGCTTCGGATGCACCCGGAGGTCTCCGCGACCATCACGGTCAACGTCGTCGCCGGCTGAGCTCACCCTCACCGGCTCGACCAGCACGTCCAGGACGCCGGCACCCTTCGGGGTGTCGGCGTCCTGCCGTTGTCGGGCGCGTCAGGCGCCGACGGTGGTCCAGGCGTCGCCGCGGGCGCGCAGACCTGTCGTGAGCGCGCGGGCGAGCATGAACGCGCCAGCGAAGGCTGCCCAGAGCCAGGCGAGTCCGACGGCTCCGTCCGGCGCCCACGTCCGCACGGCGAGCAGGCACGGGACG
>NZ_DASUIR010000005.1:0-45661 GCF_036279715.1 Cellulomonas sp. | reverse complement strand
CTCGACGGCGCCCGTGTAGACGTCGGGCGGGACGACGCCGAGCGACGTCATGTCCTCGGCGAACAGTGCCGTCTGCTCGATCGCGAGCTCGCGCCAGTCGACACCCGTCGCGAGCGCACGCTCGAGCAGCGGGTCGTCGACGTCGGTGACGTTCGAGGCGTACCGCACGCGCTGACCGGCGTCGATCCACGACCGCACGAGCAGGTCGAAGGCGATGTACGTCGCGGCATGGCCGAGGTGGGTCGCGTCGTACGGTGTGATGCCGCACACGTACAGGGTCGCGGTGTCACCGGCCGCTGCGACGACGAGCTCACCGGTCGAGGTGTCCCGGACCCGGACGGGACCGCCACGTCCGGGGAGTCGAGGGATCTGCGGGGTCGGCCAGGTGAGCACACCCCCAGCCTAACGGGCACCGGTCTGCGGCACCGTGAGCGTCCGGCACGCGAGCGCCGTGGTCGTGGCAGCCGAGGAAGGCGCGGGCTCAGCCTGCGACCGGCGCAGCCGCGACCGCGTCGAGGGCACCCGTGAGCAGGAGCACGACGACGACGAGGGCCAGCACGACCCGGTAGATGACGAACGGCATGAAGCTGCGCGTCGAGATGAGGCGCAGGAACGCGATGATGACGACGTAGCCGACGGCGAAGGCCACGACCGTCGCTATGAGCGTCACACCGAGACCGGGCATGCCCGCCTTGCCGAAGTCCCCGACGCTCTTCGCAAGCTCGTAGAAGCCCGAGGCCAGCACGGCCGGGACCGCGAGCAGGAACGAGTACCGGGCTGCGGCCTCCCGCGTGTAGCCCAGCAGCAGGCCCGCGGTGATGGTGCCGCCCGAGCGCGAGACGCCGGGGATGAGCGCGAGGGACTGGGCGAACCCGAACGCCACCGCATGGCGGGGCGACAGCTCGTCGAGCGTGCGGTGCTTGGCCCCCACCCGGTCCGCCCAGCCGAGGATCAGGCCGAACACGACGAGCGTGAGCACGATGAGCCACAGGTTGCGGAACGAGCTCTCGATCGAGTCCTTGAACGCGAGCCCCAGCACGACGATGGGGATGCTGCCGAGCGCGATGAACCACGCCATGAGCGCGTCCCGGTCGACGGGCGACCCCGTCGGGGCGCCCATCCGCGAGCGCAGGTCACTGCCGTGGTCGCCGCGGACCGCCCGCCACCAGGCCGTGCAGATCCGGGCGATGTCGTGCCGGAAGTACAGCAGGACTGCGGTCTCGGTGCCGATCTGGGTGATCGCGGTGAATGCGGCACCGGGATCGGTCTGCCCGATGAGCTCGCCGACGATGCGCAGGTGCGCGCTCGAGGAGACCGGGAGGAACTCGGTCAGTCCCTGGACGAATCCGAGGAAGATGGCTTCCGCTGCACCCATGCCTGCTGTCACGTGCCGAACGATAGCCGAGCGGGTTGCGCGCCAGAGTCAGGTGCGCAGCACACTCGCCGGTTAACCTTCGCGTCATGGAACTGCGTCAGCTCGGCCGTACCGGCCTGCGGGTCTCCCACCTCGGCCTCGGCACGCTGACCTGGAGCCGGGACACCGACGAGCACGAGGCCCGCGAGCAGCTGCGGGACTTCGTCGACGCCGGCGGGACGCTGCTCGACACGTCCGCGTCGTACGCCGACGGTGGCGCCGAGGAGCTCATCGGCTCGCTGCTCGGCGACGTCGTCGCCCGTGAGGACGTCGTGCTGTGCACCAAGGCCGGCGTGCGGAGCGCGGCGTCGGGCGGCGGCGCGGACGCCTCGCGTGGTGGGCTGCTGAGCACGCTGGACGCGTCGCTGCGCCGGCTGGGAACGGACCACGTCGACCTCTGGCTCGTCCAGGTCCCCGACCCGCACACGCCCCTGTCCGAGACCGTCTCAGCGCTGCGGCTGGCGGTGACGAGCGGGCGCGCGCGGTACGTGGGCCTCTCCAATCATCCGGGCTGGCAGGTCGCGCGCGCCGCGACGCTCCTCGCCGACGACGTCGGGCTCGCCGCGGTCGAGGTCGAGTACTCCCTGCTGGAACGCGGCATCGAGCGTGAGGTGCTGCCCGCGGCCGGGGACCTGGGCGTCGGCGTGCTGGCCTGGTCACCCCTCGGGCGCGGGGTGCTGACCGGCAAGTACCGCCGCACGATCCCCGCCGACTCGCGCGCCGCGTCCCCGCACCTGGCCGGGTTCGTCCAGCCCTATCTCGGCTCGCAGTCGCTCGCGGTGGTCGAGGCGGTCGCGACGGCGGCCGCAGGGCTCGACTGCACGCCGCTCGACGTCGCGCTCGCGTGGCTGCGCCTGCGCACGCCGATCACCTCCGCGATCGTCGGGGCGCGCACCGCCGCGCAGCTGCGCGGGTCGCTCGCCGCCGACGACGTCGAGCTGCCCGCGGAGATCGTGCGCGCGCTCGACGAGATCAGCGCACCCGAGCTCGGCTACCCCGAGCGGCGCTGAGCCTCAGCGGTCCTCGGTGGTGAGCTCGTCGACGAGCACGTCGTCGTCGTACTCGTCGTCCGCGTCGTCGGACTCCTCGGCGTCCTCGCCGTCGGACTCGTCGTCCTCGTCCTCGTCCTCCTCGGCGAGGTAGAACGGCGTGGCCTCGCTGTACACGGTCCCGAGGGCGTCGTCATAGGCCTCGAAGGCGTCCGCGAGGACGTCATAGGCGTCGTCGACACCGGGATCGTCCTCGCCCCGACGGGAGGCGACGGCGTTGAAGTGGGCCTCGAGGGCAGCAATCAGGCGGTCCAGGGCGGCGCGCGGGTCGACGGTCATGGCATGACGGTATCTCCGCACCGTGCACAATGGCACTGCAATCGGCCTGACGACGCCAGCGTCGCCCGGTCTGTGGCGAGATCGGACGGTGACGAGTGACAGAGACAGCAGCAGTGCGCAGCCTGCGGGGCGACCTGGGCGCGCAGAGTGCCCAGTACGAGTTCCGGGTGCTGAGCATCCCGAGGTCCACGAGCCAGGGTGACGCGAGCAGACGGCTGACCGAAGAGGCCGAGTACGGCCGCTGGGAGCTCGCCCGCGTCGTCCTCTACGTCGGGGGCGAGCGCAAGGTGACCCTGCGGCGCAGGATCATCCGCGTGCGCAGCACCCTCGACTACACGATCGGCTGACCTCAGCAGGTCCGCAGGAGCCGGTCGAGGACGCGCACCCCGAAGCGGAGCGCGTCGACGGGGACACGTTCGTCGACGCCGTGGAACATCCCGGCGAAGTCGAGCTCGGCGGGCAGCCGCAGCGGCGCGAAGCCGTAGCCGGCGATGCCCAGTCGCGACAGCGACTTGTTGTCCGTCCCCGCGGAGAGCATGTACGGCAGCACGACCGCGCCTGGGTCCTCCGCGACCAGCGAGCCGACCATGGCGTCCACGAGACCGCCCGAGAACGGCACCTCGAGGGCCACGTCGCGGTGGATGTGCTCGAGCGTCACGTCCGGACCGGCCAGCCGGGCGAGGGTCGCGAGGAACTCGTCCTCCTGCCCTGGCAGGAACCGTCCGTCGACCGTCGCCTCGGCGTGGCCCGGGATGACGTTGGCCTTGTACCCGGACGCGAGGCCGCTCGGGTTCGCGGTGTTGCGGGTCGTCGCGCCGACGAACCGCGAGGCCGACCCGAGTGCCGCGAGGATCGCGTCGATCGAGCTCTCGTCCTCCGGGTCGAACGTCAGGCCCACGAGGTCGGCGACGCCCTGCAGCAACGTGCGCACGGTCGGGCTGAGCGAGAGCGGCCACGGGTGCTGCCCGATCCGCCCGACCGCGGCCGCGAGGTGCGTCACAGCGTTGTCCGCGTTCACCTGGCTGCCGTGGCCCGCCCGGCCGTCCGCGACGAGCCGCAGCCAGCCGATGCCCTTCTCGGCAGTCTGCAGCAGGTACGCCCGCCGGCCGTCGAGGTCCACCGAGAAGCCGCCGACCTCGCTGATCGCCTCCGTAGCGCCGGCGAACAGCTCGGGGCGGTGGTCGACCGCCCAGCGGGCCCCCTTGGCGCCGCCAGCCTCCTCGTCGGCGAAGAACGCGAGCACCACGTCACGCGCCGGCTGCCGGCCCTCGCGGACCATCTGGCGCACGACCGCCAGGATCATCGCGTCCATGTCCTTCATGTCGACCGCGCCGCGGCCCCACACCAGCCCGTCGCGCAGCTCGCCCGCGAACGGGTCGACCTGCCAGTCGGGCGCGTGGGCCGGCACGACGTCGAGGTGGCCGTGCAGGACGAGCGCAGGGCGGCTCGGGTCTGCGCCCTCGAGCCGCACCACCACGTTCGCGCGGCCCGGCTCGCTCTCGAAGAGCTCGGGCTCGAGGCCGACGTCGGTCAGCAGCCCCATGACGTGCTCCGCCGCGGCGCGCTCCCCCGGTCCCGAGCCGTCGCCGTAGTTCGAGGTGTCGATCCGGATCAGGTCCTGGCACAGGCCGACGACCTCGTCCTCAGCGGCGCTCGACCCCGCAGCGAGCGAAGCGGGGAGCCGAGCGGGGGCGGCGGACGACGGGCGGGCGGGGCCGGTGGGCATGGCGTTCACCGTACCCGCCGCTCAGACGTCGGTCGTGACCGCCAGCAGACCCCGGCGGGCCAGCAGCGGGGCGATCTCGGGGTCGCGTCCCCGCAGGTCGCGGAAGGCGCCCAGCGGGTCGGTCGACCCACCGCGGGCCAGCAGCCGACGCCGGAACTCCTCGCCGTTCGCCCGAGACAGCCCGCCGTGCTCACCGAACCACTGCACCGTGTCCGCGTCGAGCACCTCGGACCAGATGTACGAGTAGTACCCGGCCGAGTAGCCGCCCGCGAAGATGTGGTTGAAGTACGCGGTGCGGTACCGCGGCGGCACGGGTCCGAACGCAACCCCGGCCCGCTCGAGCGCCGCAGCCTCGAACGCCTCGACGTCGGCCGGGTCGGTCGGGACCTCGTCGGGCGCGAGCCGGTACCACGCCTGGTCCAGGAGCGCGGCGGCGAGGTACTCGGTCGTGACGAAGCCCTCGCCGTCCTGGCGGGCGGCAAGCAGCGTGTCGACCCACTCGGACGGCATCGGCTCGCCCGTCACGTGGTGGACGGCGTAGGAGCGCAGGATCGCCGGGTCCCACGCCCACATCTCGTTGACCTGCGAGGGGTACTCGACGAAGTCGCGCGGCACCTCGGTGCCTGACTGGGACGGGTATCGCACGTCCGAGAACAGGCCGTGGAGCGCGTGGCCGAACTCGTGGAAGAGCGTGATGACCTCGTCCCACGACAGGAGCGTCGGCTCGCCGGGCGGCGGCTTGGGGATGTTGAGGTTGTTGACGACGACGGGACGCTCGTCGAGCAGGTCGGACTGGTCGACGAGCGTGTTCATCCACGCACCGCCCCGCTTCGACTCGCGCGTCCAGTAGTCGCCGAGGAACAGCCCGAGCCCGGTCCCGTCCTCCTCATGGACCTCGAAGACGCGGACGTCCGGGTGATAGCCGACGAGGTCGGGCCGTGGGCTGAAGGTGATGCCGTACAGCTCTCGGGCCGCACGGAAGACCCCGTCGCGCAGGACCCGGTCAAGCTCGAGGTAGGGGCGCAGGAGCGCGTCGTCGAGCGAGCGCCGCTCGCTGCGGACCCGCTCGGCGTAGTACGCCCAGTCCCAGGCCTCGAGGTCGGCACCCGGTGCGTCGCGCTCGAGAGCGCGCTGGAGATCAGCGGCCTCGGCCCGCGCGTTCGCGACGGCGGCGGGCGCGAGGCGACCGAGGAGCGCCTCGACCGCGTCGGCGGTGCGCGCAGTCGCGTCGGCAGCCACGTACCCGGCGTGGTGCGGGTAGCCGAGCAGCTGCGCGCGCTCGGCCCGCAGGCGTGCGAGCGCGAGGACGGTCGCGCGGGTGTCGTGGTCGTCACCGCCCGATCCACGCAGGACCGAGGCGGTGTGGACGCGTTCACGCAACCGACGGTCGCGCAGCGCGGCGAGCGCGCCCTGCTGCGTGGGCAGCTGCAGCTCGATCAGCCACTGCCCGTCGTGCCCGCGCTCGGTCGCGGCCTGGGCCGCTGCGGCGCGCGCGTCGGACGGCATCCCGTCGAGCTCGGCTGCGTCGGTCACGAGGACTGCCGAGGCATTCGCACCCGCGAGGATCTCCCGGCCGATGATGGTCTCGAGCGACGTGATCTCGGCGTTCAGCTTCCGCAGGCGCGCCTGCGCGGGGGCGTCGAGCGCGATGCCGGAACGCTCGAACGCGATGCGCTGGCGGTGCAGCAGCCAGGCGGTGTCGGGTGCCAGGTCCAGGTCGCCGGCCTGTGCCGCGGCGTGCAGCGCCTCGAGGCGCGCGAACAGCCGGGAGTCCTGGTGGATGGCGTCGTGGTGCGCCGCGAGCAGCGGGGCGACCTGCTCCTCGATCTGGTCGAGCCCCACGCTCGCGTCCGCGCTCGACTGGTTGAAGAACGCCGTCGCCGCGCGGTGCAGCAGGCGCCCCGACCGCTCGAGGAGGTCAAGGGTGTTCTCCGGCGTCGGCGCCTGGGGGTCGGTCGCGATCGCCTCGATCTCCGCGCGCTGCTCGGCCATGCCCGCCAGCAGCGCCGGCAGGTAGTGCTCCTCGCTGATCGCCGTGAAGTCCGGAAGTCCGTAGGGCAGCGTCGAGAGGGTCGCGAACGGGTTGGCCGGGTCGAGGGAGCTCAAGGTCATGCCCTCATCATCGCCGACCACCCGGCCTCGCCTGCGCGCCGCCGCGGCGCATGCCGACCCCCGCGCTCAGCCGTCGGCGGCCGGGCCGGCCGGCCTCGCATCCATCGCGAGCAGTGTGCCGACCCACGCGTCCCGGCGTCCGCCGCGCTGCACGGCGTACCCCCGGATGTGGCCCTCGACGTGGAAGCCCGCACGCTCGGCGACCCGCCGCGACGGCAAGTTCCGGGTGAACCCGGTCCAGCTCAACCGCTCGAGCCCGAGCCGCTCGGGGTCGAACGCCAGATCGACGACCAGAGCCGTCGCGCGCGACATGACACCTCGTCCGCGAGCGTGCGCACCGAGCCAGAACCCGATCTCGGCAGAGCCGGGCGGTTGCATCGCGAGACCGATCATCCCGTCCAGCCGGTCGCTCGACGCATTGCGCACAGCCCAGTTGAGGTTCGTTCCGGACGCCCAGCCGGCCGAGGCGATCTGCTCGACGAACGCCTCGCTGTCGGCGCGACCATACGGGCTCGGCACGGTCGTGAACTCCTGGATCGCCGGGTCCTGGCACAGCTCGGCGATCGCGTCGACATCACGCGCGTCGGGTGCGCGCAGGTGGACGACGCCATCGGTCAACTCGATCAGATCCATGCGTCAGGGTGGCACGTCGGCCCCTGGCTCGTCATCGCGTTTCACGCGACCCGCTCAGGCGAGCGCGAGGACG
Organism: Cellulomonas sp.; assembly: GCF_036279715.1. GTDB lineage: Bacteria > Actinomycetota > Actinomycetes > Actinomycetales > Cellulomonadaceae > Cellulomonas_A. The sequence continues at coordinate 38,375 of NZ_DASUIR010000005.1, read as the reverse complement.
TCCTCGACCGACGTCGCTGCGTAGCCGTGCGACTCGGCGACCGCGGAGCTGCACAGGGCACCCGCGTGGGTCATCAGACCGCGTGCGAGGGCGGCGTCGGCGCGGAGCGCACCCACCCAGCCGCGGTCGGCCAGCGCCGTCAGGTACGGGAGGGTCGCGTTCGTCAGCGCGCGGGTCGACGTCACCGGCACGGCGCCCGGCATGTTGGCCACGCAGTAGAACACCGAGCCGTGGACGGTGAACGTCGGGTCGTCGTGCGTCGTGGGGTGCGTGGACTCGAAGCAGCCGCCCTGGTCCACGGCGATGTCGACGAGCACCGACCCTGGCCGCATCGTGGCGACGAGCTGGTCCGTCACGAGCTTGGGGGCGCGCGCGCCCGGCACCAGCACCGCGCCGATGACGAGGTCCGCGTCGGCCACCTCCTGCTGGAGCGTGTACGCGTTCGAGGCGAGCGTGCGAACGGTCCCGCCGAACGCCTCGTCGAGCTCGCGCAGCCGCTGCACGGACAGGTCGAGGATGGTCACGTGGGCGCGCATGCCGAGCGCGATCTCGGCGGCGTGCAGTCCCGCGACCCCGCCGCCGAGCACGACGACCTTGGCGGCGTCGACACCGGGCACTCCCCCCAGCAGCCGCCCTGAGCCGCCCTCGTTCTTCATGAGGTGGTACGCGCCGACCTGCGCCGACAGTCGGCCGGCGACCTCGCTCATCGGCGCCAGCAGCGGGAGCGAGCCGTCCGCGGCCTGCACCGTCTCGTACGCGATCGACGTCACGCCCGAGGCGAGCAGGGCGTCGGTGTCGGGACGGTCCGCGGCGAGGTGCAGGTACGTGAAGAGCACGAGGTCCTTGCGGAGGAACCCGTACTCGGCCGCGACCGGCTCCTTGACCTTGCACACGAGATCTGCTCCGGCCCAGGCATCGTCCGCCGTGGCGACGATGCGCGCACCGGCTGAGGCGTACTCGGCGTCGGAGATCGCCGACCCCTCCCCGGCGCCTGCCTGGACGAGGACGTCGTGACCGCGCGCGACGAGCTGGTGCACGCCTCCCGGGGTGATGGCGACGCGGTACTCGCGGTTCTTGATCTCGCTGGGGATCCCGACCCTCATGACGACTCCTGGGTTGTCCGGCCACTGGGGCTTCGGCTGTGTGGCGTAGCTCACGTCTCGTGCTCAGCGTGAACTTTCAATGTTTCATGTGAATGACGACCGCATCTGCTGCGGTACATTCACCTCATGGCCGCACACACTTCGTCGACCTCTGCCGACCGAGGCGATGCACCGAACGATCTGCGGACTGATCGGGCGCGCAGACCGCCGCTCGACGACATCGACCGACGCCTCCTCGCGCTGCTGGAACGTGAGGGACGCATGACCAACAACGCGATGGCAGAAGCCGTCGGGATCGCGCCGTCGACCTGCCTGGCGCGCGTACGGCTGCTGCGGGAGTCCGGCGTCATCCGGGGCTTCCATGCGGACATCGACCCGGCCGCGCTCGGACGGGGTCTGCGTGCCATGGTGGCGGTGCGGATGCAGCCGGGGTCGCGTCAACAGCTCGCGGCCTTCGCCCGACACATCGCCGCCCGGCCCGAGATCCTCGACGTGTACTTCCTCGCCGGCGCCGACGACTTCCTCGTGCACGTCGCGGTCCGCGACACCGAGGCACTCCGGGCGTTCGTCGTCGACCAGCTCAGCGCGCGCCCCGAGGTCGCGGTCACACAGACAAGCCTCATCTTCGAGCACATGACGCCCGGCGGCTCGACCCGAGGCTGAGCGCTGACCAGACGGTCACGCGTCGGCGACCGAGTCCAGCCGGTACCGCAGCGCGAGGAACCCGGCACCGAACCGCGTCACGTCCTCGAGAGCCAACGTCCCGGGCAGTCGCGTCGGCAGGACGGGCACGCCGCCTCCCAGCACGACGGGCACCACCCCGAGCCACAGCTCGTCGAGCAGCCCGACCACGGCGAACTGGGCGACGAGGCCGCCGCCGCCCACGAGCCAGATGTTCCTCCCCGCCGCCGCGTCCACCATGCGAGCGTGCACGACCTGGACGTCGTCGGCGGTGAGCTCAAGGTCGGCACCGGGGAACCGCGGCAGGTCCCGGTGCGTGAAGACCCACGTGCGTTGATCCGGGTACGGCCACTCGTCCATGTCCAGACCGAGCAGGAACTCGTACGTCGATGCGCCCATGGCGATCGCGCCGACACCCTCGAGGAAGCCCTCGTAGTGGGCTGTGATGCCAGGGACCGCATCGAACGGGGTCAGCCAGTCCAGGGATCCGGCCGTGTCCGCGATGTAGCCGTCGATGCTCGAGGCCACGTAGTACTGCGTGCGTGTCATCCGGCCATCGTGCCCGCGGCCACCGACATCTCACCCCCTCAGTCGACGAGCGACGCCCACACCGCTGCGCGCTGCAGCTCCCTGTCCGCGAGCGCGAGATCGCCGAGCTCAGCCCACGTCCAGAGCGCCTGCTCGCACGCCCTCGCCACAGACCATGCGGCGACGCGCTGGGCGTCGAGCCCGGTACGGTCCGCGACCAGGTCGAGACGCGGGCGCAGGACGTCAGCCGCGCCGGCGCGACGGAACGGGGCGTCGACCTGGCTGAGCAGCGGCCAGAGGTCGAACGCGGGGTCGCCGCGCATCGGCTTCGGGTCGATGACGACCCATCGGCCGTCGGGCGCGCGCAGCAGGTTCCCCGGGTTGAGGTCGCCGTGGACGACGACATCGGCGTCTGCCGACGCCGGCAGGTCACGCAACGACGTCACAGCGAGCGCGACCAGACCGGGGTCCAGGTCGAGGTCGCCCTCGACAGCAGCGCGCGCGGCCCGGTCGGCCAGCAGGTCCGACCACCCTCGGCACACCTCGAGGACCGACGGCAGTGCTGCGCGGAGGTCGTCCGGGACGAGCGAGCCCGGCTCGGCCACCGCGCCGCACAGCTCACGGTGGACGTCGGCTCCGGCCGTCAGGCGCTCCTCGGCGGTCGCGTCCCACTCCGTCATCGGCGTGCCGGGCCGCACGTGCTCGAGCAGGAGCGCCCAGTCCTCGGGTGCGTCGTCGAGCAGGCGCACGGCGCCTCGCCCGTCCCACGCACGCAGCGCAACCGACTCGTGCCGCGCCTCGTCGTGCGGGAACACGATCTTGAGGACCGCATCCCTGCCGCCGACTGCCGTGGTCGGCGCGCACCACGAGGCGTATCCGGTCCGGAACGGCTCACCGAACTCGAGCCCCCACCGCACCACGGCCCGCTCCACGAGCTCCGGGAGCTGGTCGATCCAGGCAGCTCCACCGTGGGTGCGGCCGATGCCGTCGCGCAGGATCGCCGGGACATCGAGGTCGACTGGTTGCACGGGGTCAGCCCTTCTCGGCTCTGGGGACCACTCGGGACATCCGGGGACAGCAACGGCCCCGGACTCCGGCGTTGTCGCCTGGTATCCGGGGCCGTCGGCCGCCGTCAGCATCTGTACGTCACCGTCCACCGCGCTCGCTTGTTCTCAACACGCGCGACTTGAACCGCCCCAGGCCTTGCTTCGGGGCTGTCGGCCACGAGCCACTCGGACCGCGTCCGTCCATCCCTCGCTAGGGAAACGTGCTCCGCGTCCGAGCCGATCCTTCGCGGGGGGATGCTGACACCACCACGCAGATCGGGAGCTCTTGATCTTGTCCTACTCAGCGTCCACAGTACATGAGTTATTCCGGACCCCGACCAGACGTCATCTGAGGCGGACCCGTTCGCCCAGTCGCGGGACCACGGCCGTCACGTCGAGCTCCCGGCGGATCCGGGCGGCGAGGGCCTCGGTGGACCCCTGCTCGCCGTGCGCGACGTACACCGTCTCGGGCAGCTCGGGCATCTCGCGGAGCCACCCGACGAGCTCGTCGGCGTCCGCGTGCACGGAGAACTCCTCGTCGGAGACGATCTCGGCTCGCACCGGGACGTACTGGCCGTGCATCTTCAGCTCGGTCGCGCCGTCGAGCAACGCCCGCCCGCGCGTTCCCACCGCCTGGTACCCGGTGAGCACCACCGTGTTGCGCCGGTCCGGGAGCATGTGCCGCAGGTGGTGAACCACCCGGCCCCCCGACCCCATCCCCGAGGCCGAGATGACCACGCACGGCACCCGGGGGTTGTTCAACGCCATCGACTCCTCCGACGTCCGGGCCGCCTTCAGCGTCGGCAGGTCCACGAGGTCCGGGGAGACGTCGTCGCGCAGCTCGCCACGCAGGCTGGGTCGCCGGTAGACGTCGAGCGCCGCCAGCGCCATCGGGCTGTCGACGAACACCGGGACGACCGGCAGGTCGCCGCTGCGCCGCAGCTCCGACAGCGCCTTGAGCACGAGCTCGGTGCGGTCGACGGCGAACGCCGGCAGGAGCACGGAGCCTCCGCGCTCGACGGTCCGGAGGATCGCGTCGGCCAGCGCCGCGTGAGGCCGCCCCTCGACCTTGGGGTGCGACCGGTCGCCGTAGGTCGACTCCATGACGACGGTGCGGGCGGCGGGCGGGGCCGAGCGAGACCGAAGCACCGGGTGGGTCGTGCGGCCGAGGTCGCCCGAGAACAGCACGCGGGCGGCGCCTGCCGTCACGAGCGCGCTCGCCGCGCCCAGGACGTGCCCCGCCCGGACGAGCGTGACGCCGACTCCCCCGCCGAGCTCGGTCGGGGCGTCGTAGGCGATGGTGCGGAACTGGGTGATGGCCTTCTCGGCGTCGACCTCGCGGTACAGCGGGAGCGGGACCTCATGCTTGGACCAGCCGCCCGCCTGGGCGAACTCGGCGTCCCGCTCGTTCAGGTGCGCGCTGTCCCGCAGCACGATCGCGGTCAGCGCCGCCGTGCCCTCGGTCATCCAGATCGGCCCGGCGAACCCGTCGCGGACCAGCGCGGGCAGGTAGCCGCTGTGGTCGAGGTGGCAGTGCGTGAGGATGACGTCGTCGATGTCCGACGGCGGCACCGGGAACGGGTCCCAGTTGCGGCGGCGCCACTCGCGGTCGCCCTGGTAGATCCCGCAGTCGACGAGGACCCGCCTGCCGGCGTGCTCGACGAGGAACTTGCTGCCTGTCACGGTCCCGACGGCGCCGAGGAACGTCAGGGTGGCCGACTCGTGCTGGCTCATGCGCTCAGCGTCCCGCGGACCGACGTGTGCCGCGACCGGCCGCGACGCGGCGAGCGGACTGCCGGCGTGGAGCACCGAGGGACGGGGTCAGCTCGTCGGCCGGTCAGCGGTCGACGCGCGCGCCGCCACCGCCGGCGAGCTTGAGGACGTCGGCTGCGCTCACCATCGTGGTGTCGCCGGGCGTGGTCATCGCCAGCGCCCCGTGCGCGGCGCCGTACTCCACCGCGGTCTGCAACGGCTGCCCGTCGAGCAGGCCGTAGATCAGGCCGGACGCGAACGAGTCACCGCCGCCCACCCGGTCGAGGATCTCCAGTCGCTCGCGGTAGGTGGACCGGACCACCCCCGTCTCGCGCGACCAGGCGATCGCACCCCAGTCGTTCACGGTCGCCGAGTGCACCGTGCGCAGCGTCGTGCCGATCACGGCGAAGTTCGGGTAGGCCGCCGCGGCCGTCTCGATCATCGCCGAGAAACCCGAGACGTCGAGCGCCGACAGGTGCTCGTCGACACCCTCGACCTCGAAGCCGAGGCTCGCCGTGAAGTCCTCCTCGTTGCCGATCATCACGTCGATGAACGGGGCGATGGCCCGGTTCACGTCCTGCGCCGTGGCCTGCCCCCCGATGGCCCGCCACAGGCTGGGCCGGTAGTTCAGGTCGTAGGAGACGACGGTTCCGTACTTCTTCGCCACCGTGACCGCCTCGATCACGGTGGCGGCGGCGGTCTCGGACAGCGCGGCGAAGATGCCACCCGTGTGCAGCCACCGGACGCCCAGGTCACCGAACAGGTGGTCCCAGTCGACGTCACCGGGCCCCAGCTGCGAGGCCGCCGTGTGGCCACGGTCCGACACGCCGACCGCCCCCCGTACACCGAAGCCGCGCTCGGTGAAGTTCAGGCCGTTGCGCGCGGCGCGGCCGATCCCGTCGTACGCGACCCACCGGATGAACTGGGTGTCGAGGCCACCGGTCAGGATCAGGTCCTCGACGAGTCGACCGATCTCGTTGTCCGCGAGGGCCGTGACGATCGCCCCACGCAGACCGAACGCGCGCCGGAGCCCGCGCGCCACGTTGTACTCCCCACCGCCCTCCCAGACCCGGAAGGACCGGGCGGTGCGGATCCGGCCCTCGCCCGGATCCAGTCGCAACATGACCTCCCCCAGGGACACGACGTCATACCGGCACTCCGCGGCGGGACGAACAGTGAGCGCAGCCATCGTCGGACTCCTTCGGCTCAGGCGATCGAGGTCACGGGCGGGGCAGCGAGCGCGACTGCCGCAGCCGTGAGCTGGGTGATGCCGGCGAAGTCGCCGGCCGCGATCCGGTCACGGGCCACCATCCAGGAACCGCCCACGGCCAGCACGGACGGCAGCGCGAGGTACTCGTGCAGGTTGGCCGGCCCCACACCCCCGGTCGGCACGAACCGGACACCGGCGAACGGGGCCGCGAGCGCCGCGATCGCAGCCGCACCGCCCGAGGTCCCCGCGGGGAAGAACTTCACCGTCGTCAGGCCCAGCTCGAGCGCCGCCTGGATCTCCGTCGCCGTCACCACACCGGGCACCGCGAGCACCCCCAGCTCCTGGCAGCGCTCGACGACGGCGCGGCTCAGCCCCGGCGACACCACGAACCGCGCGCCGGCCGCGACCGCCTGGTCGACCTGAGCCACCGTCACCACCGTGCCCGCCCCGACCAGGACATCGCCCCGGTCAGCCATCACGCGGATCGCGTCCTGCGCGGCGGCGGTCCGGAACGTGACCTCCGCGACCGGCAGACCACCCGCGACCAGCGCGCCGGCAAGCGCATCGGCAGCAGACGCGTCGTCCAGCACCACCACGGGCAGCAGACGCACCGCACTCAGTGTCGACAGGATGTCCATGGAGAGACCTCTTCGCTCGGAGCAACAGGATGACGGGTCAACAGCACGATCAGGGGCTCTCGAGCTCGCGCGCCTGGGCGAGGACCGCCGCGACGAGCGCCACGTTGCCGGCCAGCTCGGGATCGAGAGCCTCGAGCACGCGCCGGACAACGTCGGGCAGCGGACCGGTCGCGAGCGGCAGGATCTCGGCCGCCCGCGCGTCGGTCACCGCTGCCCCGTGGCCGCGCAGATGGCACACCCAGGCGGCGACCGGTCGCGTGGCTCCTGGCGGGATCCGGCCTGCGGCGAGCTCGCGGCGGAGCGTCGGCAGCGTGCGGATCGGCAGCTTCTGCGACCCGTCGAAGGCGATCTGGTCAAGCCTGTGCCGCATGCGCGGGTTCGCGAAGCGCTCGGTCAGGGCGGCGCGGTAGGCAGCGATGTCTGCGGGCGGCAGGCTCAGGTGGGACGACGCCGCGTCCCACCACTCCTCGAGCCACACGCGGCAGGTCGCGTCGCGCATCGCGTCGGCCACGGTGACGTGACCACGCAGGGACCCGGCGTACGCGAGCATCGAGTGCGCCCCGTTCAGCAGCCACAGCTTGCGCTCCTCGAACGGGCCGACGTCGTCGGTGAACGTCGCCCCGGCGTCCTCCCACCGGGGTCGGCCGGCGACGAACTGGCCGCTGAGCACCCATTCGGTGAACGGTTCGGTGACGACGGGAGCGCGATCGTGGACACCCGTCTGAGCCTCGACGGTCGCGAGGTCCTCCGCCGTGGGCTCGGGGGTGATCCGGTCCACCATCGTCGTGACGAAGCCGACGTTGTCGGCGATCCACGTGGCGAGGCCGGGCTCGACGAGATCGGCCAGGTCGGCCAGGACGCGCGCGACGGCCGAGCCGTTGTCGGGAAGGTTGTCGCAGGGCACGATGGTCAGCCCTCCGACCCCCGCCCGGCGGCGTGCGGCCAGGCCGGCGACGAGCTTGGCGGGGGCCGTCCGCACCAGAGCGGTCGGGTCCGCGCGCAGCGTCGCGACGTCGGCCACGATCTCAGGCCGATCGACGTCGAGCCCACCGTCCGCGCGGCGCACGTAGCCGGCCTCGGTGACGGTCGTGGTGACGATGCGGACCTCCGGATCGGCGAGGTACCCGAGGAGCGCGGCCTGGTCGTCCGCCGCGAGAGGTCGCGCGACGCTCCGGATCAGCTCGAACCGGTCGCCGTCCGCGGCGCGGGTGACGAGCGTGTAGAGACCGTCCTGCGCCGCGAGCGCCGTGGCGAGATCGGGCGACCGACCGGTGAACGCCGCAATCCCCCACTCGGCGCCGTCCCCGGCGTGGTCGGTGTACCAGGCCTGGTGCGCGCGGAAGAAGTTGCCGAGCCCGAGGTGGACGTGACGCACGGGCGGTGCGCTCACGGTCCTGCTGAGCTCGGTCACAGCCCGAAGACCGCGCGGGGGCGACCGCTGACCAGGTCGACCGCCGCCGCGACCGCCTCGTCCTCGTCGAGACGGTGCTCCGCCACGAGCTGGGCGAGATAGCCGCTGTCGAGGCGCCGCGACATGTCGTGGCGCGCCGGGATCGAGCAGAACGCCCGCGTGTCGTCGATGAACCCGGACGTCCGGGAGAACCCTGCGGTCTCCGTGACCGCCGACCGCCAGCGGCGTACCGAGTCCGGGGCGTCGAGGAACCACCACGGTGCGCCGATGTAGACGGACGGGTAGAAGCCGGCGAGGGGAGCGAGCTCGCGGGAGAAGACGGTCTCGTCGAGCGTGAAGAGTACGAGCTTGAGGTTCGGGTGGGTCCCGAACCGCTCGAGCAGGGGGCGCAGCGGCTCGGTGAAGTCGCCGCGCAGCGGGATGTCGTGCCCGGTGTCCGGACCGAAGCGCTGCTTCGACGGCTCGTGGTGACCGCGCAGGACGCCCGTGTGGAGGGTCATCGTCAGACCGTCCTCGGTCGACATCCGCGCCATCTCGAGCAGCATGTGACGGCGCAGGGCGACCGCCTCGACCGGCGTCGCCGTGCCCGCGAGCGCCGAGCGGTAGATCCGCTCGGCGTCGGCCGCGGCGAGGGGCGCGGTGCCCGCGTCGAGGTGCGCGTGGTCGGCCGACCGGGCGCCGTGCTCGACGAAGTACCGGCGCCGGTCCTCCATGGCCGTGACCCAGCCCGCGTAGCCGGACGTGTCGACGCCTGCGGTCGCGCCCAGCCGCGCGACGGCAGCAGGCCAGTCGGGCTCGGAGGCCTCGAGGTAGAGGTCGGGGCGGAACGTCGGGATGACCCGTCCGTGCCACGTGTCGTCCGCCGCGAGCGCCGCGTGCACCGCGAGGTCGTCGCACGGGTCGTCCGTCGTCGCGAGGGCGGCGATCTTGAACCGCTCGAACAGCGCGCGCGGACGGTAGGCGTCCTGGCCGAGCCGTTCGGCGAGGTGGTCGTAGATGAGGTCCGACGTGTCAGCCGAGGGCCGGACCGTCACGTCGAAGATGTCCGCGAGCTCCGACTCCAGCCAGTAGCGCACGGGCGTGCCCCGGAAGACGTCCCAGCGTGAGCAGAGGTGGCGCCAGACCTCGCGCGCGGCCGGCTCCGACAGCGGGCCCTGGCCGACGCCGAGCTCCTCGAGCGGCACTCCCGACGCGTGCAGCAGGCGCGTCACGTAGTGGTCCGGCGTCACGAAGAGCTGCGCGGGGTCCCGGAACGGCACGTCGTCCAGGAGCATCGCCGGGTCGACGTGACCGTGCGGCGAGAGGATCGGCAGGTCGCGTACCTCGTCGTACAGGCGCCTCGCGACGGCGCGGACCGCGGGGTCCACGGGCAGCAGGCGGTCAGGGTGCAGGGCGAGGGGAGCTGGCTGGGGAGACATGGTTCCGTTCTCTTCATGTGGTCGGACGGGCGGCGATCGTCGGCAGGCGGCGGTCACGTGACGGTGCCGAGCTGCCAGGGGACGAACTCCTCCTGGCCGATATCCAGGTCCTCGCTCGCCGTGAGCTCCCCGGACGCGACCGCGATGATGCGCTCGAAGATCTCGTTCCCGACGTCCGAGAGGCTCGCCGTGCCGTCGACGATCCGACCGCAGTTGATGTCCATGTCATCGCTCATCCGCTTGTACATCTCGGTGTTCGTCGCGAGCTTGATGGACGGCGTCGGCCGGCACCCGAAGACGGAGCCCCGGCCGGTCGTGAAGCAGACCACCGTGGCGCCGCCGGCCACGATGCCGGTCACGGAGACGGGGTCGTAGCCGGGGGTGTCCATGAACACGAGGCCGCGCTCGGTGACGGGCTCCGCGTACTCGTAGACGGCGGCCAGGTCGGCCTGGCCCGCCTTCGCCACCGCGCCGAGCGACTTCTCGAGGATCGTGGTCAGCCCCCCTGCCTTGTTGCCGGGCGACGGGTTGTTGTCGAGAGTCCCCCCGCCGGCCTGCGCGTAGCCCTGCCACCAGTCGATCCGGTCGAGCAGCTTGCGGCCCACGCCCTCGGAGACCGCTCGACGCGTCAGAAGGTGCTCGGCACCGAACACCTCGGGGGTCTCGCCGAGGATCGAGGTCCCGCCGGCAGCGACGAGCCGGTCGGACGCGTAGCCGAGCGCGGGGTTGGCGGTGATGCCCGAGTAGCCGTCCGAGCCGCCGCAGTTGAGGCCCAGCACCAGCTCGCTGATCGGGGCCGGCTCACGACGGCGCGCGTCGAGCTCCGGAAGCATGGCCTTGATGCGCTCGACCCCGGCCTTGACCGTCGCCCGCACCCCGCCCGTGTCCTGGATCGTCAGGGTCTGCACTAGCGTGTCGGAGGGCAGGCCGAGGCCGTCGACGAGCGACTGGACCGGCACCATCTCGCAGCCCAGCCCGAGCACGAGCACGCCGCCGAAGTTCGGGTGCCGGGCGTAGCCGCGCAGCGTGCGCAGCAGGGTGTTCGCCCCGTCGCTGCCCGGCACGAGCCCGCACCCGCTCTGGTGCGTGAGGGCGACGACACCGTCCACGTGGGGGAACGCGTCAAGAGCCATGCCCCGGAACTGCTCCGCGATCATCTTGGCGGTCGACGCCGAGCAGTTCACCGACGTCAGGACGCCGACGTAGTTGCGGGTGCCGACCCGGCCGTTCGCGCGGTGGTACCCCAGGAACGTCCGCTCGGGGCCGACCGGAGCCGGCAGCACGGTCCGCTGGGTCCCGAGCTCGTGGGCGCGCTCCGTGCTGTCCATCCCGAGGTTGTGCACGTGGACGTGGTCGCCCGCGGCGATGTCGACCGTCGCCAGCCCGATCGACTGCCCGTACTTGTGCACCGGTGACCCCGCGGGCACGCTGCGCACGGCCAGCTTGTGACTGCGCGGGATGTCGTCGCGCACGACGACCTTCCCGGTCGCCGTGACGACGTTCGTGCCGGCGGGCAGCTCGCGTGTGACGACCACGACGTCGTCGTCGCCGCGCAGGAGCAGTGCGCAGTCGGCGAGCGCGATCTCCGGCGCTGTGCTCGGGGTCATGACGGGTGCCTCTCCTCGTGGGCCGCGCCGGCGGGGCCCGTCGGCGGTTCGTGGCTGCTCATCACGCTCACCAGTCGTGGACGGTGCCGTCGAGCAGCCGGTTCACCGGCAGGTACGCCGGTGCGTACGCGAACGACCTGGCCGCCTCGAGGTCGAGCTCGACGCCCAGCCCTGGCAGCTCGCCCGGGTCGAGCAGCCCGTCGACGAACGTGTAGCTCGTCCGGAAGACCTCGAGCGTCTGGGCGTTGTGCCGCATGTACTCCTGGATCCCGAAGTTGTGTATCGCGACGTCGAGGTGCAGTGCGGCTGCCATCCCGACCGGCGACACGTCCGTCGGACCGTGGAACCCGGACTTGATCTGGTACATCGCCGCGAAGTCCATGAGCTTGCGCACCGCCGAGATCCCGCCGGCGTGGGTCACGGACGACCGCACGTAGTCGATCAGCTGTTCGGTGATCAGGGTCTGGTAGTCGAAGACACCCGTGAACACCTCACCGATCGCCAGCGGGGTCGTGGTCTGCGACCGGACCCGACGAAGCCCCTCCTGGTTCTCCCCGGGCGTGCAGTCCTCGAGCCAGAACAGGTCGTAGGGCTCCAGTGATCGGCCGAGCTGCGCGCTCTGGTTCGGGGTGAGCCGGTGGTGCGCGTCGTGCAGGAGCGGGAGTGCGGATCCGAACTCGGCACGGACGGCCTCGAAGACACCGGGGATGTGACGCAGGTACGCGCCCGTGTCCCAGCTCTCCTCGACCGGCACCGCGACGCGGCCTGCCGGCTCGTAGTCGTAGCGCTCGCCGGCTGCCAGGTCACGTCCGACGCCGTAGACCTTGCCCAGTCCCGGCACACCGGTCTGGACCCGGATGGCCCGGAAGCCGTCGTCGAGGTTGGTGCGGATCGACCGGAAGAGCGCCTCGAGCGTGGTGCCCGACGCATGGGCGTAGGCGAGCGCACCGCGACGGCTCCGGCCGCCGAGCAGCTGGTACACGGGAAGACCCGCGACCTTGCCCTTGATGTCCCAGAGCGCCATGTCCACGGCGGCGATGGCCGCCATGGTGACCGGGCCGCGCCGCCAGTACGCGCCGCGATACAGGTACTGCCAGGTGTCCTCGATGTTGTGGGCCTCGCGGCCCACGAGCAGCGGCGCGAGGTGGTCGCGAAGGTAGGAGGCGACAGCGAGCTCGCGTCCGTTGAGGGTCGCATCACCCAGCCCGACGACACCGTCGCTCGTCGTCAGGACGAGCGTCACGAAGTTGCGGCCGGGGCTCGTGACGACGACGTCGACGCTCTCGATCTTCATCGGGCGCTCACCTCGGCACCGGGCCGTAGACGTGCTGAACGGCTGACATTCCGTCTCCTCATCGAAACAGCATGAGCGTCTCTGCAACGCTCCCCAGAGGCTAGCACCGGGGGCGCCCCTTGGACAGAAATGGCATGTGACCTGCACCTTGATCCGTCCAGCGCGACGATCTGCAACTCCGCCGCCCCCTCGTCATGATGCACCCTTGACGTGATCCCGCACACGTTTGCATACTGGCGTGTGCCACACCGCCGTGGCCGACGACGCCGATGGAGGTGAGCACGTGGCTGTGAACGCCCGTGATGTCGCCCGTGTTGCCGGTGTGTCCGTCTCCACCGTCTCCCGCGCTCTCGCCAAGCCCGACGAGGTCGCCCCGGAGACCCTGGCGCGCGTGCTCGACACGGCCCGAGGCATGGGCTACCGCCCCAACCTCACGGCCCGCGGCCTCATCACCGGGCGCCGCGGCGCGATCGGCCTGATCGTCCCCGACCTCGAGAACCCGTTCTTCTCCTCGGTGACGAAGGGCGTGCAGAACCGCGCCCGCGCCGCCGGGTACGCCGTGATGATCGCCGACTCCGACGAGGACCCCAGCCAGGAGGCCGACCTCGTCCGCGAGATGAGCCGCCACGTCGACGGCATCGTCCTGTGCTCCCCCCGCGCCCCCGACTCGGTGATCCACGAGCTCGCCCAGGAGTGCGTCCTGGCGCTCGTCAACCGACGGTGCGGCGACCTCCCCGCGGTGCTGATCGACAACCTCGACGGCGTCCGCAAGGCCATGGCCCACCTGCGCGCGCTCGGGCACCGGACCATCGCGTACGTCGGCGGACCGAGCACGTCCTGGTCGAGCCAGGAGCGGCTCGCTGCAGCGCGCCTGGTCGCGGCCGAGCACCCCGACACCGAGCTGATCGACCTCGGCTCCTTCAAGCCCTACGTGTCCGGAGGCGTCGCCGCGGCGGACGTCCTCATCGCGAGCGGTGCGACCGCGGTGCTCGCCTACAACGACCTCGTCGCGCTCGGGCTCCTCGAGCGCCTGCGCCAGCGCGGCGTCGCAGTCCCTCGCGACATCAGCGTCGTGGGCGTCGACAACATCCCGATGGCGGCGCTGAGCTCACCGGCTCTGACCAGCGTCGGGATCCCCCTCGTCAGCTGCGGGCGGGCCGGCGTCGACGTGCTCCTCGGGCTCATCCGAGACTCGTCCGCACCGGCGACCCACCACCACGACCTGTCGTTCCAGCTCGTGGTGCGCGAGTCGACGGGTCCCCTCGCAGCCGAGAACGGCCTGCGAAGCACGGCCTGAACGTCCCCTGTGCGGCCAGCGGTTCGGGCAACGGTGCCCAGACCAGACAAGAGAGAAGGCTGTCAATGAGAATCTCCCGACCACTCCAGCTCGTCGCCGGAGTCGCCGCGCTCGGCGTCGTCCTCGCCGCGTGCAGTGCGCCGAACTCGGGCGCGACGGCCAAGACGGCGGAGAGCACCTCGACCGGCGCAGCGACCGGAGCCGTGAGCGACGTCCCCGACAAGCCGTCGGCTCCCGTCAGCCTGCACATCCTCGATGTCGCGGGGAACCAGAAGCTCACCGGACCGATGGTCGACGCGTTCGTCAAGGCGCACCCGGACATCGTCTCGGCCGTGACCTGGGAGAGCGCCGGCGCGCCGGACCTCGTCGGGACCATCAAGCCGCAGGTCGACAGCAAGAACCTGTCCGTCGACCTCGTGATGACCGGCACCGACGGCCTGTCGGCCGGCGTCGGGCAGAACCTGTGGACGCCGATCGTCAAGGACTTCGGCGACCGCCTGTCCAACATGAAGACCTACCTGGACCCCGCCGCGAAGATGCAGGACCTGGCCGGCGACTTCGGCGTCGTCACGACGTACTACCCGTCGGGCCCGCTCCTGCAGTACGACCCGGCGGTCGTCAAGGACGTGCCCAAGACCCCGGAGGCACTGCTCGCCTGGGCGAAGGCCAACCCCGGCAAGTTCGGCTACGCGCGTCCGGCCAACTCCGGCCCTGGCCGGACCTTCCTCATGGGCCTGCCCTACATGCTGGGCGACAAGGACCCGAGCGACCCCGTGAACGGCTGGGAGAAGACCTGGGCCTACCTCAAGGACCTCGGTCAGTACGTCGACAACTACCCGACCGGCACCGGTCAGGTCATCTCCAACATGGCCGACGGCACCTGGAGCCTGATCCCGACGACGACCGGCTGGGACATCAACCCCCGAGTCCTCGGCACCGAGCCGAAGACCATCGAGGCGGCCGCCTTCGACAAGTTCACGTGGGTGACTGACGCGCACTACGCCGTCGTCCCGAAGGGCCAGTCCGCCGACAAGATGTCGGCGATCCTGCAGCTCCTGCAGTACATGCTCACCCCCGACGTCAACGCCATGGCGTACGACAACGGGTACTTCTACCCCGGTCCCGCCGTGAAGGGCGCCACGATCGACAAGGCACCGGCCGCGAGCCAGACCGCCATCAAGGACTTCGGCCGCGACTGGTACGACGCCCTCATCGAGAAGATGCCCAAGGCGACTCCGCTGACGCCCGCCAACCTGGTGACGGCGTTCGACATGTGGGACCGCGAGATCGGTACCGGAAAGTACACGGTGAAGTAAGCATGTCGACGCCGACCAGAGCATTCCAGTCCCTCCGGCTGAAGAACGTCGGACGCAGCTTCGGTGGTCAGGACGCCCTGGTCGGCCTCGACCTGACGATCCGGCAGGGCGAGTTCATCGCCCTGCTCGGACCGTCGGGCTGCGGCAAGTCGACGGCGCTCAACTGCCTCGCGGGGCTGCTCCCCCTCACGCACGGCGAGATCCTCATCGACGACCAGCGCGTGGACCTCCTGCCTGCCGAGAAGCGTGACTTCGGCATGGTCTTCCAGAACTACGCCCTGTTCCCGCACCTCACGGTCGAGAAGAACATCGCGTTCGGCCTGGAGATGCGCAAGATCCCCAAGGCCGAGATCAAGCGACGCGTCGCCGACGCGATCGCCCTGGTCAAGCTCGAGCAGCACGCGTCCAAGCTGCCCGGACAGCTCTCGGGCGGCCAGCAGCAGCGAGTCGCGATCGCGCGGGCCGTCGTCGTCGAGCCGCGACTCGTCCTCATGGACGAGCCGTTGTCGAACCTCGACGCCAAGCTGCGGCTGGAGATGCGCACCGAGATCCGGCGCCTGCACCAGTCGCTGGGCCTCACGACCCTCTACGTGACCCACGACCAGGAGGAGGCCCTGTCCATGGCGGACCGGCTCGTCGTCCTGCGCGAGGGCCGCGTCCAGCAGATCGGGACGCCGGCGGAGCTCCACAACCACCCGGCGAACTGGCACGTCGCCGACTTCATGGGCTACCGCAACCTCGTGGACCTCAAGGTCACCGCGATCGACGGCTCAGCAGTCACGGTCGGGGCGCCCGGGTTCACGCTGCGGGGGACCGCAGCCCAGCCCGTCACGGTCGGCGAGAACGTCCGCGTCGCGATCCGCCCCGAAGACCTCGTGGTCGTCTCCCCCGCTGTCCCCGTGCACCCAGGGAACTCGGTGACCGCCACGGTGTCCGTGGTGGAGTACCACGGACGCGAGTTCGCGGTCGGGGTCACGGGCCCCGACGGCCGGAACCTGCACGTGCGCGCCGACCATGCCCCCGACGTCGGCAGCGTCGTCGAGCTCACCGCGGACCCCGCGCGCGTGCTCGTCTTCGCAGCGGACCTCCTGGACCCGGCGACGCTGTCGGTCGAGGAGAGGGAGCTGCTGGAGGTGCGCACATGAGCGCGCCGACGGTTCCCGCGGGTGCGCGCACCCGGTCGACGGCGAGCCTGCGGCACCGGCTCGCCGAGCGAGGGGTCGACAAGTCCCTGTGGATGCTCGTCCCGGCCCTCTTCTTCGCCGTGGCCCTGTTCATCTACCCGTTCTCCTACGGGATCGGCCTGACGTTCCAGCCGTCGCCCGCGATGCAGGAGAAGTGGGGGGCAGGGGTCTGGTCGAACTACGTCGGGTTCTTCAAGGACTCGTTCGTGTTCGACTCCATCTGGTTGACGATGCGCCTGGCCCTGCCGGTCGCGCTGTTCAACGTGCTGGCCTCGGTGCCGATGGCCTTCAAGCTCCGTCGTCGGTTCCGCGGCAAGAAGCTGCTGACCACCCTCCTCGTCCTGCCCATCACCCTCGGCACGGTGCTCACCGCGCAGGGACTGCTGATCTTCGCGGGACGGCAGGGCTGGCTCAACCGGTTCCTCATCCAGATCGGCGTGATCGACCAGCCGCTGGCCCTCGTGAACAACTACCTCGGTGTGGTCTTCTCACTGGTCATCTCCGGGTTCCCGTTCGCCTTCCTGCTCATCTCGTCCTACCTGTCCGGCATCGATCCCTCGATCGAGGCGGCCGCCAGGACGATGGGCGCGAACTGGGTCCAGCGATTCCGGCGGGTGATCCTCCCGCTGCTCGCCCCCGGCCTCGCGACGACCTTCATCCTGACGTTCGTGCTCGCGTTCAGCGTCTTCCCGTCCGCCCGACTCGTCGGTGACGCCATGGGTTCGACCCGTGTCATGTCGCTCATGGCGTTCCGGGCGTTCGGCGAGCAGAACGACTACCCGATGGCCTCGACGATCGCCGTGATGATGGGCGTCGTCGAGCTGGTCGTGATCGCGTTGGTCCTCCTGTGGAGGTCGTCCATGTACAAGGGTTCGACTGGAGGCAAGGGCTGATGGCGACACAGACTGCTCCGCTGGGTACGCGCGAGCCGATCCAGCGCGGACGCGCGGCGCGGAACGCGCGCAACGCCGCAGCCCGCGCGCCCGGCGAGCGCTCGCTCACGGCCGCCCCGTCGACCTGGTTCGTGTGGGCCGGCACCGCCGCGTTCTTCATCTTCCTGGTGGGCATCCTCGTCAGCGTCGTCGTGGACTCGTTCGGCAAGGGGTGGTTCAGCACGTGGCTCCCCGAGTCCTTCACGACCAGCTGGTACACGGGGGCCTGGGACACCTTCGGCATGGCGCAGATCATCGGCGTCACGCTCACGGTCGCCCTGCTGGTCATCGTCATTGCCGTGCTCATCGGCGTCCCGGCCGCCTACCTGCTCGCACGGCGCACCTTCCCGTTCAAGAAGGCCGTCACCCTGCTGTTCCTGCTGCCGGTCATGATGCCGCCGATCACCTACGGCATCCCGCTGGCCACCGTGATGTACAACTTCGGGCTCGGGCGCACGCTCACGGCGGTGATCCTCGTGAACCTCGTGCCCTCGGTCCCGTTCGTGATCATGACGATGACGCCGTTCATCGAGCAGATCAACCCGACCATCGAGAACGCGGCGCGGATGTCCGGGGCCTCGATCGGGAGGGTCTTCACGAAGATCCTCTTCCCGCTGCTGATCCCCGGCGTGCTGGCCGCCTCGATCCTGGTCCTCGTCCGCACGGTGGGGATGTTCGAGCTGACGTTCCTCGTCTCGGGCCCACAGTCCGACACGCTCGTCGTGGCGATGTACCGGGCGATGACGGCCGCGGGCGGCGGCACGGAGCGTCCGCTCATCTCGTCGATGGCCGTGGTCTACACGCTCACGATGATGGTCATCCTCATCATCGCCCTGCGCTTCGTGAGCCCGACACAGCTCGTCGCCCGGGTCAAGGAGTCGCGCGAGGACTGACCGGTCGCGACGCCCCAGCGGCACCCGAGCCGTGTCGATACGTTGGGTGCCGTGGGGTATCGCTCCGGCTCGGGTCTGACGTCGGTCGAGGCCGCGGTCCGGCTCGCGACCGACGGTCCGAACCTGATGCCCGAGCCCGCGCGGCCGCACCCGCTGCGCGAGCTCGCGCGTCAGATGGTGAGCTTCTTCGCCGTCATGCTGTGGGTGGCGGCCGGGCTCGCCCTGGTCGCGGGGATGCCCGCGCTCGCGGTCGCGATCGCCGTGGTCGTCGTCATCAACGGCGTCTTCGCGTTCGCGCAGGAGTACCGCGCCGACCGGGCCGCCGAGCGCCTGCGGGACCTGCTGCCGGCGCACGCGACGGTGAGACGGGACGGGCGCGCCCAGGTGGTCGACGCCGCCGACCTCGTCGTGGGCGACGTCGTGATCCTCGAGGCCGGCGACCGCGTCTCGGCGGACCTCACCCTCGAGCCCGGCGGGCAGGTCGGTGTCGACGAGTCGATGCTCACGGGCGAGAGCGCCACGCGCACCCGCGATGCCGGTAGCGACCTCCTCGCGGGGACGTACGTCGTGGAGGGCCACGGCGAGGCTGTTGTCCGGGCCACCGGGGTCGCCACCCGGCTGGCGGGGATCTCGGCGGTCACCCAGAGCGCGGTCCGGCCGCGCAGCCCGCTCGCTCGGCAGCTGCACCGCGTCGTCCGGGTCGTCGCGCTCGTGGCGATCGGGGTCGGGGTGGTCTTCTTCGTCACGGCCCTGCTGCTGGGCCGGACGGGCAACGAGAGCTTCCTGTTCGCCATCGGGGTGACGGTCGCCCTCGTCCCCGAGGGGCTGCTTCCCACCGTCACGCTGTCGCTCGCGCGGGCCGCGCAGCGCATGGCCGTCCGGCACGCCCTGGTCCGCCGGCTCGAGGCCGTCGAGACCCTCGGCCTGACGACGTACATCTGCACGGACAAGACCGGCACCCTGACCCGCAACCAGATGTCGGTCGTGCACGCCTGGACACCCGCGGGGGTCGTCGACGTGGTCGGCCTCGGCTACGCGCCGACGGCGACCTTGGACGGCTCCCCCGCGGCGCTCGACGCGCTCCGCCTCGCGGCGTCCAGCGCGGCACGCTGCTCCCCGGACGCGCACGCGGCGCAGCACGGCGACGACTGGGCTCCGGTAGGCGACCCGATGGACGTCGCGATCCACGTCCTGGCGAGCAGGGTCGATGCTCCCCCGGCCCCCGAGCGGACCGCGCGCCACCCGTTCGACCCCCGACGGCGGCGGTCGTCGGTCGTGGACCCGGACGGGGTGCACGTCGTCGGGGCCTCGGACTCCGTGCTGCCGCTGTGCCACGACGTGCCGGGCGCGGCCGATGACGCCGTCACAGCGATGGCCTCCCGCGGGCTGAGAGTCGTCGCGGTCGCGGTGCGGGCAGCGGGCACTGGCAACGTCGCAGGCAGGGCGGCTGATGTCGAGCGCGACCTGCGCCTCCTCGGGCTTCTCGGGCTCGAGGACCCGCCACGCGACGACGTCGCGGACGCCATCGCGTCGTGCCGGTCGGGCGGGATCCGCATCGCCATGGTCACCGGTGACCACCCGGTGACCGCCCTGACCATCGCGCGCGAGGTCGGGCTCGTGCGGGGCGAGGCGCTCGTGGTCGAGGGCAAGGACCTCCCCGCGGACGACGCGGCCCTGGGCGAGCTGCTCGACCGCGACGAGGTCGTGGTGGCCCGGGTCGCCCCCGAGGACAAGCTGCGGATCGCCCGTGCCCTCCAGTCCCGCGGCCACGTGGTCGCCATGACAGGTGACGGGGTCAACGACGGCCCCGCGCTGCGCACCGCGGACGTCGGCATCGCCATGGGCGCCTCGGGCACGGACGTCGCACGCGAGGCGGCTGACCTCGTGCTGCTCGACGACCACTTCGGCAGCATCGTGGCCGCTGTCGAGCTCGGCCGGTCCACGTTCGCCAACATCCGCAAGTTCCTCACCTACCACCTGACCGACAACGTCGCCGAGCTCACGCCGTTCGTCGTGTGGGCGCTCTCCGGCGGCTCGATCCCGCTCGCGCTCACGGTGCTGCAGGTGCTGGCCCTCGACATCGGCACGGACCTGCTGCCGGCGCTCGCGCTGGGCGCCGAACGTCCCAGCAAGCGCACCATGAGCGGGCCGTTCCGGCTCGGTTCGCTCATCGACCGCCGGGTCCTGCGTCGGGCGTTCGGCGTTCTCGGTCCCACCGAGTCGCTCGTCTCGATGGTGGCCTTCGTGGTGACGCTCCGGCTCGGCGGCTGGTCGGTCGGCGCCGACCCCGGTCCCCAGCTGCTCGCCGCGGCGTCCGGGACGGCCTTCGCGGCGATCGTCCTGGGCCAGCTCGCCAACGCGTTCGCGTGCCGCAGCGAGAGTCGCTGGATCGGCGCGACGGGGTTCACGGGCAACCGGCTCCTGCAGCTCGCGGTCGCCGCGGAGGCTGCCGTCCTGATCGTCTACCTCGTCGTGCCGCCCTTGTCCCGTCTGCTCGGCGGGACGCTGCCCGCCGCCACCGGATGGCTGCTCGCCCTCCTGGCGATCCCCGCGGTCTGGACCGTCGACGCCGCCGACAAGTGGCTGCGGCGACGGTCCCGGAGCGTCCCGGCGATGCGACGACCAACTCAGCCCGACAGCCGATCCTGGCGGCACCTGGACCGCGTGTGACGCCGCGCCGACCGGGCGGGGTCGGCGGCACGACCGCGCTCGTCGCCACCGGTGGACAGCCCCAGGTGGGCGGCGGACAGTGAGAGTGGAAGCGAGTTCTGGCGAGGACATCGACGAGAAGGAGAGACGCCATGGCACGCACGGTCGTCGTCGGGGTCGAGGGGACGGGCTCGAGCCACGACGCCTTGAGCTGGGCGGCCGCAGCCGCCGCAGCGCGGAACGACACCCTCGAGATCGTGCACGCGACCGGGGTGCCGTACGTCGAGCTGTACGACGACGCGCTCGAGCAGAGCGCCCAGACGCTTCTGCAGGACGAGCGCGAGCGCGCGCTCGCGACAGAACCGAACCTCACCGTCACGACGACGCTCACCCGCGACACGCCGGGGAAGGCACTCACCGAGGCGTCCGAGCAGGCGGACCTGGTCGTCATCGGCACACACCCGTACAGCCTGCTCGAGCGGGTCTTCTCCGGGTCACTCGCCTACCAGGTCGCCGCGGGGTCGCACTGCCCGGTGCTGGTCGTGCCGCAGGAGACCGGCGAGGGCGGCTCCGGCGTCGTCGTCGGCTCGGACGGGTCCCCCGACTCGGTCGCGGCCGTCGCCCTTGCCGCTTCCGAGGCCGACCGGCTGGGGCAGGAGCTCACGGTCGTGCACGCCTGGCGCTCGCCCGACCTGTTCCTGGCCGGCGACACGGGGCGCGGGTACCGCGACGAGCGGGTCGAGGAGGGCGAAGGGGTGGCGCTGGCTGAATCGGTCGCCGGCCTGGGCGAGCGCTACCCGGACCTCGTCGTCCACCAGCAGCTGGTCCAGAGCCAGCCTGCGCAGTCACTGCTCGACGCGGCCAAGGGCGCCCGGCTCCTGGTCGTGGGCAGCCGCGGGCTCGGCGGCGTCGCCCGGATGCTGCTCGGCTCGGTGAGCCACACCCTCGTGCTGCACCCGCCGTGCCCGGTGCTCGTCATGCGCACCTGATCTCGAGTCAGGCGACCGCCCCGACCTGCCGGGTCGTGTTGTAGACGCCCAACCCCGCACTCCCCCGCAGGTCGGCGCGATCCCGCAGCTACAGCGCAACCGTGTCTCGCGCCACAGCCCGCGTCTCGGGCATCGCCACGGTCGTGACGAAGGCAAGGCCGGACACCGCCGCCGTCGCGAGGAACGCCACCTCGAACGACGCGGCATCGGCGAGCACGCCGGCGACGAGCGGGCCGATGAACGCACCCGCGTCCGACGCCATCTGGAAGGCCGCGACGGGCGCGCCGCCCCGTCCGCCGATGACGTCGCCGACGACGGCCGCCGTCGACACCCCGAGCAGGGCCGAGCCGGTCCCGTACAGCGCCATCCCGACCAGGAAGAGCGGCGCGCTGCCTGCGAACGCCATCGTGAGCCCTGCGGCGAGCGCGAACGCTGCGCCTGCACGGAGGAACGGCCGACGCCCGCGGCTGTCGACCATCCGGCCGGCCGGGATGAGGACGAGTGCCTGCACCACGGCCGACAGGACCAGCCCCGCGCCCGTCCACGACGGACCGAGCCGCAGGCCCTCGACGACGAACAGCGGGACGAGCGACGCACGGACTCCGAAGATCGCCCAGCCCACCGCGAAGTTGTTCGCCACCGCGGCCCGGTACGCCGAGCTGCGCAGCGCGGTGCCCAGCGACGTCGGGACGTGGTCGGCCGTGCCCGCGGCGCGCTCGTGCTCGGTCAGAGCCGTCCGGGCAAGGAAGACCGTCGCGACCGCGCCGGCCACCAGCAGCGTCGCGGCATACACGACGAACGGCGCGCGCAAGGACCAGGCCGTCAGGGGTCCACCGAAGGCAGGACCAGCGATGCCGCCGAGCAGGAAGCCGGTCTGGTAGACACCGGTGGCCCTGCCTCGCTCGTGGGGAGCGACGACCCGCAGCAGCAGCGCGAACGACGACACCGTGAACATCGCCGAACCGAAACCGCCCACGCCCCGCAGCACCAGTAGCTGGACGTAGCTGTGCGACAGGCCGGCCAGCAGGCTCGACACCCCGACGATCCCGATCCCGCTCGCCAGCACGAGCCGTTCCCCGAGGCGGTCCACCAACCGGCCGGCCACCGGCGCCGAGGCGAAGCGCACCAGAGCGAACACCGAGACGACGGCTCCTGCCGCGAAGTTGCTGACGCCGAAGTCCTTGGCGAACAGCGGGATCGCCGGGGCGACGATCCCGAAGCCCAGCGCCACGGAGAACGCGACCGCGGTGAGCACCGCCACCTCGGGCGGCAACGACCGGAACGGGTTGCGGGTCGACCCGGCCGGGCGGCTCACGGTTGCCTCACGACGACTCCCCCCGGTGCTTTCAGGACGGGTCGGCGAGGAGCCGGCGGTGGAGCTCGGTGGTCAGTGCGTGGATCTCGCGGGTGATGTCCGTGTTGGTCTTGAGCTCGAGCTCCTGCTCGACGAAGTCGTGGTCCGCCTTCGCCTGCTGGAACGCTGCCTGCCGGTTCTGGCCGATCATGACAAAGGTCGACAGGAAGATCGCCTCGAGGGAGACGACCAGCGTCAGCGTCGGCCACGGGCTCTTCTCGATCGCCAGCATCCAGACCGCGAAGACCGCGGCGTGCAGGTACAGGAACGTCATCGATCCCGCGAACGCGGTGATCTTGTCCGCGACCCGCAGCTGGAGGTCCTCCGCTCGGCGCTTCGCCAACGCCGACACGACCGGATGATGCGCGGGCGGAGCCTGGGTGGTGGTGGTCATCGAAGCCTCCGGGGTCGTCGCGCGACCGGTTCGCGCGGGCACGGAACGTGCGCCGCCCATCATGCCGGTGCGGGCGTCGTGACTCCGTGCGACGAGGCCGACGAGGTGCTCGCGGGTGTGAGATGCTGGGTGCGTCGAATCCGTTCGCGGTTCTCGACGCACTTGAGGCCCGGTTGATCCCGCCAGATCCCGGGCCTTTCGTGTGCGCCGACGACGGGCGTCGTACAGACCTGCGCTCCCCCTGTACCCGGCGACAGAGGTGCCCTGCGTACCGGGGGCGACGGAGCACCGCAGCGCGTGGTGGACCGCCTCGGCCGGGCTCGTTCGAGTCGGGGAACCTCAGTCAGTCGTCACAGCGCAGGCGGGAGAGAGCGTGACGAAGTGCAGGTTGTCGCCAGCCGGTAGCGAGAAGCCCTCGGGCTCGCCTTCCTCGACGTCGAGCAGGAAGACGTCCTGGTGCCAGGCCTCGTCGAGGCGTCTGTCGATGTAGAACGGGCAGCCGTCGACGTCGCCGAGCAGCACGTCGACGTCGCCGAGGATGAACTCCCCGAGGGGATAGCACATCGGTGTGCTGCCGGCGCAGCACCCGCCGGACTGCACGAACATCACCGGTGCGCCCCGCGCGGCGCGGAGGCGAACGATCGCCTCGCGCGCCGCCGGGGTGGCCGTGATGCGTGCCGGAGTGACTGGCTCGGACATCACACTCCTCAGAAGAAGCCGAGCGGCTTGGTGCTGTAGCTGACCAGGAGGTTCTTGGTCTGGCTGTAGTGGTCGAGCATCATCCGGTGGTTCTCGCGGCCGACGCCGGAGATCTTGTAGCCACCGAAGGCCGCGCCGGCCGGGTACGCGTGGTAGCAGTTCGTCCACACGCGACCGGCCTTGATCTTGCGACCCATCTTGTACGCCCGGTTCCCGTCACGTGTCCAGACCCCGGCGCCCAACCCGTAGAGCGTGTCGTTGGCGATCGCCAATGCCTCCTCGTCGTCCTTGAAGGTGGTGACGGCCAGCACCGGGCCGAAGATCTCCTCCTGGAACACCCGCATCTTGTTGTGACCCTTGAGCACCGTCGGCTCGTAGAAGTAGCCGCCGGCGAAGTCGCCCTCCATCGATGCCCGGTGGCCTCCGATCAGGACCTCGGCGCCCTCGGCGCGGCCGATGTCGACGTACGAGGCGATCTTCTCGATCTGCTGCTTCGAGACCTGCGGCCCGATCATCGTCTCGGTGTCCAGCGGGTCGCCCTGCCTGATCTTGGCGATCCGTGCGAGGCAGCGCGCCATGAACTCCTCGTAGATGTCCTCCTGGATCAGCGCTCGGGACGGCGCCGTGCACACCTCGCCCTTGTTGAAGGCGTAGAGCACCAGACCCTCGATCGCCTTGTCGAGGAACTCGTCGTCGTGGGCCATCACGTCGCTGAAGAAGATGTTCGGCGACTTGCCGCCGAGCTCGGTGGTCGACGGGATCAGGTTCTGCGCCGCGTACTGCATGATCAGCCGCCCCGTCACCGTCTCACCGGTGAACGCGATCTTCGCGATCCGCGGGTTGGCGGCCAACGCCTTGCCGATCTCCGCACCAGGCCCGGTCACGACGTTGATCACTCCCGGCGGGACGACGTCCTCGATGACCTCCATCAGCTTCAGGATCGACCACGGGGTCGGGGAGGCCGGCTTGAGCACCGAGCAGTTGCCCGCCGCGAGCGCTGGTGCGAGCTTCCAGGCCGCCATGAGCAGCGGGAAGTTGAACGGGATGATCTGCCCGACGACACCGAGCGGCTCACGGAAGTGGTAGGCCACGAGATCCTTGTCGATCTCCGTGGAGCTGCCCTCCTCCGCACGTGCCGCTGCGGCGAAGTAGCGGAAGTGGTCGACGACCAGCGGGATGTCGGCGCCCAGGGTCTCCCGGACCGGCTTGCCGTTCTCCCAGCTCTCGGCGACCGCCAGCATCTCCATGTTCTGCTCGATCGCGTCGGCGACGGCATTGAGCACCGCGGCGCGCTCGGTCGCCGTCGCCTCACCCCACGCGTCCTTCGCGGCATGTGCAGCATCGAGTGCGAGCTCGACGTCCTCCTGCGTGGACTCGGCGACCTCGGCGATGGGCCCCGCGGTGGCCGGCGTCACGTCGACGCGGTACTTGCCGTGCGTCGGGGCAAGCCACTTGCCACCGATGAAGTTCTCATACCTCGGCTTGACCGAGACGATGCTTCCGGGCTGTCCGGGTGCGACGTACTTCATGTCGTTGCTCCTTTGCACGGCAGTGGACCTCGTGCCGGTGCCGCGTCGGCCGTCTACGGCGAGCACCGCCTGACCCAGGTCGCCGCCCCGTTGCGGCGCGCCACGACGAGCAGGCTAGGCAGATGGACGTTGCACGACCGTTGCACGCCTGACCCCGTTGACCCTGCCGAAGCAGGTGGCGACGACGCGATGCTGAGCTGTTACCGGGCGAGGGAAGGCCGGGCTCTGGCTCAGTCCTGGCCGAGGACGAAGGTCTGGATCGCGGAGACGGCGGCACCGCGAGCCCACTGCGCAAAGGTGCCCGGTCGCACCTCGAGGTGGAGGTGCGAGGCATGCGGGTCGCGGTCCGCGGCGAGGGCCTCGTCGATCTGCTCGCGCGCGACGTCGACGAGTCGGACGCCCTCACCGGAGAGCACCACCTGCTCGGGCATGGTCAGGTTGGCCGCGAGCGCGATGAGGCGACCGAGCGCGTGGCCCGCGTCTGCCACGATCCGCCCCGCCGCCGGGTCCCCCGCGACGGCGAGATCCAGGACCTCGTCGTAGTCGACGGAGCGGCGGAGCGCGACTGACGCTGCCGCTTCGATGCTGGGCATGGTGAGCATCGCGGTCGAACAGCCTCGGTGTCCCGCGAAGCAGATCGGCCCCATGGGGTCGAGCGGCACGTGGCCGACCAGCCCGAGACCCGCGTCGGGGCTCGTGATCTGGTGACCACCCACGACCAGCCCGTAGCCGACGCCCGCACCGACGGTCAGGACCGCGAACCGCCCGAGGCCCCGCCCCGCCCCGAACCAGTGCTCGGCCTGGGTGAGGGCGATGACGTCGTTCTCGACGACCGTGGGCAGCCCGGTGAGGTCCTCGACCATGACCGCGAGCGGGACATCGGCCCAGTGCAGGAAGGGCGCCGCCGTCACCACTGCATGGTCCGCGGCCTGCCCGCCGACGCTGATCCCCACAGCCGTGACGGCGGGACCGCTGTCAGCGAGGCGCGACACGAGCTCGGCGATGACCGCGCACACCACCTGCGGGTCGCGGTCCGTCAGTGGCATGCGCGCGGACGCGACCTCCTCCGCGCGCAACGTGGTCATGACTCCGTACGCAGCGTCACCCGTGAGCTTGATGCCGATGAAGTGGTGCGACGTGGGAACGACGTCAAGAGGCCGCTCAGGACGCCCGATGTGGGTGTCGCCGTTGTGGGGATCGACCTCGATGAGCAAGCCCGCTTCCACGAGGGGTCGCGCGAGGCGGGTGAGGCTGGCAGCAGAGAGATCCAGGCGGCGCGAGAGCTCGGCGCGCGACAGCGGACCGTTGATGAGCACGTCGAGCGCGATGGCGTGGCTCGGACCGCTGAGCGGCGTCCAGCTCGATGCCATCAGTGTCACGGAAGATCCTTCCCAGTGCGGTCGGTCCCAGTCTGTCAGGCCAGCAGTTACTTCTCTTCCGAAAGTTAGACCATCGCAACTGTCACCGCGATGTCCGTTACCAAGGTGATACCTGGCGGTCTTGACGGCTACTAACTTCCACTGCAACACTAACTCTCGGATGGGGACCAGCACCACACACGTTCATGACAAGGGAGTCGCCGCGATGGAACACGCCTTCGGACCGCTCGGCGCTGACGGCGTCGTCCACCTCCGGGCCGGTGGCACCAGTCTCGTCGTCGACACCGCGGGAGCCGGGTTGCCACGAGTCCTGCACTGGGGCAGCGACCTCGGTGAGCTGTCTGACTCAGCCCTCGTGGCACTCCGCCTCTCGTCGATCCCGCAGGTCGTCTCCAGCACTGTCGACCGCGTCGTCCCCCTCAGCCTGCTTCCCGAGCAGTCGCGAGGATGGCTCGGTACCCCCGGGGTGCAAGGGCACCGCGACGGACACGACTTCTCGCCCGCGTTCGTCGTCGACACGCCCGCCCTGGACTCCCTCGACGGCACCGTCGCGCACCGGCTCACCGTCTCCGGCGCAGACGCCGACGCCGGCCTGGGCCTCACGGTGGAGCTGGAGCTGACCGTCTCGGGCCTGGTCCGCACCCGCGCCACCCTGACCAACACGTCTGAGACGACCGGCTACACGCTCGATGCCGTCCTGCTGGCCCTCCCCGTCCCCACCCGGGCACAGGAGATCCTGGACTTCACCGGTCGGCACCTGCGCGAGCGCTCACCCCAACGCCACGCCTTCACCCTGGGCACCCACCTCCGTGAGGGCCGACGCGGGCGCACCGGTGCGGACGCCACCCTGCTGCTCATCGCCGGGGCACCGGGTTTCTCGTTCGAGACCGGCGAGGTCTGGGCGCTGCACGTGGCATGGAGCGGCAACCACCGCACGCTCGCCGAACGGACCCCGGGCGGCGACGGCTTCCTCGGCGGCGGCGAGCTCCTCCTGCCGGGCGAGGGCACCCTGGCTCCGGGCGCCGCCTATGCGACGCCGTGGGTCTACGGCTCGTGGGGGCGTGGTCTGGACGAGATGGCTGCGCGGTTCCACGGGTACCTGCGCTCCCGCGCGCAGCACCCTGTGTCACCGCGACCGGTCGTGCTCAACACGTGGGAGGCGGTGTACTTCCACCAGGACCTTGGCGCCCTCACGGCGCTCGCGGACCGCGCCGCGGAGGTCGGGGTAGAGCGCTTCGTGCTCGACGACGGCTGGTTCCGCCATCGCCGCGACGACCACGCCGGCCTCGGCGACTGGTACGTCGACGAGGTGGTGTGGCCGGACGGGCTCGGCCCGCTCGTCGAGCACGTCCGCTCAGCCGGGATGCAGTTCGGGCTGTGGGTCGAGCCGGAGATGATCAATGTCGACTCCGACCTCGCACGCAAGCACCCCGACTGGATCCTCGCCACCGGGAACCGGCTACCCCCCGAGGCCCGCTTCCAGCAGGTCCTCGACCTCGCGAACCCGGCGGCCTACGACCACATCCTCGAGCGACTGGACTCGTTGGTGCGTGAGTACGCCATCGACTACCTGAAGTGGGATCACAACCGCGACCTCGTCGAGGCAGGCAGCACGTCGCACGGCCGGCCCGGGGTGCACGACCAGACGCTTGCGGTCTACCGGTTGATCGACGAGCTGAAGGCGCGCCACCCGGATCTGGAGATCGAGTCCTGCTCCTCGGGTGGCGCCCGAGCCGACCTCGGCATCCTCGAACGCACGGACCGTATCTGGGCGAGCGACTGCATCGACGCCCTGGAGCGCCAGCAGATTCAGCGCTGGACCGGGCTGCTGCTGCCGCCCGAGCTCGTCGGGGCGCACGTCGGCTCGCCGGTGTCGCACTCGACAGGCCGCGCGCACACCCTGACGTTCCGCGCCGGGACCGCACTGTTCGGCCATCTCGGCGTCGAGTGGGACCTTCGCAGGGCCTCGCCCTCCGACCTCGCCGAGCTCGCCGGCTGGATCGCGCTCTACAAGGCCACCCGCGGGCTCCTCCACACCGGCCGGGTCGTGCACGTCGACCACCCCGACCCCGCCCTGCTCGTGCACGGCGTCGTCGCCGAGGACGGCTCGGCGGGCATCTACGCGCTGGTCGCGATCGCCACCTCTGCCTGGTACCCGCCCGGGCACGTCCGGCTGGTGGGCCTCGACCCCGACGCCAGCTACCGCCTCGCCCCGCTCGAGCCGGCCACCGCCGTCCCGTCGCTCGGCGGACACACCCCACCACCGTGGTGGGCGGTCGGTGTCGTCCTGACCGGACGCGTCCTGGCCGAGGTCGGGGTTCAGGCGCCGAACCTGCTGCCCGACTCGCTCGTGCTCCTGGCAGCCAACCGGCTCTGACCCGCTCAATCCCTTCCCGATTCCCCACCGCAACGAAGCGCTCGGAGGACTCATGACCACCACCCCAGCACCGGCCCGTGCGCGAGATCGAGCACGACCCGCTCCCGACACCGCCATCCGCCCGACATCCAGGCGTGCCCGGAACGACCTCAAGGTCGCCCTGGTCTTCGTCCTGCCTGCCACCATCGGCTTCGCCGTCTTCTACGTCTGGCCAGCTCTGCGCGGCATCTACTACAGCTTCACCGACTTCAGCGTGCTCTCACCAGAGAAGTGGGTCGGGACGGCGAACTACCAGGCGCTGCTCAAGGACGACCTCGTCTGGAACGCGCTCAAGGTGACCCTGGAATACGTCGTCATCAACATCGGCGCCCAGACGGTGCTCGCGCTGACCATCGCGGTGCTGATGCACCGGTTCGCGAAGTCGATGGCCGTCCGCGGCGCACTCCTGCTGCCCTACCTCGTGGCCAACGTCGTCGTCGCACTCACCTGGTTCTGGATGTTGGACTACCAGATCGGCATCGTCAATCAGATGCTCGAGTGGGTCGGGATCGACCGGGTCGCGTTCTTCGGCGACTCCGCCTGGGCGATCCCCACCATCGCCATGGTCAATGTGTGGCGACACGTCGGCTACACCGCGCTGCTCATCTTCGCGGGGCTGCAGACCATCCCGGACCAGCTCTACGAGGCCGCAGCGCTCGACGGCTCGGGCGAGGTCAGGTCATTCTTCAAGATCACCGTCCCGCTGCTGCGGCCGGTGCTCGCGATGGTGCTTGTCATCACGGTCACCGGGTCGTTCCAGCTCTTCGACACCGTGGCTGTGACGACGGCTGGCGGTCCCATCAACGCCACCCGGGTCATCTACTACTACATCTACGATCTCGCCTTCACCCGCTTCGAGTTCGGCTACGCGTCCGCGATCTCGGTCGTCCTGTTCGTCATCCTCGCCGCCGTGGCCTTCGCGCAGATCAAGCTGCTGCGCGCCGGCGAGTCGGACCTGTCATGAACGGCCAGGGCACGTCGATGGCCGTCACCCCCCGTGCCGTCCAGCTGTCCGGCCGGCCCCGCCGGTTCCGCCGGTTCCCGTACGGGAGGATCGCCGCCTGGGCCTTCATGGCGTTCGCCGTGCTGCTCACCCTGTTCCCGTTCTACTGGATGCTCCGGACGGCGTTCTCCAACACGCGCTCGCTGGCCTCGCACTCGAGCTCCCTGTTGCCGGCCGACTTCACCTTCGGGGCGTTCGAGCGGGTCTTCGGGCTGGCGACGAAGGCCGACGCGATCGCGGAGGGAGGCTCCGGCGCGAGCGTCAGCTTCTGGCTCTACCTCAAGAGCTCCCTGATCGTGGCCACCACGACGACGGTCGGTCAGGTCTTCTTCTGCTCGCTCGCCGCGTACGCGTTCGCACGGCTCACCTGGCCTGGCCGGGACAAGCTCTTCTTCGCCTTCATCACGGCCCTGATGGTGCCGCCGATCTTCACGATGCTGCCGAACTTCATCCTCATCAAGAATCTGGGCCTGCTCAACACCTACGCCGGCATCGTGCTGCCGACGCTGCTGATGACCCCGTTCTCGGTCTTCTTCCTTCGGCAGTTCTTCCTCGGGATCCCGAAGGAGATCGAGGAGGCCGCAATGATCGACGGCGCCGGCCGTTTCCGGGTGTTCTTCACGATCATCATCCCGATGTCCTCAGCGCCCATCGCGACGCTGTCGCTGCTGACCTACATCGCGGCGTGGAACGACTACTTCTGGCCGCTCCTCGTCGGCAAGGCCGAGTCGGTGCGCGTGCTCACCGTCGCCCTCGGCATCTTCCGTTCCCAGACGCCGCAAGGCAGTCCCGACTGGGCCGGCCTCATGGCGGCGACCCTCATCGCGGCCCTCCCGATCCTCGTCCTCTATGCCGTGATCGGGCGACGAATCATCAACTCCATCGGCTTCACCGGCATCAAATGACACCGGGTCGGCACCGTCGCCCTGGCCGCACGAACGCACCACCCCACCGAAAGGGAATCCTCATGCGTCGAAATCTCCGCGCGCTCGCCACACTCGCCGTCATCCCGTTCGCGCTGGCCGCCTGCTCGAGCGCCAGCTCGGGCACCGCCGCGGACTCGAGCACGCTCGTCAAGGGCACGACCCTCACCTACTGGCTGTGGGACACCAACCAGCTCGGCGCCTACCAGAAGTGCGCTGATGCCTTCACGGCTGAGTCCGGCATCAACGTGAAGGTCGAGCAGTACGGCTGGGACGACTACTGGAGCACGCTGACGAACGACTTCGTCGCCGGCACTGCGCCCGACGTCTTCACCGACCACCTCTCGCAGTACCCGACCTTCGCCGACCAGAAGCAGATCCTGGACATCGCCCCTCTGGTGAAGAAGGACAACGTCGACCTGTCGATCTACCAGCCAGGCCTTGCCGACCTGTGGGTCACCGCGGACGGCAAGCGCTACGGCCTCCCCAAGGACTGGGACACCGTCGGCCTCTTCTACAACACCGACATGGCCACCGCCGCAGGCCTCACGGCCGACGACATGAAGAACCTCGCATGGAACCCCACCGACGGCGGCACGTACGAGAAGGCCATCGCCGCGCTCACGATCGACAAGAACGGCGTGCACGGCAACCAGCCCGGGTTCGACAAGACCAACGTCGCCACCTATGGCCTCGGCCTGGCCAGCTCGGGGGCTGGGTTCGGACAGACCGAGTGGTCCGAGTACGCCATGAGCAACGGGTTCCAGTACGCCGACAAGAACCCCTGGGGCACGAAGTGGAACTACGACTCCACAGCGCTCGCCGACACGATGACCTGGTGGCGCAGCCTCATCACGAAGGGCTACATGCCGTCCCTCGCGGTCGCGAGCTCCGGCGTGAGCCTGCAGGAGACCTATGGCGCGGGCGGATCGGCCATGGTCACCGAGGGCGACTGGAACACCAACGCGTACATGACCCTCAAGGGAGTGAAGTCCGCGGTCGCCCCGACACCCGTCGGACCTGACGGCAAGCGCGCGAGCGTCTTCAACGGCCTCGCCGACTCGATCTACGTCGGCACCAAGCACCCGAACGAGTCGTGGGCGTGGGTCAAGTTCCTCGGATCCGCCCAGTGCCAGGACATCGTCGCCGGTGAAGCCGTCGTCTTCCCTGCCGTCAAGAGCTCTCTCGCCAAGGCGGAGGCCGCCTTCACTGCCAAGGGCTACGACATGTCAGCGTTCACGGTCCACGTCACGGACGGCACGACGCACCTGGCGCCGATCGCGAAGCACTGGCCTGAGCTCGATGCGCTGATGAAGGCCGCGGGCGAGACGTTCCTGTCCTTCAAGGGCGGCACCGAGGTCTACACCGAAGCGAACAAGCAGGTCAACGCGCTGTTCGCCAACGACAAGTAGCACTGAGCCAGCGCTCGTGGGGGCGGTACCGGGTCACCCGGTACCGCCCCCACACCTGTCTGACCCGCCGACAGGTGCGCGCAGACACGCCGCGTGCGTCTGCGACCGGCACGCACTGGCGGGCACACGAAGGGCCATGACCGGCGTCTCCGCAGATCATGGCCCAAGTGTTCGCTGTCTCAACGAGTGTCCGGAGGGGGACTTGAACCCCCACGCCCTTTCGGGCACTAGCACCTCAAGCTAGCGCGTCTGCCATTCCGCCACCCGGACGGGTGGACCAGACGGGTTGGCCAAGCGGTGCTGAGCACTGCCTGTCGACCTGTCAGGTGCGGCGGTAAAGATAGCACGGCGTCGCTGCCGGACAGGAATTCGCACGACAGGGCAGACTTGCCGCCATGACGGATCAGGACAACCAGGGCGACAAGGCCGCGGCATCGCTGCGTCACCTCGCAGGGGCCAGTCCGGCAGCCCGGAAGGTCGCAGGTGCGCGCCGCAACCCGTCGGTCGTCGGCTACGAGCAGACCGCCCCCAAGTGGTTGCGCGAGATGGCCGGGGTGTCGTGGCGGCTGCTCGTCGTCGCCGCCGCGATCGCCGTCGTGTTCTACGCGACGTCGCGCGTGACGCTGCTCTTCATCGCCGTCTTCATCGCCTTCGTGTTCACTGCCGTGCTGCGACCCGTTGTCGACCTCCTCACCCGGGCCATGCCGCGCGGCCTTGCGACGGCCATCGCGCTGCTCGGTGGCATCGGCGTCTTCGCCGGCCTGCTCACGTACGTCGGGTACTCGGTGGCGAGCCAGTGGGACGCGCTGTCCAAGCAGTTCGGCAACGGCATCGGGGAGATCACGAAGTTCCTCGAGAACGGCCAGCTCCCGTTCACGATCACGAACGCCCAGATCGCCCAGTGGATCGACACCGGCCGGGCGTGGGTGCAGCAGCACGCGGGCGACCTCGCGAGTCAGGCGGCGGCCAGCGCCGGTTCCGTCGTCCAGGTGTTCACCGCCCTCGCCCTCGCCGTCTTCTGCACCGTGTTCTTCCTCGCGCGGGGCCATGAGCTGTGGACCTGGTTCCTCAACCAGCTGCCCGTGCGCGTGCGCGAGGGCTGGCAGGTCGCCGCGGGGGCGGGGTGGTACACGTTCTCCGGGTACACGCGCGGGACGGTGATCATCGCCACGACGGACGGCTTCCTCGCGTTCATCGCACTGTCGATCATCGGCGTCCCGCTCGCCGCACCGCTCGCCGTGCTGGTCCTCATCGGCGCGTTCATCCCGCTCGTCGGCGCACCCGCGGCGATGGTCGTCGCGATGATCGTCGCTCTCGCGGCCAACGGCCCGATCTCGGCCGGCATCGTCGGGATCTGCATCGCACTCATCGGGCAGTTCGAGGGCCACGTCCTCCAGCCGCTCGTCATGGGCCGGCAGGTCTCGCTGCACCCGGTCGTCATCGCGGTCACCGTCACCGCCGGGACGCTGACCGCGGGCATCCTCGGTGCCGTCATCGCTGTGCCGCTCGTCGCGGTCGCGTGGGCCGTGTTCTCCAAGCTCCGGCGGATGGACCCGCCGATGGACGAGGAGCAGGAGGCCGAGTCGGACGAGGACGTCGAGTACCCCGGGCGCGCGGCGCCCGCCGACGCCGAGTAGCACGAGGACCGCTCAACGGAAGTCGCGCGACGTCGCCCGGACCCGCAACGAGAGCGGGGCCAGGTGCTCGGCGAGCAGGTTCGTCGCACCGTCGGCCCGCTCGACCCGCCCGCGCACGACGAGCGCCGCTGACGTGCGGGCCACCTTGCGGAACCGCTGCCACAGGCCCGTCGTGCAGATCACGTTGAGCAGACCCGTCTCGTCCTCGAGCGACAGGAAGGTGACCCCGCCCGCGGTGCCCGGGCGCTGGCGGTGCGTGACCACTCCCGCCACCGCGACCCGTCGGCCCGCCTCGTGGCGGTACACCTGCTCGACCCGTAGGACCCCCGCGGCGTCGAGCCCGGCACGGACGTGCTGCGTGGGGTAGGAGTCGACCGAGATGCCCGTCGCCCACACGTCCGCGACCGCGAGCTCGACGTCGCTCATGCCGGGGAGCGTGGGTGCGCTGACCCCGACCGACACACCCGGGAGCGTGTCGGGGCCCTCCTGTGCGAGCGCCCCCGCGGCCCACAGCGCCTCGCGACGCGTCGCACCCAGGCTGTCGAGCGCACCACCCGTGGCGAGCGCCTCGAGGTGGCTGGTCGACAGCCGCACCCGGCGGACCAGGTCGCGCAGGTCGGTGAACGGACCGGCCTGCGTGCGCTCGGCGACGAGCCGCTCCGCGACCTCCGTGCCGACGTTGCGGACCGACGCGAGACCGAGCCGCACCCCGAGCGACCGACCCGCCGACCCGTCGGCGTGCTGGTCGCTCGGCGCGGTGCCCGACGGGGCGGGGACGAGCCGGGGCTCACCGTCGCCCGACGCCGGCGCCGTGCGCTCGACGGTCGCCTGGACCGCGGACGCCTGCACGTCCGGACGCAGCACCGTCAGACCGTGCCGCCGCGCGTCGGCCACGAGGGACTGCGGGGAGTAGAAGCCCATCGGCTGCGCGGCGAGCAGACCCGCATAGAACGCCGCCGGGTGGTGCACCTTGAGCCAGGCGCTCGCGTAGACGAGGTAGGCGAACGAGTAGGCGTGCGACTCGGGGAACCCGAAGTCAGCGAACGCCTTGAGCTTGTCGAAGATCTGCTCGCCGACCGCGGCCGTGATGCCGTTGGCTGCCATCCCCTTGAGCAGGCGGCCGTGCAACGCCTCCATGCGCTCGGTCGACCGCTTGGACCCCATCGCGCGGCGCAGCTGGTCGGCCTCCGTCCGGGTGAAGTCGGCGACGTCGATCGCCATCTGCATGAGCTGCTCCTGGAACAGCGGCACGCCGAGGGTCTTCGCGAGGGACTTCTCGAGCTTCGGGTGCAGGTACGTGACCGGCTCGCGGCCGTGGACACGGTTGATGTACGGGTGCACCGACCCGCCCTGGATCGGTCCGGGCCGGATGAGTGCGACCTCCACGACGATGTCGTAGAAGCGTCGGGGCTCCAGACGTGGCAGCGTCCCCATCTGGGCGCGCGACTCCACCTGGAACACCCCGACCGTGTCCGCCGCACACAGCAGGTCGTAGACGAGCGGGTCCTCGTGCGGCAGCCCGTGCAGGTCGAGGCTCACTCCCTCGTGCTCCCGGATCAGGTCGAACGCGATCCGCAGCGCCGTGAGCATGCCGAGCCCGAGCAGGTCGAACTTCACGAGTCCCGCGTCGGCGCAGTCCTCCTTGTCCCACTGCAGCACCGTGCGGCCGGGCATCCGGGCCCACTCCACCGGGCACACCTCGATGACCGGCCGGTCGCACATGACCATGCCCCCCGAGTGGATGCCGAGGTGGCGCGGCAGCCGCAGGAACCGCTGGGCGAGGTCGATCACGGGCGCCGGGATCTCGTCGAGGTCGTGCGCAGGAGGCTCGGGTGCCGCCCCCCACATCTCGTCCCGGTGCTGAGCGCGCTCCTCCCGGCCGGTCACGGCGTCCCGCCCGTCCGCGGTGACCGGGTCCGGTCCGCGCAGGCTCCCCCACCGGTCGATCGACTTGCTCCACGCGTCCTGCTGCCCGACGTCGTGACCCAGCGCGCGGGCGGCGTCCCGGACCGCCGAGCGGGGCCGGTAGGAGATGACGTTCGCGACCTGCGCGGCATGTGTACGACCGTGCGTGGCGTAGACGTACTGGATGACCTCCTCGCGCCGCTCCGACTCGATGTCGACGTCGATGTCCGGCGGACCGTCCCGCTCGGGGGCGAGGAAGCGCTCGAAGAGCAGCCCGTGCTTGACCGCGTCGACCGCCGTGACCCGCAGCGCGTAGCAGACCGCGGAGTTGGCGGCCGAGCCGCGGCCCTGCGCGAGGATCCCGTTGCGACGGCAGAAGTCGACGAGGTCGTAGACGACGAGGAAGTACCCCGGGAAGCCGAGGTCCTCGATGATGCGCAGCTCGTGCTCGAGCTGCGCATACGCGCCTGGAACCCGCTCGGCCTCGGGGGGTCCGTAGATCTCCAGGGCACCGCGCCGGACCAGCTCGCGCAGCCAGGTCGCCTCGGTGTGGCCCGCCGGGACGGGGTACGGCGGGAGCTTCGGTGCGACGAGCGCGAGGTCGAACGCGCACTCGGCACCCAGCTCCGCAGCCGTCGCGACCGCCTGGGGGTGGCGACGGTGCCGCGCGAGCATCTCGGCCGGCGAGCGCAGGTGCGCCGTCGGGGCGCCGGGCAGCCAGCCGTCGAGGTCCTCGAGGGACGAACGCGCCCGCACCGCCGCGAGCGCAGCCGCGAGGTCGGCGTCGCGGGGTGTCGCGTAGTGGACGTTGCCTGTCGCGACGAGCGGGAGCCCCGTCGCGGCCGCCAGGGCTGCGAGGGCGTCGTTGCGCTCGCCGTCGAGCGGGTCCCCCGACTCCGTGATCTCCACCGCGACGTTGTCCCGACCGAACAGCGCGGCGAGCCGGTCCAGCTCTCCGCGCGCCGCGACGAAGCCTTCGGGCGTGACAGCGGCGCCGGTGGGCGACCCGCCCGCGAGCGCACGTCGCACCGCCCCCTTGCGGCAGCCCGTGAGCACGAGCCACTGCCCGGCGGCCTGCTCGGCGAGCTCCTCCGGGCGGTAGCGCGCGGCGCCCTTGGTCCCGGTCGCGAGGTGCGCGGTCGCGATCGCGCTCGACAGCGCGCGGTAGCCGTCGGGTCCGCGCGCGAGGACGAGCAGGTGTGTGGCTCGGGGGTCCGGGACGCCCGTCGGGGCATCGAGCACATCAGGGCCGGGCCGCGCCGGCCGGGTGGCCCGGGCTGCGCCGGAGGTCACGCCGTCGCCTGCGGTCGCACCCGAGGTCCGTGACCCGAGACGTCCGGGCGCCGGCAGGTGCAGCTCCGCCCCGAACACCGTGGGGAGCCCGACCGCCCGGGCCGCCTCGGCGAACCGGACGACGCCGTACAGCCCGTCGTGGTCCGTCACGGCGAGCGCGGCGAGGCCGAGCCTGGCCGCCTCGGCGGCGAGCTCCTCGGGGTGGCTTGCTCCGTCGAGGAAGCTGAACGCCGAGTGGGCGTGCAGCTCCGCGTACCGGGGCGCCGAGGACGAGCTCATCGTCACGTTCCTCTCTTGCTCGAACAGGTGTTCGAATCGGTGAACGACGGTGGTTCGGCGTTGTCAAACGCCTCGCGTCGCGCCGTCAGTCGTAGACGGCCTCGCACGTCCAGGTCTCCGCGGTGTGCGCCAGCAGCAGCGCCGAGCCGTCCTCCAGAGCCACCTGGAGGTGGGTGCGGCACCGCGGCTCGTCCGACCACCACC
>NZ_DASUIR010000004.1:0-9658 GCF_036279715.1 Cellulomonas sp. | reverse complement strand
GGGCCTCGAGGACGAGCCGGCTCGCGGTTGCGGTCGCGGGCGGGACGAGCAGCAGGTGCGTGCCGTCGTGCGCGGCGACCTGGGCCGCGAGCGCGAGGTTGACCTGCGCGACGACCTGGCTGAGCTGGCGGGTCGCGGTCGTGGAGCCGTCGCCGACCGGGACGTCGACCGGCGGGACGTCACCGACCCCGATCCGCAGCGCGGCATCGGCGGGCAGCTCGACACCGGCGGACAGGTCGACCGTCCCGGCGAGGTGCACGCCGACGGCGCCCTGCCCCCGGGCGAGCATCGGCGGCACCCCGAGGATGCGATCGAGCGCGTCGAGCGCGTGCGGCGGCTCGAGCAGGATGCGCGACGAGGCACCGGGCTCCGGGTCGGTCAGCACGAGGGTGCGGCCGTCCGTCAGGGCGATCGGTCCGGGAGCTGTGGGGTGCTGCGCCGCGTACGCCGTCGTGATCGCGGCGACGACCTCGGCCGGCGTGGTGGCCCGCGGGCGGGGTCCGGCGCAGTCGATCTCGACGGGCGTGCGGTCGCCGACGGTCAGGCGCAGGTAGCGGTCGACGCTGAGGTCGACCCCGCCCGAGAGGTCGTGGGGGCCCGCCAGGCGCGCGACGGTCGCGGCCTTTCCCGTCGCGGTGCGGGCCGTGAACCCCAGCACCGTCGTCGCGGCGTCGTCCGTCACGCGGGCCCGGGTCACGAAGCGTCGGCGCAGGGTGTCGCGGAGCGGCTGCAGGTCGATCGACCCGGCGGCACCCGCGCTCGTCGACACGAGCTGGAGGTGCGCACCGTCGTGCGACGCGACCGGGTCGCCGGGGTCCGCGCGGAGCGCCGCGTTCAGCGCGTCCTTGAGCTCCTCGACGGTCGCGTGGGTCACGTCGTCGATGCCGCCGCGCAGGTCCAGGTCGCGCGGGGTGCCGCCGTCGACACCGAGCCGCAGCAGGTACCGCGACGACAGGTCGACGCCTGCCGAGAGGTCGACCGTGCCGACCACGGCGGCCGTCACCGGGGCGGTGCCGCGCGCAGACCGGGGTCGCAGGCCGAGCACGGCCTCGGCGGCGTCGCCGTCGACCTCGTCGACCCGCAGTGAACCCGCCGCACCCGCGGTGGGCGAGACGAGCGTGACGCGATCGCCATCGTGCGACGCCGCCTGGGCGCCGAGGCCCTCGTTGAGCGCGGCGACGACCTCCGCCGGGGTCGTCGCGGCAGGGTCGAGGCCCGCCACGTCGATCGTCACCGGGGGTGCGGTGTCGAGCGCGATGCGGAGCCGCGAGTCCCGGCTGAGATCGACCCCGAGGCCGATGCGGCGGTCCGAGACGACCCGCGCGGGGCGCGCGCCGGCTCCGACAGCGACGGGTGCTGCCGTGCCGAAGAGCGTGGCGGTCGCGGGCTGCGCCGCGGGGTCGGCCAGCACGACCGACCCGGCCTCCCCGGACGTGGGGGACGTGAGCGTGAGGAACCGGCCGTCGTCGGACGCGACCGCCAGGCCGAGCGCGGCGTTGATCGCGTCGGTGACCTGCGCGACGTCCACGGCCGCCGGGTCCGCCGCGAGCGCCGCGCAGTCGACCTCGGCGACGTGGTGGCCGTCGACGACGACGCGCAGGTAGCGGGCCGCGGTGAGGTCGAGCGCCGCGCTCAGGTCAGCCGTCCCGACGATCCGGGCGTGCACCGGGTCCGAGCCCGCGTAGGTGCGGGGGCGCAGGCCGAGCACGAGGTCGGCGGCGTCGTCCGGCCCGTCATCGACGAGCACCTCGGAGGCCGCCCCGGTCGTGCCCGACACCAGCACGAGGTGCCCGCCCTCGACCCGGGCGACCCCGGGCCGCCCGAGCCCGGCCTCGATCGCCGCGACCAGCTCGGTCGGACTCACGGCGGCCGGGTTGGCGGCCCCCGCGGTGAGGTCGACGGGCAGCGCGCCGTGGCCGTCGAGCGCGACCCGCAGGACGCGCGCGGCGGTCAGGTCGACACCGGAACCCACGTCCGCACGCCCGACGAGGGTCGCCGGCTGCGCGTCCGCGCCCGCGACGGTCGCCGCCGGGACCCCGAGCACCAGGGTCGCGGCGTCGGCCCCGCGCGGCATGCTCGTCACGAGCACCGGGTCGGGCCGGTCCCACCACGTGTCGAGCGCGTCGTCCTCGATGTGCAGACCGAGCGCCTCGGCCGTGATCCGCAGGATCCCCTGCACCGTGACGGTCCCGTCGAGGTAGGTGCGCACGTACCGGCGCAGGTGGTCGCGGAACTCCTCGACGCTCTCGTCCGGACGCGGGGCGAGGCCGTACAGCGCAGCGAACAGCCTGAGGTCCTCGATCGTCTGCTCGCCCGCGTCCGCGAACTGGACCCAGTGCGCGCGCATGACCGCGACCAGGGAGTTCTCGGCGGTCTGCAGCTCGCCGCCGTACGCGTCGACGAGCGCTCGGAGCGCCGACGGGTCGCCCCGCAGCCGGAACGTCGGCGGCAGGTTCGCGAGGATGCGGTCGGCCTTAGGCACCGGGAGCCTCCACGTGCACGTCGCCGGCCACCATCTCGAGCGCGATCCACCAGGTCTCCCCGGCGACCGTCGCGGAGACCTGGAACGTGCCGGCCTCGATCTCGTCGTCGGTCGCGGGCTGCCCCGCGCGCGCCGGAACCGTCGACTGCAGCAGCGAGCGGTCGGGCACGTGCGCACTCGTCGGCGCGTGCGTTCCCGCGGCGGCTACCGCACCGGCGAGCGCGTCCCGCAGCGCAGCGGCGTCCCCCGCGGCGGCGAGGGACACGGCCTGGACGAGGGCGTCCACGAGGCCCGCGTCCCCGTCCGGACCTGCCAGGTCCGCGCGCGCGACGACGACGTCGACCACGGTCGCGTCCGTGACGTCCTCGACCCCGCGAACAGCCGCCAGCATCGCGGCACCGTCGGCCGGGTCGCCGCGCGTGAGCGTGTCGACGTAGGCCTGCAGCGCCGCGACGACGTCGGACTGCACCTGCGCCTGGCCCGGTGCCGACAGCCCCGGCGTGATCGTCGCCGTGACGCGGGGCGTGATGAACACGTACCGGGCCACGACGGTCGCCA
Organism: Cellulomonas sp.; assembly: GCF_036279715.1. GTDB lineage: Bacteria > Actinomycetota > Actinomycetes > Actinomycetales > Cellulomonadaceae > Cellulomonas_A. Next base: position 6,618 of record NZ_DASUIR010000004.1, on the reverse strand, counting down.
CGACCCCGGCGGCTCGCGTCACGTGCACCGCGTCGACGATGCTCCCGAGCCGCTCGGGCTCGGCCTCGACGACGACGGTCACCGTGCCCGGCTCGGAGCGCTTCGCCAGCGGGGAGCCCGGGTCGTAGAACTCGACCGGCGTCCCCCGGCTCTCCCGGATCGCCCGGTCGAGGGCCGCGAGCGTTGCCTTGCCGAGCGAGCGCAGCGCGGCCTTGGCGCGCAGCCGCAGCTCGTCATCGGTCTCGTCGGCTGCCGCGCGCTGCGTCGGGTCGAGGTTGGTCACGTGGTCGATTCCCGCGACCGGCTGCGACATCTCCGTGATCGCACCGGCCGGGACCAGGCCGGCCTCGCCGGCGAAGCCCACGTCGGCGCGCACGGGCACGTCGATGCGCACCTGACCGCGCTGCAGCGTGCGCGGCTGCGTCGAGGCGAACACGACCTTGCCGCCCGTCGAGGCCAGCCGCGTCCCCGCAGGGATCGTGATGTTCCCGTCCACCCCGGCGCTGCGGAAGAACGTGACGAGCCCCTCGGCGAACTCGGCGGTCTTGCGGAACACGTCGAGGATCGCCACGACGTAGTCGAGCGACGTGCCCGTCGCGGTGTCCACGAACGCCGAGAGGTAGGCGAGGTTGATCTGGTCGTAGACCGTGGCGATCTCGCGGCCGACCGCCTCGGTGAGCGTGCGGGTCACGCTGCCGACGTTGATGTCCGACAACGGCGAACGGCTGTCGACGCGGAAGTAGTCGACGAAGAAGGTCGTGTTGTCGTCGGGCTTCGTGCCGTCCTCGAGCCAGGCCACGGTGTTCGTCGCGGTGCCGGTGAACGTGAAGTCGATCGCCGGGAGGAACGTGCGCGGCTTCGTGGCCGCGACGCCGGTGATGCTGCGCACTCCCGACGACGGCTCTGCCAGCGGGTACGTGAGCACCTTGAGGTCGAACCGGATCGGCTCGTTGACGACGCCGCCGACGACCGACGTGAGGATGTCGTCGACGAGCTCCCCGAAGGGGCGATGGACGAGGGTGACGGTGTCGACGTTCACAGCGGACCTCCGGCGAGCGGCACCGGGAACACGAGGTTGAGCTCGGTCACGTGGTCGATCGCGAGGAGCGACGCGCGGATCTCGAGGCGGGTCGGGTCGCTCGGGGCGGTCGTCACGGTGATCGACGTGACGGACGCGACCCGGGGCTCGTCCGCGAGCGCCTGCAGCGCGAAGAGCTTGGCCCGGTTGCGGGTGGTGACGGTGTTGAGCTCGCCGATGAGCTCGTGCAGGCGACTCCCGTACGTCGCGTGCCCGAGGTGGGCGAGCTCGCCGACCTGCGTGAGGAAGCGCAGGAGCAGCGCCTGCTGGAGGTTCTCGAAGCCCGTGACCGGCAGCAGGTCGTGGTTGCGGTCCGGCTCGCCGGGCACCGCGAGCTGCGGGCGCGGGCCGGTGAGCAGGTCGCTGCCGCGTTCGCGCTGCTCAGCCGTCAGGAGGTCGCCGAGCAGGCGCAGGTCGGTGCCGGGCAGCGCCTCGCGCGGTGGGCCGACCGTCGGGGTGCTCATCGCGACCTCCTCGTCCGTGCGGGTGCTGCGGTTCGTGCGCGTGCTGCGGTGGGTGTGCGTGCTGGCGGGGCCGGGCGGGCGGGGGTCACGGCGGCCACGCGTCGGTCACGAAGGTCGCGGCAGGCGGCCCGATGACGACGAGGACGCCGCTGCCCGACGGGATCCGGTCGCCGACCCGGACCAGGCCCTGCCCCCCGACCTGCAGCCCGGTGCTCGACCCGACCGACCCGATGACGAGCGGGTACGGCACCCCGGTCACGGAGTTGGTCATCAGGCAGATCGACCCGCTCGTGGCGAGCGGCATCCCGCCGGCCGTCACCCACGGCGGCAGGACGACGAGGATCGTGCCGGTGTCCGGCGCGGCGGTCATGCCGGGCGTCACGACGACGCTCGCCCCGATGGTCACGGGTTGTCCTGGCACGATCGCTCCCTTCCTCGGCTGTGCAGCGGCGGGTCATGGCGAGAAGCTCGTCTGGCCCTGGATGGTCACGGACGCCCCCTGGACGCTCGCGCCGGCACTCCCCTCGAGCGCGGCCGTGAGCGAGCCCTTGAGCGTCGCGCGCGTGCCTGCCTCGGCGGTCAGCGTCGTGCCGGCCTTGATCGCGACGGCGCCCCCGGCCTGGATCGTGAGGTCGGCCGTGGCCTTGAGCGTCACCGAGCCCGCGGACTCGAGGGTCACGTCGCCGTCCTGGTCCATCGTCACGGTGGTCCGGCCGGCCTTGACGTGCACGGTCCCGCCGCTCGACCCCGACTGGTCGAGCTTCAGCTCGGTCTGCCCGGCCGTGGCGGTGACGGTCCCGTCGACGATGCGGACGGTGATCTTCGGGGGCATCTCGATGATCAGCTCACGCGCGGGGCTGGCGTCCGGGTGGTTGCGCAGCGCGGCGAGCACGCTCGCGTCGTCGTCGGCCGCGAGCGGCAGGCGCAGCACGATCTCGTCGGTGGTCGACAGGGGCGGGCGGTCCGCGTCGTCGTACAGGCGCGCGATGACGACCGGGCTGTTGACGTCGCCGTGGTCGAACGCGACGAGCACGAGGTCGCCGACGTTGGGGATCCCGACGGTGCCGATGTGCCCGGTGCCGACGGGCACGCGCTTGAGGGCCAGCCCGCTGTTCTTGAGGGTCACGTCCACGCCGTAGTTGTCGTCGTCGCCCGCGCCGGAGTGCGGGTGGACGTCCTCGACGACGCCGAGCTCGGTCGTCCGCACGGCGGCGAGCTCATGGCGGACGATCGCGGCGATCGTGTCGACGATCGTGCTCATGACGCACCTCCGGTCGATGTGGTGGCCGGTGCGGTGGTCGGCGCCGACCCCGGTGTCGCGGCGGCTGCCTGCGCTGCCGCACCCGTGAGGCTGCGCAGGTCGACGTCGGTCACGAACCCCTCGGCCTTGGTGAGGCGGTGCTCGACCGCGCGCACCTGGTAGTTCCCGTCGAGCTCGTCGACCCCGGCCCTCGTCGGGAAGCGCTCGAGCCGGACGAGGTCACCGAGCGCAACCTGGGGGCGGCCCTGGATGCGCACCCGGCCACGGAGCGTCGCGGTCGTCAGCGCGTCGAGCGCAGCGGTCGCCGCGGTCGAGGCCGCCGCCGCGGTGCGGACCGCCGACCGTTCGAGCAGCAGCGTCGGCGACCCGGACCCGGCGCTCGCGCGGTACGGCGTGAAGTCGCTCGTCAGCCACGCCCAGGACTCGTCGCCGCTCGACGCGCCCGGGCTCTCCCCGAACACCTCGACCGTCCCGGCCACGGGCCGGGCGCGGGTGAGGCCGGCCTCGAGGACGTGCTCGGCGTACTTCAGGACGTGCACGGTGCGGTTCCCGGCGAGCGCCTCGAACACGAGTCCGCCGTCGGGGGTGAGGTAGGTGTCGAACCCCGCGAGCACGGCGAGGTCACGGATGTGCCTGGCCCCGTCCCGGCGGCCGTCGACGACGTACGCGTTCGTCTGCGGCCCGTCCTCCACGCGCGCGACGTCGACCCCGGCCTCGGCCGCGAGCGCGCGCACCACGTCGCCGTACGTCGTGTCCTCGAACGTGCGGTCGAGGCGCGTCCGGAGCAGTGCGTCGGCCCGCGAGTGCCCGACGATGCGCACCGTGCGCAGGTCCGGCTCGACGGTGACGACGGTCCCTGTGAGGACCCGCACGAGCCCCGCGTCGGGGTCGGCGTACCCGAGCTCGATCGACAGGTCGTCGCCGGGCACCGCCCGCAGGCCGCCGACCTGCCCCTGGACGATCGTCACCTCGTCCGCGGGCGTGTCCATGTCGAGCCGCACGACCAGCTCGACGATCGTGCTCGCGCGCGGCTCAGCGGTGGTGTCGACGACGTGGTCGCCGATGGTCACGCGGTAGGCGGGACGCAGCATGGTCAGCCCTCCCCGTCGTGGGGGTCGGAGCCGTCGAGCCAGGCGCGCAGCGCGGGGCTGGTCGTCGCGGGGTCGCGCGGGTCGTCGAGCTCGGCGCGCAGCGCGTCGCGGAGGTCCGGCGCCGCCTCAGGTCCGGGCGCCGCAGCGGGAACGGCGCCTGCTGCTGGCCCAGCCACGGCACCCGTCGCGGGCCCGGGCACGGGCTCGGTGCCGAAGACGTCGTCGGCCGTGAGCGGGCCCGGCCCGGCGGTGGCGATGAGGTTCGGCACGTACACGCCCAGCAGCGTCGAGCGCAGCTCGCCGAGCCTCGGGTCGAGCGTGCTGGCCAGCATCGCCCGCGCGAGCCGTGCGCGGCGCTCAGCCGGGTAGGCGCGCGTGAACGTGATGTCCTCGTAGGCGCTCACGAGGTAGGTCTCCTGGGCCTCGACGCGCGTCGCCGGGTCCTCGGCGACGCGCATGAGCCGGTCGAACCGGTCGAGGCTCGCGCGCAGGGCCTCGCGCGCGGCGACCCACACGTACCGCGCGAACACCGCTCCCCCGGTGGCGCGCTGCCGCTCGGCCTCGGCCAGCAGCCGGTCGGCGGTCGGCGACCTGCGCTGCAGCCCGATCGCGAGGCGCAGGTCGGCGAGCACCGGCCCGGACACGATGAGCCGCTGGCAGTGCTCCTCGGTCAGCGCGAGCGCGAGCGACCGGGTCCCGGCGTCACAGAACGCCACGAGCCGCGCGCCACTGTCGGTCGGCACGTGGGACCACACGCCCTCGACGTCGCCGAGCCGCGGGCCGCCCGTGCCCCGCAGGACGACGTCGACCGTGACGCTCGTGCCGACCGGCTCCGTGATGCGCCCCTTGAGCACGTCGGCGAGCCGGACGGTGACCGTGCCGGTGCGGCGCTGGAACCCCGTCCCGGGCTCGGGCGTCCAGTCGCCGAGCGCGACGTCGTCGACCACGACCTGGACGATGGTCGCGGCCTCGAGGACCTCGGACGTGACGGCGTAGGTGGTCATGTCCGCGCGTTCCTCGCGAGCTGGTCCGTCGAGGCAGGGAACCGCACCTCGACCGGGGTCGTGGCCGCGGCGACGGCGGGTGTCGTCGGCGTCGTGCCTGCGATCGCCGTCGTCGGCGCCGTGACGACCGCGACGGCCCCGGTCGCCGGGGTGATGGTCCACTCGCCGTCCTGCGTCCAGCGCACCTCGAGCACCACCGCGTACGTCCGGTCGGCCGGGTCGCCCGTCGCGCCGCTCGCGGCGGTCCGGTTGGTCCAGAGCCCGAGCGTCGAGGAGAACGTCAGCCCGAAGTGGAAGCGCCGCAGCGTGGCCGTCGGGAACGCCGGGCGCACCGCCGGCTCGCCGTCGCCGGGGCTGTCGACCGACTCGACGATCCACCGCTGGCCGACCGCGAGGGCCGTGCGCGTCCGGATCCGGCTGCGCGTGAGGGTCGCCGAGTCGCCGCCGCGACCCACGACCCCGGCCCCGCGACCGGAGTCGAGCAGCGGCGGGTCGATCAGGACGGGCGCCGGGTTGCCCGGGACGAAGATCGGGCTGCCGGGGGTGCCGCCCGTCGCCGCGGCGAGGTTCGACGCGAACACCGACGGGTCGGTGTGGACCGCGCCGGCCGGTTCGACGAACGTCCCCACGATCGTCTCGACGGCCGTCTCGTTGTTGATCCACCCACCGAAGTACTGGGCGATGACGCGGCGGCCGTCGGCGCCGCCGGTGACCACGTCGACCTGGGCGTTCATGTGCATCGCCGCGGTCGCGGGCGCGGCGATGTCGAACGCTCCGGAGCTGACGCTGATCCCGCCGCCGGCCGGGAGCACCGCGAAGTTCGTGCTGCGCGCGACCGAGCTGTCGAGGAACAGCGTGGCCCGGCCGAGCACGACGTTGCGGACGATGCTCGGCTCGCGGTCGATGTGGTGGTCGTAGGTCCCGTTGCCGTTGCCGTCCACGAACGGTCGCACGTGGAACGTGCCGGCGTTGTCCGTGAGCATCGTGGCCGCGAGCGGGTTGACCGCGTCCGGGGTGAGCGTCGGTGCGGCGGCGGCGTGCAGCGCGACGATCGCGGGGGCGTCGTCGCCGCCGTCGGCCGCGGGGTTGCCCTGGGCCCGCTGCGCGCTCCACCGCACCGGCACTCCGGCTGGCCGCACGGTCACCGCGAGCGTGATCGGCGCGGCCACGACGACCGAGCCCTCGACCAGCGCGACGGGCGGGTTGGTGGTCGGGTTCTCGTCGAAGTCGGCGGGCACGGGGACGGCTGTTCCGGGCACGACGTGCGGGGCGACGGGCGAGTTGCCGAGCCGGGCCGTGTGCGCCGGGGTCGCGGGGATCGTCATCGTCAGGTTGCTGAGCTCGACGACGGTGAGCTGGACCCGGTCGCCGTCGGGCTCGAGCGCGTCGATGCCGAGCTGCAGGACCGTGTCGCGCAGGCCGCCGCTGACCGCGGCCCCCTCGACCCAGAAGCGCGTCCCGGCCGCGGGGATGGCGGCGTTCGGCAGGTTCACCGGGGTGGCGACGGCGACCTGGGCGGGTGCGGCGACCTCGTCCGCAGCCGCGAAGAGCCGGGTACGGGCGTCGAGCGCCCTGAGCACGAGCGTCCCGGCGAACGCCGCGGGCCGGGCCTGGCGCACGGTCAGCATCGCGCGACCCGCATGGCGGCCCGCGTCCTGGACCTGCACGAACCGGCCCGGGTCGATCTTCGCCGCCTCGGACAACGCGGCCGGGTCGACGC
>NZ_DASUIR010000003.1:0-8984 GCF_036279715.1 Cellulomonas sp. | reverse complement strand
CCCCCCCCCCCACCCCGACGGGTTCAGGACGCTGCCGCGACCCGCTGCGGGGTCAGCGTCGAGGCGGGCTTGGCGCCACCGAGGCGGGACAGGACCAGCGTCAGCACCAGGCCGACGAGCGCCACCACGATCGCGATGACGAACGGCGTGGTGTAGTCACCCTTGGCGCCGCCACCGAGCGTGGCGCCGATCTTGGGCCCGAAGTACGCGGCCACGGAGTAGCCCGTGAACAGGATCCCGTAGTTCATCCCCTGGAACCGTGGGCCGTAGGTCTTCATCGTGAGGGCCGGGAAGACGCCCATCACGCCGCCGAAGCACAGGCCGAGCCCGACGATGCCCACCACGAAGCCGAAGGTCGAGTGCACCATGAGCAGCACGACGAGGGACAGCGCCACGACTGCGTAGATGAAGGCGATCGCGTTGGTGTACCCGATGCGGTCAGACAGTGCACCCCAGGCGAAGCGGCCGAGGGCGTTGCAGATCGAGTAGACCGACACCAGGAGCGCCGCTGTGGCGGCGGAGATCGCGAACATGCTGGTCTGGGCGATCGGCGACAGCTGCGAGGCGATCATCAGGCCCGAGAAGGCACCCGCGGTCAGCATGACGAAGATGAGGTAGAAGGCCGGGGTGCGCAGCATCTGCCTCCACGTGCTGTTGACGACCGCGGGCGTCCCGGTGGGCGGCGTCCAGCCGGGGGGCAGGAAGCCGACCGGCGCGGGCCGGATGAGCAGCGTGGCCGCGACGACCACGACGGCGTACACGACGCCCATCCGGACGAACGTCGCACCGACCCCGACCGAGTCGATCAGGGCCCGGGCGACGGGGGCGGCGATGACGGCACCAGCGCCCATGCCCGCGGTGAGCACACCGGCGGCGAACCCGCGACGGTCAGGGAAGAGCTTGATCGTGTTGTTGAGGCAGCCCGAGTAGGCGAAGCCCTGACCCAGCCCGGCGATGAGGCCGTAGAAGAGGTACAGCTGGGTCGTGCTGGTGGCGGAGCCGGTCAGGATGAACCCCAGCGCGAAGAGGATCGCGCCGATCGTGATCGACCAGCGCGCACCCCCACGGTCGATGATGAAGCCACCGAGGATCATGGGGATCGGGGCGATCGCACCGTTGATGATGAATGCGTTCTGCACCTCGGGCACCGTCCACCCGTGGGCGCCGCCGAGCGGACCGGCGAACACGGAGAACGCATAGATCGCACCCGTGCACAGCAGGATGAGGACAGATCCGGTGAGCACGCGCCACCGGTTGATCGTGGGCATAGGTCAGGCCTTTCCGACGAGCGCGGGCGTCGTTGCCGGCCGCGCGGAGGTGATCTGGGAGGCGAGCTCGCCCCAGGCCTGGCGGAAGATGCCCGCAGGCATCAGTGCGAGGTCGGGGGAGATGGTGGGGGTGAAGTCCATCTGGTCCAGGACTTCGGTCTGCAGGTCGACACCGGGCGCGATCTCGATGAGCGTCATCACGCCGTCTATCAGCTCGAACACGGCGCGCTCGGTGACGTACAGGACTGTCTGACCGCGTGTGGCTGAGTACGGGCCGCTGAACGTGATCTGCTCGACGTCGGCGAGGAACTTGTGCGCGCGACCCTCGGTGACGACGCGGAGCGACTCGTCGGCCACCTCGACGACCAGCCCGCCCGCGGTGAACGTTCCGGCGAAGATGAGCTTCTTGGCCGACTGGCAGATGTTGATGAAGCCGCCGCACCCGGCGACCCGCGACCCGAACTTCGAGACGTTGACATTCCCGGCCGTGTCGCTCTGGGCCAGGCCGAGGACCGCGACGTCCAGGCCGCCGCCGTCGTAGAAGTCGAACTGCGAGTGCATGTCGACGAGCGCCTGGGGGTTGTAGGCGTGCCCGAAGTCCTTGAGCCCCGCGGGCACCCCGCCGATCGCGCCGGCCTCGGTTGTCAGCATGATCTGGTCGCTGATGCCCTCCTCGGCCACGACCGTGCCGACGTCCGCGGGGATGCCCACGCCGAGGTTGAGCACGGTGTGCGGGGCGAGCTCCATCGCGCAGCGACGGGCGATGACCTTGCGCTCGCTCAGCGGGATCGAGGTCACGCCCGACATCGGGATGCGCAGCTGACCAGAGAACGACGGGTTGTAGTACGTGTTCTCGGTCTGGAAGTGGTTCTCGGGCTGCGAGACGACGAGGTAGTCGACGAGGATGCCCGGCACCTTGACGTCGTTGGGGTCCAGGCTGCCGGCCGCAGCGATGGACTCGACCTGCGCGATGACGATGCCGCCGCTGTTGTGCGCGGCCTGCGCTATCGGCAGGACCTCCATCTTCAGACCCTCGTGCGTGAGCGTGAGGTTGCCGTCCTCGTCCGCGACGGTGCCTCGGATGAGCGCCACGTCGATCGGGAAGGACGGGTAGAACAGCCACTCCTCGCCCGCGAGCTCGATGACGTGGACGATGTCGTCGACGCTGGACGGCGACATCCGGGCGCCCTCGACGCGGGGGTCGACGAACGTCCCGAGCCCGACCTTCGTGATGACGCCGGGGCGCTTGGCCGCGATCTCGCGGTACATCTGCGTGATGACGCCCTGGGGCAGGTTGTAGGCCTCGCACCCGTCGGCCTCGATGAGCTTGGCCAGCACGGGGGACGCGATCGCGATCCCGCCGATCCAGCGCTTGATCAGGCCGTCGTGGCCCAGGTGGCTCATGCCCTTGTCGCGACGGTTCCCGACCGCGCTCGCATGCATGACCGTGAGGTTGCGCGGAGCGCCCTGGTCGAGGAACCGGCGCTCGAGGGCGATGAGCGTCTCCTCGTTGACGCATGCCATGCCGAACCCGCTGAGAGCGACGGTGTCGCCGTCCTTGACTAGCTCGGCGGCCTCGGCCGACGTGATGACCTGAGTCACGTGTGCGCTCCTTCGTTGGAACCGATCTGGCACGGTCTCGCTACACGTCACAACTTTGCGGACGAAGTGGGTCGGTATTTAGGACCATCGTCCTGTGATCGGGCACATCGGGCGCGGCAACGATGGTCACGCGGCGCCGGGGCGGTGCCGTCGCGCGGCATCTGGACGCGCCCCACGCCACCTGAGAGGTCGACGACCATGGACTTCGGACTGACCGACGAGCAGCAGCTGCTCCTGGAGAGCCTTGACGAGCTGCTCGAGCGCGAGTGCCCCGAGTCGTACATCGCCGACCTGGATGCCACGCACCAGCCGCCGACGACGTTCCGCCGCGCGATGAACGAGGCCGGCTTCGGCTCGCTCGGCTTCCCTGAGGAGTTCGGCGGCACCCCGAGCGACGCACTGACGCTCGTGATGCTCGCGGAGCGGGTCGCCCGCCAGGGCCTGAACAACGGCTACGGCCTCGAGCTGCTCCAGGCCAAGGACATCCTCGAGTTCGGCTCGCCCGAGCAGCAGCAGGAGATCCTCGGCCTGCTCGCCGCCGGCGACGTGCCGTTCGCGCTCGGCTTCACCGAGCCCGGTGCCGGGTCGGACAACTCGGCGATGACGACGAGCGCCGTGCACCACGACGGCGTGGTGACGTTCAACGGCACCAAGACGCTGATCACGAACGCGCTGCAGTCCAAGTACCTGCTGCTCATGGCCAAGAACCCCGACGTCGAGGACCCGCGCAAGGCCATCTCGATGTACCTGGTCCCGATGGACGCCCCGGGCGTCACCACCAACCGGCTCGAGAAGATCCTGTGGCACATCTCGGACTCGTGCGAGATCTTCCTCGACGACGTCACGCTCCCCGAGTCGTGCCTCGTCGGCGTCAAGGGCAACGGCTTCAAGCAGCTCATGCGCAACTTCGAGCTCGAGCGCCTCGTCATCGCGGCCAACTGCCTCGGCATGGCCCAGTGCGCGTTCGACGACGCTGCGACCTACGCCGCGCAGCGCGTGCAGTTCGGCAAGCCGATCGGCTCGTTCCAGCTCATCCAGCTCAAGCTCACCGACATGGCGATCAAGCTCGAGAACATCCGCAACTTCGTCTACAAGACGGCCTGGATGGTCGACCAGGGTGAGCCGCTCAAGAGCCAGGGCGCCCTCTGCAAGCGCTACTCCGCGATGGCCGCGTTCGAGGTCGCGGATGAGGCGATGCAGATCTTCGGCGGCGTCGGCGTGACCATCGGCACGCGCGTCTCGCGGCTGTGGCTCGACCTGCGCGGGCACCGGTTCGGCGGCGGGACCGACGAGATCATGGTCCACATCGCCGGCCGCCAGATCGTCAAGGACCACAGCTGACCCGGGCCACGCCCCGATCCAGGTCCGCAGTCGCGCGGGCCACGTCCCGCGCACCGCACCAGCGCACCCCCGAGGAGAACCCATGAAGATCGTCGTCGCCTACAAGTGGGCACCCAACCCCCAGGACGCCGATGTGCGCCCCGACGGATCCGTCGACTGGAGCCGGGCCAAGAGCGCCGTCAGCGAGTACGACCCGGTCGCGTTCGAGCTCGCCCGTCGCCTCGCCGACGCCATGGGCGGGGAGGTCGTCGGCCTGACGGCCGGTGCCGCATCGATCGACACGCCGCTGGCACGCAAGGCGGCCCTGTCGCGGGGGCTCGACCGGCTCGTCATGGTGGCCGACGACGCGCTCGCCGGCGCCGACGGCACCCGGCTCGCCGGGGTCCTCGCCGCCGCGGTCCGGGCGATCGGTGACGTCGACGTGGTCCTCGCGGGCGACTCCTCGGTCGACGTCGCCGAGGGTCAGGTCGCGATGACGCTCGCGGGTGAGCTCGGCTGGCTCGGCCTCAACGCGGTCAGCAGCGTGACGGCCGGTGACGGGGGAGTAGTCGTCGAGCGCGACCTGCCGTCGGGCGTCGCGACGCTGGCCGTCACGGGTGCCGTCGTCCTTGCCGCCTCGAGCGACGCGGTCGTGGCGCGCGTGCCCGGGATGAAGGACATCCTCGGCGCGGCCAAGAAGCCGGTCGAGGTCCTGGCCCTGGGTGACCTGGCTGTGCCGGCTACCGAGGTCGCCCTCGTCACCCTGGCCACCGCCAAGCCCGACACGGGCGCCCGACAGGGGGTCGTCCTCGACGGGAGCGACCCCGCCGCAGCCGTTGCCCAGCTGGTCGGCGCGCTGCGCCAGGCCCGGGCCCTCTAGCCACCGACGCACTCCAAGGGAGCACCATGAACGTCACGTCCCAGTCGTGGATCGTCGTCAGCGACGACCCCGCCGTCAGCGCACTCGTCGAGGCCGCGCGCGTGCTCGGCACCGAGGTCGTCGCGCTGGTCGTCGGGCGCCGTGCGATCGCCGAGCAGACTGCCCACGCCGGCGTCGACCGCCTCGTCTGGCTCGGTGAGCCTGCCGACGGGACGCCCGTCGAGGCCTACGCGGGCGAGGTCGCCCGGATCGTTGCCGACGCCGCGCCGCGGGTCGTCCTCGGCGCAGCGAACCCCGCCGGCCGGGTCCTGCTGGGTGCGGTCGCGGCCCGACTGCAGGCCCCGGTCCTGGCCGGAATTGGCAGCGTCGAGCTCGCGGGCGACCAGGTCGTCGTGAACCGGACCGTCCTGGGTGGCATCGCCGAGCACCGCACCGCGGTCAGCGGCGGGACCGCCGTGCTGGCACTCGCCCCCGGGGCGTCGGTCGATGCGACCGTCGCGCCCGTCGCCCTCGAGGAGGTGCCGGCCACGCCGGCCACCGGCGCGACGATCACCGACGTGCGCATCAAGGAGCAGGCCAAGGTCGACCTCGGCGCGGCGCGCACCGTCGTGGCCATCGGCCGCGGACTCAAGAACCGTGAAGACCTCGCGCTGGTCACCGACCTCGCCGAGGCAGTGGGCGGGGAGGTCGCGTGCTCCCGGCCGCTCGCCGAGGGTGTCGACTGGGTCGCCAAGGAGCGCTACGTCGGCATCTCGGGCCAGCACATCGCGCCCGACCTCTACGTCGCGATCGGCATCTCGGGGCAGCTCCAGCACATGGTCGGGGTCCGCGGAGCCAAGGTCGTCGTGGCGATCAACTCCGACAAGTCCGCGCCGATCTTCGCGCAGTGCGACTACGGCATCGTCGGCGACCTCTACCAGGTCGTGCCGGCGCTGACCGCCGCGCTCGGGGCCGGAGCGTGACCACCGAGGCCGTCGAGCCCGACTTCGACGTCATCGTCGTCGGCGCCGGCCCGGCCGGGTCGGTCGCTGCCTATCGCTTGGCCAGCCACGGCCTGTCGGTCGTCCTCATCGAGCGCGGCGAGGCTCCCGGGTCGAAGAACCTGTCGGGCGGCGTCCTCTACGGGCGGGTGCTCGACACGGTCTTCCCCGGCTACGTCGACCAGGCGCCTGTCGAGCGCACGATCACGCGTCACGTGACGACGTTCCTCACCCCCGACTCGGCGGTCGGCATCGACTACCGCGGCTCGGCGCTGGCCGAGCCGGTCAACGCGGTCACGGTGCTGCGCGCGAAGCTCGACCCGTGGCTCGCCGAACGCGCGGAGGAGGCGGGTGTCTTCCTGATGTCAGGCGTTCGGGTCGACTCGTTGCTCACCGAGCCGGGACCGGACGGGGCGGTGCGCGTCGTCGGCGTCCGGGCGGGGGACGACGAGCTGCGGGCTCGCGTCGTCATCGCAGCGGACGGTGTGAACTCCTTCCTGGCCCAGTCGATCGGGCTGCGCGCCAAGCCGCCGACGCACCACATGGCCGTCGGGGTCAAGGCAGTCGTGCAGCTGCCGCGGCAGGCGATCGAGGACCGGTTCGGTCTGACGGGCGACCAGGGCGCGGCGCACGCGATCGTCGGCGACTGCACGCTCGGCATCGGGGGCGGTGGCTTCATGTACACCAACACCGAGTCGCTGTCCCTCGGCGTCGTGCTGCGGCTCGACGACCTCCTGCGCTCGGGCCACAAGGCCATCGACGTCTTCGAGCACTTCGTCGCGCACCCCGGTCTCGCGCCCTACCTGCGCGACGGGACGGTCCTCGAGTACGGCTCCCACCTGGTCGCCGAAGGCGGCATGGACATGGTCGGCGACGTGGCCACGCACGGCATGGTCGTCATCGGCGAGGCAGCGGGCCTGACGATCAACAGCGGTCTGACAGTGCGCGGGATGGACCTCGCGATCGGCTCGGCGATCGCAGCGGCCGACGCGATCGCCGAGGCGGTCGCGAGCGGCGACACCTCCAAGGCCGGTCTCGCAGGCTACTGGCGGCGGCTGGAGGAGGGCTTCGTCCTCAAGGACATGCGTACGTATGCGAGGGCACCGAAGTTCCTCGAACGCACCGGGATGTACGGCGCGTACGGGGAGCTGGCAGCGGGCCTCTTCCACGACGTGTTCAGCCTCGACGGGACCCCGCGCAAGCATCTGCTCGCCGTGGCGCGCGACGCGCTGCGCAAGTCCCCGGTGAGTGTGCGGCAGCTGGTCAGCGACGGATGGGCAGGGGTGCGAGCACTGTGAAGGCGACGACGGTTCCCGAGCGGCTGGCCGCGAACAGGTTCGAGATCGACGAGGACGAGTCCCACATCGTCATCGACCAGGCGCTGTGCCGCTCGACCGGCACCGGCAAGGCGATCATCGCCGTCTGCCCGGCGGGCGTCTACAGCGAGCTTGACGACGGTACGATCGCGGCCGACTACGCCGCGTGCCTCGAGTGCGGGACCTGCCTGGCCGTCGCGGCGCCCGGCGCGCTGAGCTGGCACTATCCGCGCGGTGGCTTCGGGGTCAGCTTCCGAGAGGGCTGAGGCCGACGGCACGCAGCTGGTTGTCCACCATCTGCTCGATGTAGTCCGCGAGGTGCAGCCGCACCCGGTCGACGAGCTCTGGCGGGGTCACCAGGACGTGGATGAACACTGCGCCCTCGACCGCGTCGAGGAGCTGCACGGTCGACATCGGCGACACCTCGTCGACGAGCTGGATCGCCGCCTCGACGCGGCGCCGCTCGTCCAGGACGAAGTCCGTGATCGCCCGGCGGCGGATGTCCGCGAAGACGTCGGGGTGCGCGCGCGCCTCGACGTACAGGCGCAGCATCGCGATGCCGGCGTCGCTGAGGTACAGGTTGGCCCGACGCGTGGCATGCACGATGAGGTAGTCGCGCAGCGACGGCTCTGCGGGCGGCTCGCTGATGTCGCCCTCGTCCGCGTCGTCCCGAGCGGGTTCGACCGTCACGCCGAGCTGAACCTGGCGCAGCGCATCGGTCAGGAGGCTTGTCTTGTCCGGCCAGCGCAGGTAGATCGACGACTTGCCGACGCGTGCCCGCGCGGCGACCTCGTCGATGGTCATCGCGACCCAGCCCTTCTCGCCGAAGACCTCCAGGGCTGCGCTCAGGGCTCGCGCCTCGAGGTCGGGGTCGCGTGGGCGACCACGGCCGCGGCGGCGGCCCACCACGACATCGTCGAGCTCGTCCGGCTCGCCGATGTCAGCCGCGGTCGGTGAGAGCTGGTCTGGCACGCTCCCACGGTAGTCGCTGAGGACGATCCGCCCGACGGTGCTCCGCGGGTCGGCGCCCGGTGCGGGCGACCCATCGCTCCTCAGCACGGGGCGAGCGCGCCTCTTCTTCGCCAGGGGCCTCTCGTCGTCCAGCACCATCACGCAGGAGCTGCTCGGCTGGACGCCCACCGGACCCACGCTCCTCGAGGATCTCGCGAGCGGTTCCTACTTCTGCATCAAGCGCGCAGCAGGTCGTTGAGCCGGGCGGCCTGGCGGGTGAGGTGATCACGTTCGGCGAGACTGGTGGCCGCGCGGGCCGCGTCCGCGTATCGGCGGGCGGCGAGAGTCAGGTCGCCGGCCCGCTCGCGCAGGTAGGCCTCCGCCGCCGCGTAGCGGGGTATGGCGCGGTCCACGTCCGCCAGGGCGGCCAGGCCGGCCAACGGCCCGGCCGCCTCCCCGACCGCGACGGCCCGGTGCCCTCACCGCGGGTTCAGTCGCACCCGGAGTCGGCCGTCCTGTTCGATCGCGTCGGTCCCCAGCGCTGCGCACGCCTCGCGGAACCGCTGCCGGACCCACTGCGCGTCCTCGCCGTGCGCCAGCGTCGTGTGGCAGAAGGTCAGGCGCAGAGGGACGGCCTCGACGCTCTCTGGCTGCCCTGTGTCGGCGA
>NZ_DASUIR010000002.1:0-4465 GCF_036279715.1 Cellulomonas sp. | reverse complement strand
CGGGATGCTCGACATGCCGTCCTCGAGCGTGCTCAACCTCGCCGTCCTCGCCCTCGCGTGGTTCGCACTGACGGCCCGTGGGCAGTCGGGTCGGCCGGGGTCGCCCGGCCAGGCGTGATGATGCCGTGCGTACGGAGAGCTCGGGATGCAGGTCGCGTCACCTGAGCTTGCGCTTGAGGATCTTCCCGGTCGCAGTCGTCGGCAGCGATTCGACGATCTCGACCATCCGGGGGTACTTGTATGAGGCCATCTGCTCCTTGCCCCAGGCGATCAGCTCGTCGGGGGTGACCGAGGCGCCCTTCTCGAGGATGACGTACGCCTTGACCTCCTCGCCGTTCCTCTCGTCCGGCACCCCGATCACCGCGGCCAGCGAGACCGCCGGGTGGGTGAGCAGGACCTCCTCGATCTCGCGGGGGTACACGTTGTAGCCGCCGCGGATGATCATGTCCTTCGACCGGTCGAGGATGTAGTACCAGCCGTCCTCGTCGCGCCGCGCGAGGTCGCCCGTCCGGAACCACCCGTCCTGGATGGCCTCCGCGGTCGCCTCGGGACGCTTGTAGTAGCCCTTCATGACGTTGTGGCCCTTGATCGCGATCTCCCCGACCGCGTCGGGCGAGTCCTTGATCTCCGACCAGCCGACCGGATCGATCAGCTTCATCTCCACGCCGGGGATCGGGACCCCGATGGAGCCGACCCGGGCCGGTTCCCCGTACTTGCTGAAGCTCGCGACCGGCGACGTCTCGGACAGGCCATACCCCTCGAGGATCGTGACGCCGAACCTCTTCTCGAAGTTCTTGTGCACCTCCACCGGCAGCGCGGCGCCGCCCGAGACGGCGACCCGGAGGTTCTTCGCGATCGAGGAGATGTCGACGCCCTCCTCCAGAGCATCGAGCAGGGCCCAGTACATCGTCGGCACGCCGGCAAAGAACGTGACACCCGCCTTCAGCATCAGGTCCAGCGCCGGGACAGCACCGAAGCGCGGCAGCATGACGACAGTGCCGCCGAAGGCGCAGGCGCTGTTCTGGATCATGGTCTGCCCGAAGGAGTGGAACAGCGGGAGCACGCACAGGTAGGTCTCCGGGGCGTCGACGTCAACATCGAACAGGGGCCCGCAGACCAGTGCGTTGTCGCGCATGTTGCGGTGCCGCAGCTCAGCGCCCTTGGGCTGCCCGGTCGTGCCGGACGTGTAGAGGATCACCGCGGTGTCGTCCTCGTCGGTGGCCACGGTCTCGAAGGTCGCGGGCTGTGAGGCCATGGCGGCCCCCAGCGTCTCGGTGCCGTCGATAGGCGACGCGGCGGCGGGGTCGGCGGTGATCACGAAGAAGTGCTCGCACGACTCGACCTGGCCGAACCCGACGTACCCCTCCGCCCCGATCGGCAGCTCAGGGGTGCCCTGGAAGCAGAAGTAGGCCTTCGCCTCCGAGTCGCCCAGGTGGTAGGCCACCTCGCGACCCCTCAGCAGCACATTGAGCGGCACCACTGTCGCCCCGGCCTTCAGGATCCCGAAGTAGACGATGGTGAAGTACGGGAGGTTCGGGCAGCTCAGCGCGACCTTGTCTCCTGGCGCGATCCCGCGAGCCACCAGGAGGTTCGCGACCTGGTTGGCGGCGCCGTCGAGCCGGGCGTAGGTCAGGCGCGTGTCCCCGAAGACGATCGCGTCGCGCTCGGGGAATCTGTCTGCGCTGCCCTCGAGCAGGGACGCCAGGTTGTACAACATGGGGCGACACCTCCATCACCGGGGCTGGTGTGCCCAACGTACCCACGCGGCATCAGGGCCGCGAGAGCGGCCCTTGTGGGAGCGCCGCGATCTGGTACGAGATGGCAGACCTCGACGAGGGGGCGGTCGTAGCGGGCCACTCGGTCGGCGGGACGATTCTGTTACAGGCGCTGACCGAGCGCCCACCAGAACGCAGGCTCGCGGCAGTCGTGCTGATCGCCGCCCCGCGGGTCTGAGGTGCCGGACGGGACCCGCAGGTAGTGGCACGGCCACCGGACGACGACGCATCACCGCATCGTCAGTCACGGAGAGCGTTCGCGGTCTCGCGGTCTCCACTGGGCCGACCGATCGTCCGCGCCGCCTCCGCACGGCGGGTCAGTGGCGGTGCGACACGCCCTGCTCGTGCAGGCGTTCGTGCACCTCGCGCGCGGCCTGGCGAGCCGCGACGCGTGCGGCGACGTCCTCGCGGCGCAGCGGCGGCACCGTCGACGGCGGGTTCCGGCGCTCGGGCAGGTCGGCGAGCGCCCGGGTGGTCGCGACTGCGACTGCGGCGACCGCGACGTCGAACGCCTCGCGAGTCACGTCGGTGACCTTGGTGATGCCCGTGACCTTGCGGACGTACTGCACCGCAGCGGCCTCGATCTCGTCAGCTGTGGCGGGCGGCTCGAGCCCGCGCAAGGTGGTGATGTTGCGGCACATGCCTCGACGCTACAAGTTGTCGTCGTCGAGCGTCCGCCCGACCCGTTCTACACTGCACACGCGGCAGGACCGTGCGAACGGCATGCCGTTGTACCGGCCAGCGGCGTGACTCGGGACGTCACGTGCGATCGGTGACCGGCCGGACGCTCAAGGTTCTCCGGCGATCGAGCAGGGCCATGACCGTGCCCCTGCGGTGGTTCACCGCGACGCCCGGCGGCGTGTCGCCAACGGCGGGAGCACGAGCCGGCGGGCGGCGCAGGCGGGCCGCTGCGCGGAGCGTGGCCCCGATCTCGGCGCCCTGGCCAGGGTTGCCTGCGACACGGGCCGCGGGGTCCGACGCCCGACCGGTCCCGGACGGACGCGGCACGGCGCGCTGCGCCGCAGTCGCGGTGCGGATGTGCGAGAAGGAGGAGATGTGGCTCGACCAGGCCAACACCGGTCCGGTGGCGCGCGCACTGAGGTCGGCGCTCAGCGGCGCCGCGCCCCGCGTCCCGCCGAGCAGGGGATCATCCCGGTGCTCGCCGAGGTCGCCCGCGAGGTCAACAGCGCTGTGCAGCGACCCCCGACGCGCCCGGCGGTGCGTACGAAGTTCCAGGTCGTGGCGCTGCTCGTACGAGAGGAGCGGGCCAGGGTGATGGCCGACGGCGGCTTGACCGAGTCGGTGCGCGCCAAGCAGCTCAAGCGGCTCGACGAGGTCGCGACACTTCTGGCCAGGACCGCTGCCCGGGACACCTCGCTGCTCGAGCTGCTCGCCGAGGACGCCCGGGTCTCCGACGCGGCGCGCGCCTTCAAGGTGACGGTGATGCGCGCCGGCGGGCTGGAGCCACCCGCGGAGCCCACGCGCGCCGCGCCGGCCGCGCCAGTTCCCGGTGCCGTGAGTCAGGTGGTGCCTCGGTCGGTCATCTCGCGCCAGCTCGCGAACCCGTTCCTGGCTCCGGACTTCGAGGCCGCGGCCGAGCGGGTCGCTACGCGGGCCCGCCGACTGGCCGGCTGGGAGCTGCTCGAGCCGCTCTTCCGGTCCTTCGAGGACGCCGCCCCCGGCGCACCCGCCTGCATGGCGCTGCCCGAGGCCCGCTCGGTGTTCACTCCCCCCGGCCGTGAGCTGATGCCGCACCAGGCGCAGGTCGTCGCGGCCACGGCCCGCGGCCATCGCACGTTCCTGCTCGCCGACGAGCCCGGGCTCGGCAAGACCGCCCAGGCGCTGCTCGCCGCCCAGGTGGCCAACGCCTACCCGCTGCTCGTCGTGGTGCCCAACGTGGTGAAGACGAACTGGGCGCACGAGGTCGGGCTGTGGACGCCGCACCGTCGGTCCACGGTGGTCCATGGCGACGGCGACCGGGTCGACGGGTTCGCGGACATCGTCATCGTGAACTACGAGCTCCTGGACCGGCACGTCGGCTGGCTCGGCGACCTCGGCTTCCGGGGCATGGTCGTCGACGAGGCGCACTTCATCAAGAACAAGAGCTCCCAGCGCTCCCGGCACGTCCTTGCGCTCTCCGAGCGGATCCGTGCCCGCACCGCCCGGCCGCTGCTGATGGCCCTCACCGGCACCCCGCTGATCAACGACATCGAGGACTTCCGGGCGATCTGGCAGTACCTGGGCTGGATCGACGACACCAAGCCGCTCGGCGCGTTGCAGGCCGCCCTCGAGGAGACCGGGCTCACCCCGGCCGACCCGGGGTTCTACGCCGCTGCCCGGGCCAGCGTGATCGACATGGGCATCGTGCGTCGCCGCAAGGTCGACGTGGTCGCCGACCTGCCCGCCCGCCGGGTGGCCGATCTGCCGGTCGAGCTCGACGACGCGGCCGGCCGCTCGATCCGCGCTGCCGAGGCCGCGCTCGCCCGCCGGCTGGTCGGTCGCTACCGGTCAGCGGTCCAGGCGCGCACCGGTGGCGTCGTCGTGGACGGGATCGACCACGATCTCGCTCGCCGGGTGGCTGCCGCGGAGCTCAAGGACTCGAGCTCGCAGACCGGTGGCGAGAACGTGTTCACGATGGTCCGCCGGATCGGCCAGGCCAAGGCCGGGCTGGCCGCGGACTACGCCGCGCA
>NZ_DASUIR010000001.1:0-32547 GCF_036279715.1 Cellulomonas sp. | reverse complement strand
GGGACCGCGACGGTCCTGCAGGCGCTCGCCGCACGTCGGATGCCCGTCCACCCTCGGCTCGACCACGTCCTGGTGGGGCGACTCCTGAAGAGTCGGACCTATGTCGCCGGGCTGGTCCTCGTCGGGGCGGGGTCGGTCCTCTCCCTGGTCGCGCTGCGCACCCTGCCGCTGTTTGCTGTGCAGGCCGGGCGCGCCTCGAGCCTCGCGGTCGCAGCCGTCCTGGCGACTGTGATGCTGGGCGCACGGCTGCGATGGATCGACTACTCAGCCCTCGTGGGGATCGGGGCCGGGCTCGTCCTGCTCGCAATGTCGGTCGCGCCGTCGCCCGCCGGCCCGGCGGGAGCCGGCACCGAGGGCGTCCTCGCGGGGGCGGTCGTCGCGGCGGTCGTCGCGGCGGCGGTCGCGCTCCGGATGAGGTCGGCGTCGCGGGCCGGGCTGGTCATGGGCGCCATCGCGGGCGTGGCCTTCGCCGTGGTGGCGGCCGGCGCACGGACGCTCCCGAGCCTGGCGCCCGCGGCGCTCGTCGGCGACAAGGTCGTGTGGACGATGGGTGTCGCCGGCGTCCTGGGTCTCGCGATCAACGCGCTCGCTCTGCAGCGTGCGGCTGCGGTGGCCACGACTGCGCTCATGGTCGGGATCGAGACGACGCTCGGCGCGGGGCTCGGCATGGTGCTGGCGGGGGACCGGCCCGTCGCCGGTGCCGAGGTGCGCACCGCGATCGCGTTCCTGCTCGTTCTGCTCGGCACGGTCGCAATCGCGCGGTTTGCGTCCCCGGACGGCGTGCTGGTCGCTGCGGGGCTTGAGGCTGTCGAGGGTGAGCCGGTGCCGGCAGCGGACGAGCCGGCGGACGCGGCCATCGTCGTCGCGGGCGGACCGCCGGCCCTGTAGCGCGGTCCGCCTCAGCGACTCGCGGCCGTGGCCGTGATCCGCTCCGTGGCGACGAGCCGGTCGAGGCGAGCAGCGTCCGTGGCGAGCGCCTCCGACATGGTGGGGCCTGCGAGGACCACCGAGCCCGCCGACCGCAACGAGCGAAGCACGTCGCGCAGTGCGCGCGCCGTCCCGTCGGCGACGGATCCGGTCACCGACGTCGGCACGAACGTTCGCGCGTCGTCCGGGGCCTCGGCGTCGACAGCCCAGTCGATCAGCTGACCGTGCGTGACCTGCGAACCGGTCCCGACGAGCGCCGGCGCGGTCGGGTCGACCAGCGGCGCCCACCCGATGACGTCCCCGTAGGTCATCACCGCCGCGGCCGCATCGATCGCGCCGGCCGGCAGGCCAGTGCCGAACGTGCGGGCGAGTGCCGGCAGGGCGACCGCGACCACGGGAGCTGACCGGTCGAACTGCTCGGGCCGGTCGGTCACGACGACATCCACGTCGGACGACGACGGGTCCGACCTGAGCACCACGCAGGCCCCGACCCGCCATGCGGCGAACGCCCACACCACGGTCCGCCAGTGCGGGGGCAGGTCGACCAGGACGCGCACCCCAGGCCCGGCGTCGAACTCCTCGACGAGCAGGTTCGCGGTCTTGCTCACCCAGTTCTCGAGGACGGCTCCGGACAGCTCGATCCGCTCGCTGCCGTCGCCGTACCAGGTGAGACGTGGCCGACCGGGTTCGCGCTGGAGCGAGGCAAGGACGTCGGCAATCGTGGGCGAGGGCACCGTCACAGCGTAGGTCGTGCGGCGTGTCGCGGAACTTCACCCGACAAACCCCGACATCTAGCACAGCCCCGCTTGACGCGTGAGAACGACACGCGTGTAATTCATAAGAACCGTTTCAGATCAGCAACTGTCGCGGGGCGACGCATCCGTGCGTCGCACTCGCACATGGTGAACAGCACCATCGAGCACGGAGGAACCCATGTGGAATCTGCTCGACGACGACGGATCCTTCCCCTCCGACGCACGCCACGCCACGTCGATGACCGAGGCGCCGTCCAACGTCCTGCCGATCTTCGGCACCCCTCTGCCGGTCTTCGGCACTCCCGATGACGACGGCGTCATGGGGTGGCAGGAGCGCGCGCTCTGCGCGCAGACCGACCCCGAGGCGTTCTTCCCCGAGAAGGGCGGCTCGACCCGCGAGGCCAAGAAGGTCTGCACGGGCTGCGACGTCCGCTCCGAGTGCCTCGAGTACGCGCTTGCGCACGATGAGCGGTTCGGCATCTGGGGCGGGCTGTCCGAGCGCGAGCGGCGCAAGCTCAAGCGTCGTGTCGTCTGAGGTTTCTGGGCCGTCCGCGCGCATGATGTCGTGAGGATGACTGACTCAACGCTGACCACCCCCTCGCGCGCCGGCACCGCATCGTTGCGGCCCGTCGCCGCCGTGACGGCCGTCGTCGTGACCCACGGCGTGAGCCGGTACCTCGCCACGACGCTGGCCGCGCTCGCGGCGCAGACACGTGCGCCGGGCCGCGTCCTCGTCGTCGACGTCGGTTCGGAGCAGGACGCAGGTGTGTCGCGGGCCGCGGGCGACGCTTTCGCGGCACAGCCACCCGACAGCTCGTCGGACGGGCACGGTGTTCGCGCGCCCGAGGTCCTCGCGGTGCACGCTCCCGGTGCCCGGACGTTCGGCGACGCCGTCCAGCGTGCCCTCGCCGGTCTGACGTCCCACGTCCAGACCGCCGCGGGGCAACCGTGGTTGTGGCTCCTGCACGACGACAGCGCGCCCGAGCCGTCCGCGCTCGCCGAGCTCCTCCGCGCCGTCGAGAAGGCGCCGTCCGTCGCGATCGCAGGGGTCAAGCAGCGCACCTGGACCGACCCGCCCCGACTGCTCGAGGTCGGTGTCCGCACGTCCCGGTCGGGGCGACGCATGACCGGCATCGAGGATGCCGAGGTCGACCAGGGCCAGCACGACGGCCGTGACGACGTGCTCGGGGTCGGCATCGCTGGTGCTCTGGTCCGCCGTGACGTCTGGGACGCGCTCGGCGGCACCGATCCCGCGCTGGGCACGTTCGGCGACGGGCTGGACCTGTCACGGCGCGCGCGGCTCGCGGGGCACCGGGTCGTCGTCGTCCCGAGCGCTGCCGTGCGGCACGCGCAGGCCGGCTACCACGGGCTGCGCGACGCGCCCGTGGCGGACGTCGAGGTCGACGCGGACTCGGACGGCGTCCCCGACTCGGCGGATCCGCGCCGGTCGTTCGCCGCACGCCGACGTTCGCTGGTGCACCAGCGTCTGACGTCGGTGCCGCTCCCGCTGATGCCCGTCGTCGCGGTCCTGGCTGTCGTGGTCGGAGCGATCCGCTCGCTCGTCCGGGTGACGACCAAGGAGCCGGCCCTCGCGGTCACGGAGCTCGGGGCGCCGTTCGTGGCGCTGTCGCGCCTCGGGGCGATCGCCCGGTCCCGGACGCGCGCCCGTGCCACCCGGCGGCTCCCACGGCGAGCTCTGCGGCCCCTGCAGGCCACGTGGCGGGATGTCTGGTCGGAGTGGCGGGACCGCCGACTGGCACGCGCTGAGGCGCGGAAGGTCGGCCAGGCGCCGAGCGAGCTCGAGATGGGGGAGCTGGCCGCGCTCGCGTCGCGTCGCCGCGTCGGGCTGGCGAGTCTCGCGGCCGTCCTCGTGGGGGCGACGGCGCTCGCACTCGGGCAGCTGATCTCGGGTGTTGCAGGCGGTGCCTCGCTGATCGGTCCCGCGCTGGTGCCGAGCGCCGCTCGGCTCGCCGGTCTGTGGACCGCAGCGACCTCGGGCTGGGTGTCCGGAGGACTCGGCGCGCCGGGTCCGGCGGACGCGTTGCTCCTCGCGCTGGTCCCCGGCACCGCCGTGCTGGGGTCGTCGTCCGCGGCGGTCGCGAGCCTGCTGCTCGGCGCGGTCGTCCTCGCGGGCGTCGGCGCGTGGTTCGCGGCGGGGGCGGCGACGCGCTCGGTCGGCGTGCGCGCCTGGGCGGGGATCGCGTGGGCTGCCGCGCCCGCTCTGCTCCTCGGGCTCGGTGACGGGCGGATCGGCGCCGTGCTCGTGCACGTCATGCTGCCGTGGGTCGTGCTGGGGCTCGCGCGTGCGGTGGGCGTGCAGCGTGTGGACACCGTCGTCTCGGGCCTGGCCACCGCGCGGTGGAGGGACGACGACGTGGTCGACGACCCCGATCTCGACGCCAGCTGGCGGGCCGAGGTCGCGGCACACCGCGACGGGATCGAGCCGACCGAGGACGCCGACGACTCTCCAGGGCGCACCGACCGCGCCTCGTTCACCGAGCTGGCCGAGTCGACCGACCCGGTCGAGCGTGCCGATGGCGACGTGGGCGCTGAGCCCCTGCTGCGCGTCGGCGCGCCCACGCCCACGGGCTCCCTCGCCGCCGCGGCGGGCGCGGCCCTGGCCTTCGCCGCGGTCGTCGCCGGAGCACCCGCGCTCCTCGTCCCGGGCATGGTCGTGCTGCTGGCGGTCGCCCTCTGCGCCCCCCGGGGCCGGGTGCGGGTCCTCCTCGTGCCGCTGCCTGCGCTCCTGCTGCTCGGTCCGACGCTCGTCGAGGCTGCCGGTCGCGGTGTGGGCGGTCTGCGCCTGCTGCTCGCCGACCCGGGTCCCGCGCTCGGCTCGGTCGCCGCGAGCCCGGTGGCGCAGCTGCTCGGCGTGCCGGCCGCCGCCGGCCGCCTCGTGCCCGGTGGCCTGTCCGGCGTGCTGCGCGACGTGTGGCCGCTCGCTGTCGGCGGCGCGGTCCTGCTGCTCGCGCTGCTCGCCCTGCTGCGCGGGTCGCCCGTCGCGCGCGCGGTCCGGGTCGCGTGGCTCGCTGCCGCCGCCGGGCTGGCCGTCGCGGCGGTTGCCGGACTTGTGCCGGTCGCGGCGTCCGCCGGCGGTGCGGTGCACGGCTGGGCCGGGAGCGGTCTGTCGTTCGCGGGTGC
Source organism: Cellulomonas sp. (assembly GCF_036279715.1). GTDB lineage: Bacteria > Actinomycetota > Actinomycetes > Actinomycetales > Cellulomonadaceae > Cellulomonas_A. The sequence goes on along the minus strand of NZ_DASUIR010000001.1, from coordinate 27,724 downwards.
CGGTCTGCTCGCGGCCGCGGTGATCGGGACCGACGGTCTGAGCGCGCGGCTGGCGCGGTCGTCATTCGGCTGGCGTCAGCCGGCTGCGGTGCTGCTCGCAGTCGTCGTGGTGGCCGCTCCGGTGGCCACGCTCGCCGCATGGTCGTGGCAGGCGAGGGCCGGCGACGCGACCGGGCTGGCCGCGCTCGACCGGCGCGTCGTGCCTGCCGTCGGGCAGCAGGCGCAGGCCTCGCCCACCGCATCCCGTGTCCTGGCACTCGCGGCCGGCGCTGACGGCGTGCTCACGTGGCAGCTCCTGCGGGGTGACGGTCCGCAGCTCGTCGACGAGTCCGCTGCCGTGCGCGCCCGCGGGTTGAGCGGCTCGCTCGGGGACGCCTCGATCGTCGCGGCCGACGCCGGCACGGCCGAGGTCGAGGACCTGGTCGCCCGTCTGGGCTCCGGGTCGAGCGGCGACGTGTCGTCGAACCTGTCCGCGCTCGCCGTCGCTGACGTGCTCGTGCCGCCCGCGAGCGGCGACGCGGATGCTGCCGCGCGGGCAGACCTCGTCGGTCGGCTCGACTCGACGGCGGGGCTCGAACGGATCACAGCGAACTCGTCCGGGGTGATCTGGCGGGTCCAGCCCGCTCCGGTCGCCGGAGTGGCGGCCGCCCCCGTCGTGAGCTCGTGGGCCCGGCTCGTGACCGCGCGGACCGCGGGCGCGGCTGACTCGGCAGGCGGCGCGACGGGCGCCGTCGCCATCGCCTCGGACGGACGCTCCGTCAACGTGCGGATCCCGGCGGGTACCCCAGGACGACTGATCGTGCTCGCCGAGCGGGCCGACGCGGGGTGGCACGCGACGCTCGACGGGCACCCGCTGCGCTCGGTGTCGGGCGGTTGGCGTCAGACCTTCGAGGTAGGGGCCGACGGCGGGCGGCTGGTCGTCGAGCTGCGGGCGCCGAACCGTGTCCCGTGGCTCGTCGCACAGGGCGTGGTGGGGCTGCTCACGGTCCTGCTGGCGGTGCCGGTGCGGCGACGGAAGGCGGGACGGCGATGACCGACGACGTGTTCGGTGACACCGGGTCGCGCGGCTGGCGAGGCCGGATCCTGCGGACAGTGACTGCCGTGGCAGTGCTGGGTCTCGTTGCGGCGGTCGTCGCGAGCCCGCGTCCGGCCCGTGCGGAGCTGGCCGGCGGGTCGGACGCCACGCTGGTCGCTGTGGCGCCTCCCCGCACGACCCTCGTGTGCGCCGGCCCGTTGATCCTGCCCCCTGCCGGTGGTGCTGACTCGGCCTTCAACCGCCTGCCGGTCGCGCCAGTGACACGCGTGGATGCCGTGACAGCGCCGGGCGCCGACGCGCCGGCAGCGACGGGCTCGCTCGCTCTGCTCGGCGCAGCGACGGCGACCGCGCAGCTGAACCCGTCGGCCGGACAGGCGTCCGCGGGCATCGCCGGACCGTCGGCGCCCGTCGTCGTCCAGGCCGACCCGGTGGGTTCTGACCCCGCACGCGCGGCGGGGGTCACGTCGGCGCTCGTGACCGCGGGCGACCTGCGCGGTCTCACAGCGTCGAGCTGCCAGCGCCCTGGAACCGACCTCTGGCTCGTCGGTGGCAGCACCGAGATCTCGAGCTCGGCTGATCTCGTCATCGACAACGCCGGGAGCACCTCGAGCGACGTGACCGTCGAGGTGTGGGGCCCGTCCGGCAAGGTCGAGCTGGCCGGCGGCGAGCACGTCCTCGTCGCACCCGGGAGCGAGCAGGTCGTCGGGCTCCCGGGGATCGCAGCCGAGCAGCGTCGGCTCGTCGTGCACCTGGCCGCGGCCGGGGGGAACATCGCCGCGCACGTGCAGGACTCGATGCTGCGCGGCTTCACGCCCGCCGGAACCGACCTCGTCGTGCCCGGCGCAGCCCCCGCAACGCGTCAGGTCGTGTCCGGCATCGTCGTGGGCGCCTCGACGGTCGACGACGCCGACGCTGCGGTCCTGCGGGTCCTTGTGCCGGGGGTCACGGCGGCCACCGCCCAGATCACGATGCTCGGTGCGGACGGGGTCGTCGCGCTGCCCGGGGCGGACTCGATCGACGTCGCCCCCGGCGAGGTGACGGACGTCCCGCTGGGTGGGCTGCCAGCCGGCGCGTACACGGCGGTCGTCGACGCACCCGTGCCTCTCGTCGCAGCGGCGATGATCACCCGACCCGGGCTGCCGGGCGAGCTCGACGACACCCCGACGCTCGAGCGCGCCTGGGCGGCGTCTGCGGCGTCCGGGGCCGCGAGCATCGTCGCCGTCCCTCGCGCAACGGCCGCGAACCTCGTGCTCGGCGCGGTCGCGGGCGGCGTCGACCCCTCCGCAGGCGGCGAGGTGACAGCGAACCTGCGGGTGCTCGGCGCGGATGGCGCCATGGTGACGGAGCGCACGGTCAGTGTCGCCGCGGGCAGCACGACCCTCGTCGATGTCGCGAGCCTCGGCCTCGGGGTCACCGGGATCGAGCTCGAACCCGCGGGCGACAACCCCGCGGGCGTGACTTTCGTGTGGTCACTGCTCGTGACCGTCACGCAGGCGGACGGCGTGCTCGTGTCTGTGGTCCTGCCGACGCCGGACGGTCAGGACGTCACGCAGGTCCCCGTCCGCGCCGGGACACGCCTCGGTCTCGGCTGAGCGCTCGACGTCCTGCGCCCAGCCGCGCCCGTGCGTCCGACGCACGTCGTCACCACCGGGCGTCGTCGGCAGTGGGCGTCCTCACCAGCGCCGACACGGTCACCAGCGGTGCGCGACGTCCACCACGATCCGGGACCCGCTGCCTGGCCCGGCGAGCGTGAACACCCGGAACGGCAGACGTGCGCGCACGCCGAGGCCGATGGTGGTGTACCCCTCGAACGAGCCGCCCCAGGCGACCTGCCGGAACGTCCGGTACCACGTGACGTTGGTGAGCTGCTTCGGGTTGGCCGGCGTGTACGTCCCCTGCCCGGTGTCGACGTTGTACGCCGGGTTGTGGACGACGATCTGGAGGAACGCGCCTCCGCGCAGCGCGATCGAAAAGCCCGAGCCCTCTGCGGAGACCTGGCGGACGTACCCGACCGTGTAGCCACCCGCCGGGCCGGCCACGTCGATGACCAGCCTGTCGTAGCACGCGTGGCGGCCGGTGCGGATCCCGGTGATCGGCGCGCTCGACATGGCGGAGGCCGTCTTGGTGAGCGACCCCCAGCGGATGCCGCAGTACGGGGCCGCCTGGGCCGGCGAGGCGAGAGTGACGCCTGCGGCGGCCAGGAGGACGACCAGGAGGATCCTGACGATGCGTCTCATCGCTGTTCCTTCCACTCAGCTGTTCCGGATCGGCGGCGCCCGGCCGGGGCCGTGTGAGGTCGATGCCTGAGGCTCACCAGCGGTGGGCGACGTCGACGACGAGGCGGGTGCGACCGTCCGGACCGTCGAGGGTGAACACCCGGAAGGGCAGGCGCGCGCGCACCCCGATTCCCAAGATCGCGTACCCCTGGTACCCGGAACCTCCGGCGACCTGCCTGAACGTCCGGTAGTGCGACACGTTGGCGAGCTCGGAGACGTAGTGCCAGCGCGGCTGGTAAGTCGGAGTGCCCGCGCTGTCCGTCGTTGCCAGGTTGACCGTGATCGAGAGGGTGATGCGCCCTCGCAGGTCATCACCGCTCGAGCTTGCTCCGTCGAAGATTCCTCGTTCGCCCACCCTGGTGCCGGTGTAGCCGACCCAGTAGCCACTGATCGAGCCAGCAACATCGACCACGAGCCGGTCGTAGCACGCGTGCCGACCGGTTCGCACCCCCAGGAAGGTGCCGTTCGCTGTCCCCTCGGCGGTCTTCGCGAGCGAGCCCCAGCGGATGCCGCAGTACGGCGCCGCTTGGGCCGGCGAGGCGAGGGTCACCCCCGTAGCGGCGAGGAGGAGGACCAGGAGAATCCTGACGAGCCGTTTCATCGCTGTTCCCTCCGAACTGAGTCGGAACCGCGGCGCCCGGACGGTGCCGCTGCACATCGGTGCCCGAGAGCTCACCAGCGGTGGGCGACGTCGATGACGAGGCGGGACCCGCCACCGGGTCCGTCGAGCGTGAACATCCGGAAGGGCAGTCGCGCGCGCACATCGAGGCTGATGATGGCGTTCTTCATGAGCCCGCCGCCGCGTACGGCCCGGAAGGTGCGGTACTTCGAGAAGCCGGTCAGCACGAAGTTGTTGTCGTTGCCGAAGGTGAAGTGACCGGCGGGGTCGATCATGGCGGCGTCCACATTGATCTGGAGGTGAGCGAACTCGGTCCTCGAGGTCGTCTGCTTGGGCATGTACTGGACCTCGTAGCCGTCGACCTTGCCGGCGACGTCGATCACCAGGCGGTCGTAGCACGCGTGGCGTCCGGCACGCACCCCCGTGATCGAGCCGATCGACGTGGCGGAGGAGTACTTCTGGAGCGAGCCCCAGCGGATGCCGCAGTACGGAGCCGCTTCGGCGGGGGAGGCGACGGACATCGTCGCCACGGCGAGGACGACGACCAGCAGCACCCTCATGAACCGCTTCATCGCGGCATCCCTCGCTCGATCACGTGCAGTCCGTGCGACCGGTTCGGCCCGACGGCCGACGCGGTCGGCGCAGGGGTTCCGGCGTCGCCGTGCTGCCCTGCCAGGCTATCGCTGCCAGGCCACGAAATCGATGGCGGTCTCAACCGGTCAACGCACCACCCGGGGAGGATTGATCCGGAGGTGCGTGTGGCGTTCACGAACGAGCAGGAGATCGAGTTGTGGGGGCAGTGGAGGCGCGGTGAGTCAAGCCGTTTGATCGCGAGAGTGCTGCGCACGAACCCGTCCGCGGTGCGCGCGCACCTGGCCCAGCATGGCGGTGTCCGCCCGCTGGCTCGTCGGCGCAGTGCCCGGCACTTGAGCGTCGAGGAGCGCGAGGAGATCACGCGCGGGATCGCTGCCGGCCTGCCGAGCCGGGCGATCGCAGCAAGGATCGGCCGTTCCCCGTCGACGGTCTCACGCGAGATCGCCAGGAACGGCGGCCGTTCGCGCTACCGAGCCGCGCCCGCTGAGATGGCGGCGTGGGACAGGGCATGTCGGCCGAAGCCGTCAAGGCTTGCTTCCTGCGCGGACCTTTTGCAGTTGGCGCGGGAACGGTTGGAGCTGGACTGGTCGCCGGAGCAGATCGCGCACTGGCTGAGACGCGTCCACCCAGACGACCCGGAGCTGCGGGTCTCGCACGAGACGATCTACCGCACGATCTACGTTGCCGCCCGCGGTGAACTCGGCCGCCGGCCCGCGAAGCACCTGCGCTCGGGCCGGTCGGTGCGCCATCCGAGGAAGGTGAAGCAGTCGCACGGGCGCGGGGTGCTGAGGAACATGACCTCGATTCGGGAACGCCCCGCTGTCGTGACGGCGCGTGCCGAGGTCGGGCACTGGGAAGGCGACCTGGTGATGGGCAAGCGACCCTCCGCGGTCGCCACGCTCGTCGAACGCACCACTCGATATGTGCGGGTCGTGCCGCTGCCGGACGGGTACAAGGCCGACGCCGTGCGCCGCGCGATCGCCGCCGACCTGCGGCAGCTTCCACCGTGGATGCGCAAGTCTTTGACGTGGGACCGCGGGCGCGAGATGGCCGAGCACCAGGAGCTGGCCGCTGATCTCGGCCTGGAGGTGTACTTCTGCGACCCGCGCTCACCGTGGCAGCGGGGGTCGAACGAGAACACCAACGGCCTCCTGCGTCAGTACCTGGCCAAAGGCGCGGACCTGCGACAGTTCTCGCTGCGGGACCTCGACGACATCGCCGCCCGGGTCAACACCCGGCCCCGCCGCGTCCTCGATTGGGCAACCTCGGCCGAACTGTTCCTCCCGCACGTGCGCGCACGGTACGTCTCGTAAAGGGATGGCTCACCAGGCAAGAACGCACGCCCCCATCGCGGCAGTAGCGGGCGCTCGAAGTGCGGGCGCCCGACGAGTGGACACCAAGGGAGCGCGCGGTTGCCCGCGTGCCCTCCTGGTGTCGTTCCTCTGGGTTGGGTAGATGTCGTCGGGTGTGTTGCCGGTGATGCTGGCACCCTCGTTCACGGCCAGTACCGGGTTCGGCTTGCCACTGATGACGTCGTTGAAGACTCCGCCCCCGTGTCCGCGACGCGTGGTACGGACCCGGCGGAGGCTCTCAGCGGACCTTCGTGGCCCGCACGTTCCAGCCGCTGAAGTCGTAGAAGTAGTGCGTGTCCGCGCCGATGGTCAGCGGGTCGCTTTCGATCGTGAGTTCGACATGGACTGGGCCGGCGCTGAACTTGCCGGTGCTGGAGTAGACCCACTGGGTGCCGCCAACCGGGTAGGCGTACTGCGTCGACCAGGGCCACGGTGCTTCGCTGTAGCCCTCCCACGACATGATGGCGGGGTCGTTGGTGTAGCAGACGCTGGCGATACCGGAGTCGTAGCTCGCCGTGACCACCTTGCCCCTGCCGACGTACTGGGTCGCGACCCAACTCTTGCTGACGAACACCGTCGTGTTGGCCTGGATGTTCTCCGCGCCGCCGTAAGCGTCGGCGACCGCCGCCGTGCAGTCGAGCGTGCCGCTGATGGTGATGCCGCCGTAGCGGTTGACGAGCACGGTGTCGACGGTCGCGTCGAAACTGTGCTCGTAGCCTTCGGCTGACGCGCTGCCGAGCGGAAGAACCGTCGTCGCGATCGTCGCCAGGAGCGTTGCCGAGACCGCCATGGCCCTCCGGAGCCGTGTGTTCTTCATGGTTGTCGCCTCGCTTCCGCCCCGACGAGGCCGGAGCATCCCTCCCGCACTTTCAGGCTCCTACGAGGGTGCGCAGCGCCCAAGGGACGAAGGTCCCCGCTCGCACGCCCATCCTGGAGATGAATGCGCCCTGTCATCGGCCATCGGCAGATCCGGTCGTGTCTTGTCGACCGTCCGCTGTCCCGATCGAGGGACGCTGACCGGACCATGCTGTCCGAAAGCCGACGGTCTACCGCGCCATCCAACGAGCAGGAGGCACGCCAGTCGCTACCCTCGACTCAGAGCCGGTGGTGCGTTGACCGGTTGAGACCGCCATGCGAAACGGACAGGGCCGGGCGATGCGGCCCGTCACCGTGCGGCGCGCAGCTCCACGAGCTCGCGGGCTTTCAGACCGATCCGCAGTGCGACCCGCACGGGCCACTCGAACCATCGGTCGTAGCGCCCGGTCAGGTAGCGCGTGGCGCTCGCGTGGTGCGCCGAGATCATCGTCGCGGGCCGTTCACGCCAGGACGTCCCGCCCACGTGCGTGACCTGGGCGGACGGGACGTAGACGTTGCTCCACCCGGCGCGCCCGAGCCGCTCGCCGAGGTCGAGGTCCTCGAAGAACATGAAGTACGACGGGTCGAACCCCCCGACCCCCTCGAACGCCTCCCGGCGCAGCAGGAGGCACGCCCCGGACAGCCAACCTGCGGTCCGCTCGGCGCCGACCTGCTGCTGACGGCGCTGGTAGGCGCGCGTCCAGGGGTTGCCGGGCCAGATGCGGCCGAACAGCGCGTGCCCGGCACCCTGGGTGAGGGACGGCAGCTCGCGGGCGGACGGGTAGACGGTTCCGTCGGTGTTCAGCAGCGCCGGCCCCAGCGCGCCGGCCTGGGGGAGCCGGTCGGCGGCGTCGAGCAGTACGTCGAGCGAGCCGGGGTGCCAGACGATGTCGGGGTTGACCACGACGATCCACGACTGCTCCGCACCGCGCGCCCCGAGGTTCGCTGCGACCCCGTACCCGAGGTTGGCGCCCGGCGCCACGACCCGGCCACCGTGCGCCTGGGCCACCCGGCGGGACTCGCTGTCGTCCGTGCCGTTGTCGACAAGGACCAGCTCGAGGGGCGCCGTCGTGGCCTGTCCGAGCGACGCAGCGAAGTCCTCGAGCTCAGAGCCGGGGTGGTAGACGACGCAGACGACGCGGACTGCGCGGGGATGGGTCGGTCCGGCGGTGCTCATCGTCGTCCAGGTTAGTGCCCGTCCGAGTACCCCGGGTCCACGTCGTCGGGCGAGCGGCCGAGGAGGTGCGCGACCTGTTCGACGACGACGTCGTGCACAAGGTCGGCGAGGTCGTCGTGGTCGAGTGCGCGGGTCTCGAGCGGACGGCGGTAGACGACGATGCGAGCGGGGAGCCCGGCGTCGGCGGGGAAGTACCGGCCGAGCGGGACCCCGCCGCGCTCCCAGGGTGCGGGGTTGGACGGCGGGACGTCCTCGACGGCGAACTCGGTGCCCTCGAGCTGGCGCGACCACTGCTTCTCCAGCCCCTCGACCGCACCGAGCACCAGCTCGTCGAAGCGCCGAGCACGCGACCGGTACGCGGGCACCGTCGCCGGCAGCAGCGGTCCGCGCGGTCCGCGTCCACGACGGTCGCGGCGCCGGACGGGACGGGGCTCGACAGGCTCGTGGGGGACGGGGGAGCTCACCTCGGCACTGTAACGCGGCGTGCCCGTGCACTGCGGTCGCGCGCGCGGCGGTACGGTCAGCCTGTGAGATCCGTCCGACAGTGTTCGCGCCCGGCGTGCGTCCGGTCGGCCGTCGCCACCCTGACCTATGTGTACGCGGACTCGACCGCGGTCCTCGGTCCGCTGTCGACCACGGCCGAGCCGCACTCCTACGACCTCTGCACGGAGCACGCCGCGAGGCTGACGGCACCCCGGGGCTGGGAGGTCGTCCGGTTGACGCCCGACTTCGTCGAGGTGGGGCCGAGCAAGGACGACCTGCTGGCGTTGGCCGACGCCGTGCGCGAGGCCGGTCGGCCGCGAGCGGCCACCCGAGCTGCCGTCGTCGAGCCCGCAGGTCGGCTCGCACCGGCCTCGGCGCTGGCCGAGGGCAGTGCACCGCGTCGTGGTCACCTGCGCATCCTGCGCGGGGACGAGGGCTGAGCGGGTGCCATCCACGAGGAGTGGCGCCGCGGCCTCGGACGAGCCCGGCCGCAAGCCGCGCGCACGCAAGCCGGCCGTCGCGTCGGAGCCGCTGGGCTCCCTCAGCCAGGGTGATGACCTGGCCGGCCTCGGCGGGTCGGAGTGTCGGTCGTGCCGGGGGACGCTCCTCACGCAGCTGCGGATGGTGCTCGGTGACGGCACGCCCGTCGTGTTCGTGTCGTGCCACCAGTGCGAGGAACGGACCTGGTTCGCGCTCGACGGCACGGGCGACGAGCTGACCCGCGAGGACGTGCTCGAGCGCAGCGCCAAGCGGTGACCAGTAAAGTCGCCGCGTGCCCACGAATGACGCAGTGACCGCTGCCGCGGGGCCCGCGCCTGACCTGTCGGGCCTCATCAAGGCCTACGACGTGCGCGGCGTCGTGCCGGACCAGCTCAACACGGAGGTCGCACGAGTGATCGGAGCCGCCTTCGCCGACGTCGTCGTCGTCCCTGAGTCGTCGGCGGGCCAGCGTCCGCAGGCCGTCCTCGCCCATGACATGCGCGCGTCGGGCCCCGAGCTCGTCGCGGCGTTCACCGGTGGCCTGGCCCTGCGCGGGGTCGACGTGACCCTGATCGGGCTCGCGTCGACGGACGGTCTGTACTACGCGTCGGGCCTGCTCGGCATCCCGGGTGCGATGTTCACCGCGAGCCACAACCCGGCCGAGTACAACGGCATCAAGATGTGCCGCTCGGGTGCCCGTCCGGTCGGTCAGGACTCGGGCCTGGCGGACGTCCGCGACCTCGCGGCCCAGTACCTCGCCCGCGGCGTCCCGTCGCTGCCCGACGACGGCGCTGCGGGCAGCGTCACGGAGCGCGACCTGCTCGCGGACTACGCGCGATTCCTCCGCTCGCTCGTGGACCTGTCGGGCATCCGCCCGCTCAAGGTCGTCGTCGACGCGGGCAACGGCATGGCAGGGTTCACCGCGCCGGCCGTGCTCGGGTCAGGCGCCGGCCTCCCCGCGCTACCCCTGGACGTCGTCCCGCTGTACTTCGAGCTCGACGGCACGTTCCCGAACCACGAGGCGAACCCGCTCGAGCCCGCGAACCTGCTCGACCTGCAGGCCGCTGTCGTCGCCCACGGCGCGGACATCGGCCTCGCGTTCGACGGCGACGCGGACCGCTGCTTCGTGGTCGACGAGCACGGCGACCCGGTCAGCCCGTCGGCGATCACCGCGCTCGTCGGGCTGCGGGAGATCGCCCGGGAGCAGGCCGCGGGTCGCACGCCGACGATCATCCACAACCTCATCACGTCTCGCGTCGTCCCCGACCTGGCACGCGCCGCAGGTGCCACCGTGGTGCGCACGCGGGTCGGGCACTCGTTCATCAAGGCCGAGATGGCGCAGCACGACGCCGTGTTCGGCGGTGAGCACAGCGCGCACTACTACTTCCGCGACTTCTTCTTCGCGGACACGGGCATGCTCGCCGCGCTGCACGTGCTGGCAGCGCTCGGTGGCCAGCCCCACCCGCTCTCCGCCCTGGCCGAGCAGTACCAGCCGTACGCCGCGAGCGGCGAGATCAACTCGCGCGTCGCGGACGTCCCGGCGGCGCGGGCGCGCGTCGTCCAGGCGTACGTCACCGACCAGGGCGCCGGGCCGGTCGAGGTCGACGAGCTCGACGGGCTCACCGTCTCGCACTGGGGCACCTCGCCGCAGTGGTGGTTCAACCTCAGGGCGTCCAACACCGAGCCCCTGCTGCGGCTCAACGTCGAGGCCGCCGACGAGGACATCATGGTCAAGGTGCGCGACGACGTCCTCGCGCTCGTGCGCGCCGGCCTGACCGAAGGGATCTGACATGACATCGAACGACGCTCGCGAGGCCGCCCCGAGTCTTGAGCCGTGGCTGCGCGACATCTTGCGGTGCCCGGTCACGGGCGCCGCGCTGGTCGACGGCGTCGGGCCCGACGGCTCGCCCGAGCTGCACTCGACCGACCCCGACAACCCGCTGGCCTACCCGGTGCGAGACGGTATCCCGGTGCTCCTCGCCGACGACGCTCGCCCGCTCGCCCGCTGAGCTCGCCTCGCTCGCACCACGCTCGCTCGCACCGAACCTCGCCCGCACCAGACCGCGCCCGACCGCACGTCGGTGCTGACAGGAGACTCCCATGGCCCATGACGGCGGTAGCAGGGCGATCATCGCGGCGCTCGGTGCCAACCTCGGCATCGCCGCGACGAAGCTGGTCGCGTTCCTCCTGACGAGCTCGAGCTCGATGCTCGCCGAGTCCGTGCACTCGTTCGCCGACTCCGGCAACCAGCTCCTGCTCCTCGTCGGCGGCCGGCGGGCACGACGCGAGGCCGACGAGGCGCACCCGTTCGGGTACGGACGCGAGCGCTACCTGTACGCGTTCATCGTCTCGATCGTGCTGTTCAGCATCGGCGGGCTGTTCGCGCTGTACGAGGCCTGGCACAAGTGGGCCGACCCGCACCCGATCGACTCGTGGCAGTGGGTCGCGCTCGCGGTCCTCGTCGCGGCGATCGGCATGGAGGGGTACTCGTTCCGGACCGCCATCCACGAGTCCAACCGGACCCGAGGTGGGCAGTCGTGGGTGCAGTTCGTCCGGTCGGCCAAGGCCCCGGAGCTGCCCGTCGTCCTGCTGGAGGACGCCGGCGCGCTCGTCGGCCTGGTCTTCGCGCTCGCGGGCGTCACCCTGACGCTCGTCACCGGGAACGGCCGCTGGGACGCCGCAGGGACCGCGAGCATCGGGGTGCTGCTCGTCGTCATCGCCGTCGTCCTCGCGCTCGAGACGAAGTCCCTGCTGCTCGGTGAGTCCGCGACGGCCGACGCCGTCCGCGCGATCGAGACCGCACTGCTGGGTGAGGGTGTCGTCTCGGTGATCCACCTGCGTACCCTGCACCTCGGCCCCGAGGAGCTGCTGGTCGCCGCGAAGATTGAGGTCGACGGCGCCGAGACAGCCGCGCAGGTGGCGGTGACGATCGACGCGGCCGAGCAGCGCGTGCGCGCGGTCGTCCCGATCGCCCGGATGATCTACCTCGAACCCGACCTCCGGCGCGTCGGGCGGGCCGCCGCGGGCGACGCCGCTCAGTCGGGCGGCACCGCAACCCTCTGACGCCGGGTCAGCTGCCCGGTGAGGAACGTCTCGACGACGGACGCCGGGAACCCCGTGGCGTCCAGCACGAGCTCGGGCAGCGGCTCGGCCCCCCAGCGGGCGAGCTCACGCTGCAGGGCGGCCCGCCACACAGCACCGTCGGGTACCTGGGCCAGGGCGAGCACGACGACCACGAACCCGGCGCGCGCGTAGTCGGCGGCGTCCCGGGCGACCCCGGTGACGCCCTGGCCCTCCTCGGGGTCGCCCGCTACGTGCGACGGGAGCTGCAAGAGCCCGAACCCGCACCGGCCGAGGGTCGCGAGCAGGTCGGGCGGCGCGAGCTCGAGGTAGGCGTAGCGCGGCGCGTCCGGGTTGACCAGGCAGTCGGGGACGAGGGCGACGCCTCGCACGGCCGCGTCCACGGGCAGGCTCATCCGTCGAACCTCGTGGCGGACTGCCGCAGGAACCGCCGCAGCTCGTGCACGGCGAACGGCATCTCGACGTCCATGAGGCCGACGTCGAACCCGGTGGCCCGGGGGAACGGCAGTCCCGCGTCGGCGAAGGCCGCGCGCAGCACCTCGATCCAGACGCCCTCGCCCGGCACCGGGACCGGGTCGTCGACCGTGGTCGGCCGACCGCCCCAGCCGGCCTCGCCTGACGTGGTGCGGACCCCGCACGACGGGCTGCCGTCGGCGCCGATGATCACCGCGTCGTACCCCGCGGCCCTGAACTGCTCGACCTGGCGCAGGACAGGCCCGGCCAGCCGACGGCAGTGCGCCCGGAACCCGGGGGTGTCGAGCATCTCGCGGGACTGCCACCATCGTCGGACGCCCAGATGGCCGACCTCGGCAGCCGGCAGCTGGACCAGCTCGCACCCGAGGTCGCGCAGCGTGCTCACGACGGGCTGCACGGGTCCACGCGACGCAGGGTGCCGGCCCGCGTCCGCCGCGGGGTTCAGCAGGCTGTGCGTGAGGAACGCGACCTGTCGGGTCATGACGTCCGGTTCGAGCTCCATGGCCGCCTCCTAGCCGAGGCCATGAGCATCTACCAGCGCAGTTACCCCCGCGCGGCGCCCGTGTGACATCCGTGTGACGAGGCCCGGCGCCGACGCGGGGTCGACGCGGTCGTGCTGGTCACCGGCGGGCTCAGAGCTCGCGGACGCTGCCCGCGTCGACGACCCAGCGCCGGTTGACGCTCACGGCCTCGAGCATCCGCCGGTCGTGCGTGACGAGCAGGAGGGTCCCGGTGTAGCCCTCGAGCGCCGCCTCGAGCTGCTCGATGGCGGGCAGGTCGAGGTGGTTGGTCGGCTCGTCGAGCACGAGCAGGTTCACGCCGCGAGCCTGGAGGAGCGCGAGCGCGGCCCGGGTCCGTTCGCCGGGCGACAGCGTCGTGACGGGTCGGAGCACGTGGGCTGCGCGCAGGCCGAACTTCGCGAGCAGCGTCCGGACCTCGCCGTCCGGCCAGTCGGGCACCTCGCGCGCGAACGCCTCGAGCAAGGGAGCCTGGGCTCCGGCGTCGAGCTGCGCGCGCGCCTGGTCGACCTCACCGATCGCGACGCTCGACCCGAGCGACGCAGCGCCGGCGGTGAGCGGTGCACGCCCGAGGAGCGCGTGCAGCAGCGTGCTCTTGCCCGACCCGTTGACACCCGTGATCGCGATCCGGTCGCCCGCGTCGACCTGCAGGTCGACCGGGCCGAGAGTGAAGGCGGCGCCACCGTCGGTCCGCTCGCCGAGGCGCACGACGGCCCCCCGCAGCGTCGCGACGACGCTCGAGCTGCGCGGCGCGGCGGCGATCTCGTACTGCAGCTCCCACTCCTTGCGCGGCTCGACGACCTCCTCGAGCCGTTCGATCATCCGGTCGGTCTGGCGGGCCTTCGCAGCCTGCTTCTCCGAGCCCTCGCGGCGGGCGTTGCGCAGGAGCTTGTCCGGGTCGCTCGCCTTGCGGACCGCGTTGCGCACGCCCTTGTCCATCCAGCCGCGCTGCATGCGACCGCGTGCCTCGAGCGACGAGCGGCGGTCGGCGTACTCGTCGTACTCCTCGCGCGCGTGCTGCCGCGAGCGGGCGCGCTCCTCGAGGTAGGCGTCGTACCCGCCTCCGTACACCGCGACCTGCTGCTGCGCGAGGTCGAGCTCGACGACGCTCGTCACGCACCGCGCCAGGAACTCGCGGTCGTGGCTCACGACGACGATCCCGGCCCGCTGCGCGCCGACGAACGACTCGAGCCGGGCCAGCCCGTCGAGGTCGAGGTCGTTGGTCGGCTCGTCGAGCAGCAGGACGTCGAATCGGGACAGGAGCAGCGCCGCGAGACCGACGCGAGCCGCCTGCCCGCCGGAGAGCCCCGTCATCGGGTGGGACGGGTCGACGTCGAGGCCCAGGTCGGCAAGCACCGCACCGGTCCGCTCGTCGAGGTCGGCGGCGCCGATCATCATCCAGCGGTCGAACGCGAGGGAGTACGCGTCGTCGGCACCGGGGCCGCCGTCGGCGAGACCGGCGGCGCTCTCGTCGAGCGCGTGCTGCGCGGCGCTCACCCCGGTGCGCCGCGCGAGGTGGGCCGCGACCGACTCTCCCGGGATGCGCTCGGTCTCCTGCGGCAGCCAGCCCACCAGGGCGTGCGCGGGCGACAGGCTCACCGACCCGTCGTCGGGCGGGCGGAGCCCCGCGAGCAGGCGCAGCAGGGTCGACTTGCCGGCGCCGTTCGCGCCGACGAGCCCGACGACGTCGCCGGGTGCCACCACGAGGTCCAGCCCGGAGAACAGCGTGCGGTCGGCGAGCAGGACGGCAAGGCCGCGGCCGACGAGGGTTGCTGTCATGGCGTCAGTCGACCGGGTCGGGGACGGCGTGCGGCAGGCGCGCGAGCATGGCGCTCTCGGCGGCCGCGCGCTGCTCCGACCGGAGTGCGGCGGCGTGCTCTCGGTCGCGACGTTCGGCGAGCACCGCGGCGAGGAAGTACTCGGGGTGGGTCCCGGCCGGCGGCAGCGGTGCGACGTACCGCGCGACCTGCGTCGCGAGGTCGGTCCCGAGCTGCACGCGGGAGGCCGGGTGAAGCGTGCTCGTGCGCCCGAGGAACTGTCGGACGCTGAGCGCGAGCCCGTCGGGGAGCCGACGCACGTCCGCGCTGTGCGCCCATGCGGCGAGCTGCGGTGGCATGTCGATCGCCGCGCGGGTCGGGGCACGTCCTCGGAGCCGGATCGCGTACGTGCCCGCCAGCACGTCGCCGACGCGCTTGCCCTGGGGGTGCACGATCGAGCAGATCAGCGCGACCGACCCGACGGTCAGCCACAGCTCGCCCACGCCGACGAGCGCGCGGATGAAGGCTTGCCGGAACCGGACCGGGCCGCCGTCGTCGCGCACGATCCGGATGCCCATCGCGAGCTTGCCGAGCGAGCGGCCTCGCGTCGCGGTCTCGACCGTGGTCGGCAGCACGACGGTCACGACGGCGATGAGCACCACGGACAGGATCCGGGCGCCGGTCGAGGTCAGGCTCAGCGGCGTCTGCGCGACGAGGATCACGACGGCCAGGCCGGCGACCGCGAGCGCGGCGACGTCGATCAGGGAGGCCAGGAACCGGGACGCGAACGACGTCGGGCGTGTGTCGAGCAGCACGCCTTCACCGGTGACGATGCCCTCGTCCATCGGCCTCCCTCTTGGTGTCGTGCGGTGCGTGCACGCCCGGAGCACAGAAGTGCTCGGAGCGCGGGATGCGCGAGACCGCGCTGTGGCAGGGTATCGGGCGTGGACCTCGATGCCTTCACCGCCGTGCGCGCCGGCTCGTGGGCGCGGCTCGACGAGCTGGCCCGGCGACGCAGGCTCACCGGCGCTGAGGCGGACGAGCTGGTCCGGCTCTACCAGTCGGCGGCGACGGACCTGTCGACCGTGCGTTCGAGCGCGCCGGACCCCGAGACGGTCACGCGGCTGTCGCAGCTGATCGCCCGCGCGCGCGCCCAGATCGCCGGCGCCCACGAACCTGCCTGGCGTGACATGGCCCGGTTCCTGGTCGTCTCGCTGCCGGCTGCGCTGTACCGGATCCGCTGGTGGACGGTCGCGGTCGCGGTGGCGAGCGTGCTGCTCGCCGTCGTCGCAGGGGTCTGGGTCGCGACCCAGCCCGACGCGCTCGCGGCCATGGGGACGCCCAGCGAGCAGAAGGAGTACGTCGACAACGCGTTCGCGTCGTACTACGACCCGGGTGCGGGGTTCGCCGCCATGGTGTGGACCAACAACGCGTGGATCGCGGCGCAGGGCGTCGGCCTCGGGATCACCGGCATCATGCCGGTGTTCGTCCTGGTCAACAACGCGGTGAACGTCGGCGCGACGGGCGGGATGATGGCCGCGCACGGCGAGCTCCCGATCTTCCTCCAGCTCATCGCCCCGCACGGCATGCTCGAGCTCACGGCGATCTTCGTGTCGATCGCCGCGGGGCTGCGCCTGTTCTGGACGTGGGTCGCCCCCGGCCCGCGCACGCGGACGCGTGCGCTCGCCGAGGAGGGCCGAGCGCTGTTCACCGTCGCGCTCGGACTCGTGGGTGTCCTGGCGGTCTCGGGGCTGATCGAGGGGTTCGTCACCGGCTCAGCGCTGCCGTGGGTGGTCAAGATCGCGATCGGTGCGGTGGCGCTCACGGCGTTCTGGACCTACACGCTCGTGCTCGGCCATCGCGCGGCGTCGGACGGCGAGACCGGTGACCTCGAGGCGGACCAGGCCGGGTACTCGCTCGCGGTCGCGGGGTAGCGGTCACGGCGGCGCCACCAGCACCCGGTGGTCGGCCGCGTCGTCCGCGACGAAACGGACGAGTCGTTCGGCCTCGGCCGCCACCGCGGCGCTCGTCGAGGGTTCGAGCGCGTCGAAGGGGCGCAGCTCCAGCGTCGCCAGCTCGCGACGTGGACGCACCTGGCCGCTGGGGACGCGCACGCGCGTGACCGTCCACGTCCCCGCGACGCGCCCGTCCACGAGGAACGTGCCCGGAAGCACGCCGTTGAGGCTGACGAGCCGCCGTCGGTGCTCCTCGGAGATCACCCGCGTCCGGTCGGCGTGCGCGATCAGCAGGTTGTCCAGGTCGGGCAGGAATCGGACCGGGGCGTCGACCGCGGGGTCGGGGCGCGGGGCGTCGGGCAGGTCGAAGAGCTCCCGGCCGGTCGCTGAGCCAGGCGCCGGCTCGGCCCGGAACGTCGCGAGCCGGTCGCGAAGCCGCTCGACCACCGGCCGCAGTCCCGCGATCCCCGACCACTGCTGGACGTCGGCCACGCTCGCCGGTCCGAAGGCCGCGAGGAACCGCAGCACGAGTCGCTCGAGCTCGGCGGAGCGCACGTCGGGGTCGGTGAGGTCGGGCGCGCGCCCGACGGCGTCCGGCCCGAACCACGCGTCTGCCGTCGTCCACGTCGTCGCACCCGACCGCCGCCACACCCCGCGGGGTGGCACCTGGACGAGCGGGAGGGTCCCGCGCGCGCCGTACGCGAGCGTCGCGGGTGCGACGTCTGGCCATCGTTCGGCGAGCAGACGACCGAGCTCGGTCGTGGCCCGGGGCGACTGCTCGACGAGGGCGCGGGCGGCACTCGTGAGCTCGTCGAGGTCGAGCTGGCGTAGCCCGGCACCGTGCTGGGTGTTGGTGCGCAGGTCGCGCGCGTAGAGGGCGGCCGTGAGGCTGGGGAGCACGAGCGCGTCCGCGGCCGTGACGAGGTGGATCGTGCCCCGCATGACGGCGATCCGCGCAGCGCGACGGCTCATGAGCGCCGCACCGACCTCGTCGTGCCCGAAGCCCTCGACGCGGCTCCAGAGGGCCGTGTACGGGCTCGGCGGGTTCTGCGCCTGCAGACCCACGAGATGCTCGACGAGGTCGAGGGCCGGCCCGGTGGCGCGCGCGAGCAGGTGCTGCCGCGCGAGCAGCGCACGGTTGAGCGCGGCGCGGGTCAGGAGCGGGGCGTCGACCGTCGGCACAGCCCGACGCTACCGACCGGCCCTGACACGTGCCCGGTTCGCGGTCGGCTCATCGGGGCGGCGCGTCGGCGAGAGGCGGCCGCCGCTACAGGCGCCCGGCTGCCTTGAGTGCGAGGTACGTGTCGGCGAGCCGAGGTGCGAGCTCGTCCGGCAGCGCGTCGACGATCTCCACGCCGCGTTGCCGGAGGCGCACACCGACTGCGGCTCGCTCGAGCCCGGCGCGCTCGGCGGCTGCGGCGTCGAAGACCTCGGCGGCGTCGCGGCGACCGGTGCGCAGCTCCTCGACCTCGGGGTCGCGGACCGAGGCGAGCACGACCCGGTGGCGTTCGGTGAGCTGCCCGACGACGCCGAGCAGACCCTGCTCGACCGCCGCGGGCTCGAGGGCGGTCAGGAGCACGACGAGCGAGCGTTGGGTGAGGCGCGCGCGGACGACCTCGACAGCGCCGGGCCAGTCGGTCTCGACGAGCGTCGGCTCGACGCCGGCCAACGCGTCGGCGATCGCCGGCATGAGGCGAGGACCGCTCACGCCGGCGACCCTCGCGCGCACGCGCCGGTCGAACGCGACGAGCTCGACGCGGTCACCGGCACGCGAGGCGAGAGCCGCGAGCAGCAGCGCGGCCTCGATCGACGCGTCGAGGCGAGGCGCGTCGAGCACGCGCGCGGCCGAGGTGCGGGACGTGTCGAGAACGATCAGCACGCGGCGGTCTCGCTCCGGTCGCCACGTCCGCACGACGACGTCGTTGCGGCGCGCCGTCGCGCGCCAGTCGATCGACCGGACGTCGTCCCCGATGACGTACTCACGCAGCGAGTCGAACTCGGTCCCGGCGCCCCGCAGCTGCACGGCCGCGCGCCCGTCGAGCTCACGCAGCCGAGCGAGCCGGCTCGGCAGGTGGCGCCGCGACGCGAACTCGGGCAGCACCCGCAGCGTCGCGGGGACGTCGAGGGAGACCTGGCGTCCCGCGAGGCCGAGCGGTCCGACCGTGCGGATCGTCACGCGGTCCGCGTGCCGGTCGCCGCGCCGGGTCGGGACCAGCGAGGTGACCAGCCGCCGGCCGTCGCCGGGCTGGACGTCGACCTGGTGACGGTTGGACCCCGCGCCGGCCGACGGCTGCCACGCGTCACGGACCGTCGCGCGCAACCTCCGCGGGCCGACGTTCGTGACGGTCACGGTCGACGTCGCCGACTGGGTGAGCCGGACCGAGCCGGGCACCGTCCGGGTCACCGCCACGAGCCGCGGAGAGGCCGCAAGCCCGGCGTCGAGGGTGCACGCGAGCGCGACGACGACGGCCCAGAGCAGCACCGTGCCGGGCACGGGCACGACGACCACGGCCACGATCCCGAGCGCGGCGAGCGCGACGGCCCGCCAGGTGATCGCCACGGCTCAGCGGGGGACCGGCACGGAGGCGAGCACCGTGTCGAGCACGCTCTCGGCGCTGACGCCCTCGAGCTCCGCCTCGGCGCGCAGCTGGACGCGGTGCCGCAGGGTCGGGTGGGCGAGCGCCTTGACGTCGTCGGGTGTCACGTAGCCGCGACCGGAGAGCCACGCCCAGGCGCGGGACGTCGCAAGCAGCGCGGTGGCCCCACGCGGGGACACCCCGAGCGAGAGCGACGGCGACTGCCGGGTCGCCCGGCACACGTCGACCGTGTACCCGAGGACATCGCGCGAGATCTGCACACGAGCGACCTCGGCGCGGGCCCGGGCGAGCACCTCGACCCCGGCGGCGGGCCTGACGCCGGCCGCACCGAGGTCCCGCGGGTCGAACCCGCCGGCGTGCCGCGCGAGGATCTCGATCTCGTGGTCGCGCTCGGGCAGCGGCAGCGTGAGCTTGAGCAGGAACCGGTCGAGCTGTGCCTCGGGGAGCGCGTAGGTCCCCTCGTACTCGATGGGGTTCTGCGTCGCGATGACGAGGAACGGGTCGGGCAGCGCGCGGGGCAGCCCGTCGACGGTGACCTGGCGCTCCTCCATCGCCTCGAGCAGCGACGCCTGGGTCTTCGGGGGCGTCCGGTTGATCTCGTCCGCCAGCAGCAGGTTGGTGAAGACCGGACCTGCGCGGAAGGAGAACTCCGCGGTCCGCGCGTCGTACACGAGCGAGCCCGTCACGTCGCCCGGCATGAGGTCCGGGGTGAACTGCACCCTCTTGGTGTCGAGGTCGAGCGCGGCCGAGAGCGAGCGCACCAGCAGCGTCTTCGCGACCCCCGGGACCCCCTCGAGCAGCACGTGGCCGCGGCACAGCAGCGCGATGACCAGACCGGTGACCGCGGCGTCCTGCCCGACGACGGCCTTCGCCACCTCGGTCCGGACGGCGCCGAGCGCGTCGCGCAGCTCCTGCGACGGTGTCGGACCCGTGGCGGTCGGCGCAGGGGTCAGCGCGACCCCGCTCGTGTCGTGCCTGGTCGGCCACGGGGTGTTCGGGTGTTCCTCGGTCACGATCGGTGAACCTCGCTCTCCAGCTCGTCGAGCCTGCGGGCCAGCTGTGCCAGCCCGACATCGTCGGTCGGTGGTGGTCCGTACAGCAGTGTGGCGACCTCGTCGCCCGGTCGCCCGGTCGCGCGCGCGAGCGCATCGATGACCGCGGGAGCCCCGGCGGTCCGGGGCAGCCCGACCCGAGCGGCCGCCCGCGTCGCGGCTCCAGCCCGCAGCGCCGCGGCCGCGTGCCCGTACGAGCGCGAGCGCCGGTACAGGCGGCCACGCCCGCGCGTCGTCTCGGCCGACCGCACGGTGACGGGGAGGGGCTCGGTCACGACCCGACCGAGCCGTCGTGCGCGCCACACCCCGGCGACGACCGCGACGAGGAGCAGCTCGAGCGCGAGCACCGGTGCGACGGGCGGCAGGAGATCGGTGAGCGAGGGCCCGGTCGACGTGCCCGTACCGGTGTCCGAGAGCGACGGGACGTACCACGTGAGGTGCTCGTGGCGGCCGAGCGCACGCAGGACGAGCGCGGCGTTGCCGTCATCCGTGATGCGGGCGTTGCTGACGATGCCCGCGTCGGCGAACGCCGTGATGCGCCGCGAGCCCTCGACGACGAGGTAGGCGCCGTTGCTGCGCTGGGGGCTCGGCGCCGGGAAGCACACGGTCGCGGACGGCCCGAGCGCCTCGAACCCGTCCGCGGTCCCGGAGATGGTGCCCGCGGCCTGGGCATCGGGGTCGGCGCACTGCGCGGTCCGCGGCGCGGTCGAGACCGCATCGGCTGCCCAGGACGCCCTGGCGGCGTCCGTGACGCCCTCGAGCAGGTAGTCGGGCGCCAGCAGCACCAGGTCGGCACCCGTGTGCGCGAGGCGGTCGATCTGGTCCGGGCCCAGCAGGTAGTCGCTCGTCACGAGGAGCGTCGTGCCGGCAGTCGCGTGCGCCGTCGCCGCGGAGATGGTGCGTACGTAGTCGATGGCGACGCCCTGTCGACCGAGCACCTGCGCAGCTGCGCGCGCGCCGCTGCCCTGCGGGTTGTCCGGGGCGAGCGCCGTGGTCGACGTGCGGGGCTCCGGCAGCGCCGCGAGCAGCGCGGTGAGCAGGATGACGCCGATGACGGCCAGCGGCCAGCGCGCGCGCCGCCACCGGCTGCGGGCACGGGTGCGGGTGGTCGTACCGTCGCCGATGACCGGTGCGGCGCCGACGACGCCCGACGCGCTCATCTGAGCCCCGCGTCGGACGTCAGCTCGTCCGACCTGGCTGCCGATGCCACCACGGACACCCGGGCGCTCGCGACGGCTTGGTCGAGCCCGCGCAGCCACGTGTCGTCGCTGGCGTCGGCGGGCTCGTCGCCGTAGACGACGTCGTCGAACCGGCGTGCCGCGCGGCGCAGGTCGGCGCCGAGCTCGGGTAGTCGCGCAGCGGCAGCGTCGACCGCCTCGTCGGCCGTCCGACCCGGGCGGTCGTCGAGCACCGTGCGCTGCTCCAGGTCCCGCACGATGGCACGGAACCGCTCGGCGACGGCCAGGCTCCACTGTCCTTGCGCTGCGGCCTGGTCGGCGGCGGACCTGAGCTGGTCGGCCGTGCGGCGGTCGTCTCCTGCGCGCAGCGCGCCGACGGTGCGCACCCGGCGGGAGCGGCGCACCGGACCGGCCACCCAGAAGGCGAGCACTGCGACGACGAGCAGGACGCCGACCACGACGGCCGCGACGACCAGCGAGGGAGCTCCGAATCGTGGCGTTCCCTCGAACTGCTGCTGGAGCCAGTCGAGAAAGCGCTGCAGCAGGCTGCGGCTGCTGTGGTACGCGGGATCGAGCAGCTCGTCCTCGAGCCATGAGCGTGCCTCGTCCGCGCCCGGGGTGACCGGGACGGCGGACGCGGCGAGCGCGAGGAGCCCGTCGATCACGCGGCCGTCTCTGCGGCGCGCGCCAGCTCGACGTCGAGGCCCTCACGACGCATGCGCACGTCGATGTAGAGCAGTGCGATCACCGCGGCGGAGAACACGGTCGACAAGGTCTGCGCGACGACGGAACCGGCCGACGTGAGCACGATCTGCCCGAACGAGGTCATCGTCGGGTCCCGGAACAGGACCATGGACAGGAGGCTCACGGGGTAGACGATGATCGACGCGACGACTCCGACGATCACCTGCACGAGCAGGTAGATGCCGAACAGCCGCCAGAAGCCGCCCCGCGTGAGGAGCCAGGCGCGCCGGACGGTGACCCAGAACCGCGCCCCCTCGAGCATCAGCGCGGCCGGCACGAGCAACGTCCGGACGGTGACCCACGCGACGGCGACCACGAGCGCGAGGCCGCCGACGAGCACGACGACGGCGAGCGCGCCCCACTGCTTCTGGCTCGCGAGCAGGGCGATCGAGCCGCCGTACACGGCGAAGGCGACCGACCAGGCGAGGCCGAGCAGCACCGTGAACCCGACGACCCACCAGATGCGTCCGCGCGCGATCCGGCTGACCTCGCCGACGCTGATCTTCTGGCCGATGACCGACCGGCTCACGGACACGATCAGCAGCCCGGTCAGGAGGGTCGTCGCGAGCGCGACGAACGGTGTGGTCAGGATGGTCGCCAACGACGGCCCGAACTGGTCCGCGAGCCCGAGCTCGCCGGTCGGGTCGGCCGAGCGCGCGAGGTCGTCGAGAGCGCCCGCGATCAGCCCGCCGACGTACCAGGTGAGGACAGCCTGGATGGCGACGACGACCGCCACGACCGCAGCGCTGAGGCCGAACATGACGCGCGGGTTCGCCCGGATCGCGCGGAACGACCCGTCGAGGATCTCGCCCAGGCCCAGGGGCCGCAGCGGGACGATGCCCGGCTGCAGGGCCGGCGGACGCCAGGCGGGTGCCCCGTAGCCCGGGGGCGGGCCGGGCTGACCGTAGCCGGGGCCGCCGTAGCCGGGGGCAGGTCCCCAGCCGGGCGGCTGGGAGCCTCCGGGGGCTGGTCCCCACCCCGGGGGCTGCGTGCTTCCGGGGGCTGGACCCCACCCGGGCGCCTGGGGCGTGCCCTGAGCAGGCGGTCCGACCGGCCCGGCTCCCGGCGCAGCAGCGCCCGGCCCGGCGGGCGGGGTGGTGCTCGGGTTCGGGAGCGCCCAGCCCGGCGGCCGTGGCGTGTCCTCGTGCGGGGTGGTCATCGCAAGCGCTCCTGGTTCGTCGTCGGCTCCACCGTGGATCTTCGCAGGTCCGGCGCCATGGCGTGCCGCAGTCGGCCGGGCGAGGTTCGATCCGGCCGACCGGCACATCGTGCCACGGTGCGGTACCCCGGCGCCCGGGTCGCAGTGGTTCGTCCGGCCGCCACGCGGGGGTGCGCGCGGGCCGCTCCGGCCGCGCGCAGGGGTGATCTGCGCACGCACGTCCCCATGGATCGGGTACGCGATGCGATCATGTGCGCATGAAGGGTCGAGTGCTCGTCGTCGATGACGACACCGCGCTGGCGGAGATGATCGGGATCGTGCTGCGCTCGGAGGGGTTCGAGCCGGTGTTCTGCGCGGACGGCGACGGTGCGCTGGCCGTGTTCAGGGCGTCGCAGCCCGATCTGGTGCTGCTCGACCTGATGCTGCCGGGTAAGGACGGCACCGAGGTGTGCCGGCTGATCCGGGCCGAGTCGGGCGTGCCGATCGTCATGCTCACAGCCAAGACGGACACCGTCGACATCGTCCTCGGGCTCGAGTCGGGGGCGGACGACTACATCTCGAAGCCGTTCAAGCCCAAGGAGCTGATCGCTCGGGTCCGCGCGCGGCTGCGGCGCAGCGACGACCCGGCGCCCGAGCACCTGGCGATCGGTGACCTGACGATCGACGTCACCGGTCACCGGGTCACGCGCGCCGGCGTGCCGATCTCGTTGACGCCGCTCGAGTTCGACCTGCTCGTGGCGCTCGCGCGCAAGCCGTGGCAGGTCTTCACCCGCGAGGTTCTCCTGGAACGCGTCTGGGGCTACCGGCACGCGGCAGACACGCGCCTCGTGAACGTCCACGTGCAGCGCCTGCGCTCGAAGATCGAGGCGGACCCGGAGCGGCCCGAGATCGTCGTCACCGTCCGCGGCGTCGGGTACAAGGCGGGCGTCACGCCGCAGTGAGTGCGACGGTGTCAGCGCGCGCGCGACGGGCGTGGCGCCTCATCCGCGTCCGGCTCACCCGCCGTCCGCGGGCGTTCGCTCGCTCGTGGCGCTCGTCGCTGCAGCTCCGGGTCATCGCCACGACGCTGGCGATCGGTCTCGCGACCCTGGCGGGTCTGGGCGTGTACCTCTCCGACCGGATCCGCAACGGGCTGTTCACGCAGCGGGTCGACCAGGTGCTCGAGGAGAGCGCGCGCGGCACCCAGCAGGCGCAGGCGACCTTCGACTCGTCGACGGCGACGACCTCGACCGAGGTCCAGCAGCTCATCAACGACGTCGTCCTCGCGCTGAGCTCGGGCGGTTCGGGCGACCGTGAGGTCTTCATGCTGCGGGCGCCGGGGCAGGCGATGCCCGTCCTGGTGATCCCGATGGCGTCGGACTCGAGCCTCGTCTCGCTGATCGGCCCTGACCTGCGAGCACAGACCCAGGCGGGCAAGGGGCAGCGCTGGCAGTCGGCCGCGTGGCCCTCGTCGACGGTCACCGAGGCCGGCTCGCCGAGGGTCGAGCCTGCTGTCGTCGTGGGTCAGACGGTCACCGTCCCCGTGGCGGGCACCTATGAGCTCTACTTCCTGTACAGCCTGCAGTCCGAGCAGGAGCGCCTCGCGTTCCTCCAACGGATGCTCGCGATCGCGGGGGCGGCGCTCGTGGTGCTGCTCGGCACGATGACCTGGATCGTCACCCGGCAGGTCGTCCGTCCCGTCCGGATCGCGGCGGAGGTCGCCGAGCGCCTCGCGGACGGGCACCTCGAGGAGCGCATGCCCGTGCGCGGTCAGGATGAGCTGGCGACGCTGGGCCGCTCGTTCAACGAGATGGCGGAGAGCCTCCAGGAGCAGATCATCCGCATGGAGCAGCTCGGTGCGCTCCAGCGCCGCTTCGTGTCCGACGTGTCCCATGAGCTGCGCACCCCGCTCACGACGATCCGGATGGCGGGGGAGGTGCTGCACGCCTCGCGCGACGAGTTCGAGCCCGGGATCAAGCGGTCGGCCGAGCTGCTGCTCATGCAGATCGACCGGTTCGAGGACCTGCTCGTCGACCTCCTCGAGATCAGCAGGTTCGACGCCGGTGCGGCCGTGCTCGACGCCGAGGGTCGGGACCTGCGTGATGCCGTGAGCGCTGTCGTCGAGCAGTCCGTCTCGCTCGCCGAGCGGAAGGGTTCCTGGCTGAGCGTCGTCCTGCCCGAGCAGCGGTGCCAGGCCGACATCGACCAGCGCCGCGTCGAACGCATCCTGCGCAACCTGCTGGTCAACGCGATCGAGCACGCGGAGGGAACGACGGTCGAGGTCACGCTCGACGCCGACGCCGAGGCGGTCGCGGTCACGGTGCGCGACACCGGAGTCGGGATGACGCGGGAGGAGAGCGAGCACGTCTTCGACCGGTTCTGGCGCGCCGACCCGGCGCGGGCGCGGACGACCGGCGGCTCGGGGCTCGGGCTCGCGATCTCGCTCGAGGACGCGCACCTGCACGGCGGCTGGCTCGAGGTCTGGAGCCGCCCTGCGCAGGGTGCGAGCTTCCGGCTCACGCTGCCGCGGCGCGCCGGGATCCGCCTGACCGGGTCGCCGCTGCCGCTCGAGCCCGAGCAGCCACCGGACGTCGCAGCCCCCGTCGAGCGCACGGGAGTGGACCCGGCAGCCCTGCCCGACCTCGACCAGGACACCGACCTCGACCACCTGGACGCCCGATGACCGCCGCCCGCAGGCCTGTCCGCCGCACCACCGTGCTCCCGGCGATCGCCGTGCTCGTGACGATGCTCCTGGGTGCGTGCGCGGCGATCCCGACGTCCGGCGCGGTCGGTGTGGGCGTCAACGAGGTGAGTGAGCCCGCGCCGCTCAGCCCGCTCGGTGAGCGACCCGACCCCGGGGCGGGACCCGTGGCGATCGTCCAGGGCTTCCTCACGGCGAGCGCGGCCGGCTTCAGCCGGGACCCGAGCGCCGACGTCAACAACGACTTCAGCGTCGCGCGCGAGTACCTGGCCGGAGAGGCGCGCGGCACCTGGCGGCCGCGCGAGCGCGTCGTCGTCTACCCGACGTCGTCGATCCCGGAGATCACGCTGGTGTCCGACACTCAGGTCCAGGTCAAGCTGACCGTCGCGGCGCGGATCGACGCGAACGGCCAGTACGCCGAGGCCGCGCCGGGGGCCCAGGAGTCGCTCGCCTTCGACCTCGTCGAGGACAGCTCCGGGCAGTGGCGGATCTCGGTGCTCGACGACGGCGTCGTGCTGTCGGCGCCGAGCTTCGAGCAGGTGTACCGGTCGGCCGCGATCTACTTCCTGTCTCCTGACAAGAGCTACCTCGTGCCCGACGTCCGGTGGTTCCCGGTCCGCAACCTCGCGACGTCGGTCATGCAGGCGCTGCTCGCCGGCCCCTCGGCCTGGCTGCGGGACGGCGTGCGCACAGCGGTCCCGGACGGCGTCGAGCTGACCCCGGACGCCGTCCCGATCGCGGCCGACGGGACCGCGGAGGTCGGGCTGTCGGGGGCGGCGCTGGCCGACGCGGCCGAACGCGCCCTGCTGCTCGCGCAGATCGAGGCGACGCTCCGGATCCCCCGGGTGAGCGGGGTCGAGGTCACCGCAGGAGGCGTCCCGCTCAGGACGATGCCGACCGTGCTGAATCGCGGGATCGACTCCGAGGCGCCGCTCGAGGCGCTGCAGGGCGACGTCGTGATGACGATGTCGAAGGGCGCGCTCATCCCGGTCGACGGCGTGGGCTCGCTGGCCGGGCTGGGGGCTCACGACGCTGCTCGTGACGAAGCCGGCACGTTCCGCGTCCTGCTGTCCGGAACGGACTCGCTGGTCCTGGCCCCCACGCTCGACACGCCCGCGAAGGTGCTGCTCCAGGCGCCGGGGCTCGTGCCGCCGTCGGTGGACCGGCTCGGCTGGGCATGGTCCGCGCATGCTGGTGCGAGTGGCGCACTGGACGCGGTGCGGGCCGACGGGCAGCTCGTCTCCGTCGGGGCCGACTGGCTCGCGGGGCGGACGGTGCGGTCGTTGCGCGTCTCGCGGGACGGCACCCGGATCGCGGTCCTGTCCAGCGGGCCCGACGGGCTCACGCTCGACGTCGCTGCGGTGATGCGGGACGACAAGGATCGGCCGCAACAGCTCGGTGACGCGCTCGGTGTCGGCGCCACGCTCGTCGATGCGACCCGCGTCGTCTGGGTGGACGACTCGACGCTGGGCGTCCTCGGCCGCTCGGGCGCGGCGACCGCCGCGGCCTACCACCTTGTGCCGCTGGCCGGTCAGACGCGGGCTCTGCCGACGCTCGACGACGCGGTGACGATCGCCGGCGGCAAGGGCGAGCGGGCCTTGTACGCGGCGACGTCGGACGGGCAGCTGTTCTGGCGGTCCGGTCAGAGCTGGGTCGT